>DASVGF010000202.1:0-14298 GCA_036379675.1 Gemmatimonadales bacterium | reverse complement strand
GGTGAATATGTCCCCGGCCGACACCTCGAAGCCGAAGTCCCGCAGGCGCTTGACCAGCATCGCACGGGACCGGCTGGTGGTATTGGTGACCAGCCGGTGGGGAACTCCGCGCTTCCGGAGTCGCGCCAGCGCCTCAGCGGCTCCGGGAATGGCGGCGTCCCCGGAGTACAGCGTGCCGTCGAGGTCGAGGAGGTATATTTCCGTCATGTCGGCACTCGCACTGCTTCTGGTCCATGCCGCCCTGTTGGGCAGCCTCTCCAATCCCTACGCCTTCAAGGTGGGGGAGACCCTCCGCTATGAGGCCAAGCTGGGATACTTCCCGGTGGGCGAGGCGACGGTCTCGGTCAGTCGCCAGGCCAAGGAGCGGGGCATCGAGTCGTTTGTGTTTACGATGGCCGGACAGGGCGGCCCCCCCGGCTGGCGGGTGCGCTACAACCTGACATCGTGGGTCGATATGCGCCGTTTCAACTCGCTGCGATTTCACCGCCGCCTGGAACAGGGAGGCAAGGTCGAAGACGGGGAGTATATCATCGTGCCCGACTCCGCCCGCTACCGCCAGGTTGGTGAGGAGCGAGATTATGTTGCGCCCTCGGAGCCGTTGGACGAGCTGGCGTTTCTCTATTTTCTCCGCACCGTACCGCTTCAGGCCGGACGCACCTACAGCTTCTCGCGGTACTTCCGCACCGGGTACAACCCGATCCAGGTGGTGGTGTCGGGGCGTGAATCCGTCACCCTTCCCGACGGCCCGGTTCCCTGCCTGGCGCTCCGGATTACCTCCCGGGGAATGGTCATGCGGCTCTGGCTCACCGACGATCGCAGCCGGCTCCCGGCGCAAATGGAGGTGCCGCTCCCGTTCGGGAATGTGACGCTTCAGCTGACGGGTCTAGACAAGACGTCCAAATAAGGCCGTCTCGGTAAAACGTCCACCTGACGCGCAGCCGTTCTAATACCGCCCCAAGTAGTTATCGATCTCCCACTTGCTCACCTGCAAATTGTACTGCAGCACCTCCTCCCGCTTGGCCTCCAGAAACCGCGCGGTCAGGTGCTCGCCCAGCGCCGCCTTGATGACATCGTCCTTTTCGAGCATCTCGAGGGCCTCGTGCAGATCGCGCGGCAGCTCGTCGATCCGATACTTCCGCCGGTCCCGGTAGCTCATCGTAAAGATGTTGCGGCTGACGGGCTCCCGCGCCTCCAGCTGCCGCTCGATGCCATCGAGACCGGCGGCCAGCTGCACCGTGAGGGCCAGATAGGGATTGCACGACGGATCGGGCATCCGGAGCTCGCAGCGGGTGCCCAGGCCACGCCGGTCGGGGATCCGCACCAGCGGAGAGCGGTTTCGCATCGACCAGGCGACGTTGACCGGGGCTTCGTAGCCCGGCACCAGCCGCTTGTAGCTGTTGATCAAAGGGTTGGTGATGGCGCAGAATCCGCGGGCGTGCTGCAGCAGCCCTTCGATATAGCTGAGCGCCGTCTTGGACAGCTGCTGTTCGCCCTTCGGGTCGAAGAAGGCGTTCTCCTTTCCCCGGAACAGCGACTGGTGGGTATGCATCCCGCTGCCGTTGATCCCTTGAATAGGCTTCGGCATGAACGAAGCCATGAACCCGAACCGGCTGGCCACGTTGCGGACCACGAATTTGAACGTGGTGAGGTTGTCCGCGGTGGTGAGGGCGTCGGCATACCTGAAATCGATCTCGTGCTGGCCGATCGCCACCTCGTGATGCGCGGCTTCCACCTCGAAGCCCATCTCGACCAGCTGCTCCACGATGACGCGGCGGATCTCCTCGCCCCGGTCGACCGGGCCGAGGTCGAAGTAGGCCCCGGAATCGTGCGTGATCGTGGTGGGTGAGCCGTCCGGCGCCTTCTCGAACAGGAAGAACTCGGCCTCGCAGCCCGCCATCATGGAGAACCCCAGCTTCCGCGCGCGGTCGACCTGTCGCTTGAGCGTGGTGCGGGGACACCCGGCGAACGGCTTCTCATCCGGGGTGTAGATGTCGCAGAGCAGCCGGGCTACCCGGCCGCCTTCGTCGTCATAGGGGAGGATCCGAAACGTGTGCAGATCGGGCTTGAGGAGCATATCCGACTCTTCGATCCGCACGAATCCTTCGATCGAGGAGCCGTCGAACATGATTTCGCCGTCCAACGCCTTCTCGAACTGGCTGCGGGGCACCTCGACATTCTTGTTGACGCCCAGGATGTCGGTGAACTGGAGCCGGATGAAGTCCACGCTGAAGCGCCGGGACAGCTCGAGGACATCGTTCTTCCCGGCGTGGCCCAGATCGGTGGGAAATCCCTCGAGACTGGGCCGCTCAGTGGAGCCGGACGCGCGCTGCTTGCCTGGGGACATGGGAGTCAGGAGTCGGGAGCTTGGAGTCAGGTGCCGCGAGCTTGGAAAGAAACGTACACCGCTCCTTCATGTAAGGGTGCCCACCCGTTTACCGCTCACCGCTTACCGCTTACGCTTCAACCCTCCATGACCACCCCCTCTTCGGCCACCTGCCCCGCCTGCGGAGCGGCTGCACCGTCCGGCAGGTTCTGTACTGCCTGCGGCGCGAGCCTGGGCCCCCGGTCGTGCAGCGCCTGCCGGGCCGAGCTTTCACCCCAGGCTCGGTTCTGCCACCGCTGCGGCCACCCGGCCGGGAAGGCCACCGATCGAACGGCATGGATCATGGCCGGCCTGGCCTGCCTGCTGCTGGTCGGGGGCATCGCCTACCAGGTAACCAGCGCCGCGTCGGGCCCCGTTGCTCCGGACATGGCCAACGCGGGCTCCTCCGCCGGCCTGCCGGGGGGACCGGCGCCGGACATCAGCCAGATGAGTCCACAGGAGCGGTTTGACCGCCTCTTCAACCGGGTCATGCAGGCCGCCGGGCGAGGAGACTCGATCGAGGTCCAACGCTTTACCCCCATGGCGCTCGGAGCCTACGGCCAGCTCGACTCGGTCAACCCGGATGCGCGGTACCACGCGGCCGTGCTCCGGATGCAGACCGGGGACCTGAGCGGCGCCCGGGCCCTGGCCGATACAATCCTGGCGGAGTCACCCGGTCACCTGTTTGGGTACGTGGTCCGGGGGTCCGCGGCGCAGATCCAGAATGACAAGCGCGCCCTGGCTCAGGCGCAGCGGGACTTTCTGGCCCATTATGCGGAAGGTCTGCGGGGCAACCGGGTCGAGTACCTCGAGCACAAGC
This sequence comes from Gemmatimonadales bacterium, assembly GCA_036379675.1. Lineage (GTDB taxonomy): Bacteria > Gemmatimonadota > Gemmatimonadetes > Gemmatimonadales > GWC2-71-9 > CAVVWJ01. The sequence continues at coordinate 11,116 of DASVGF010000202.1, read as the reverse complement.
CGGCGCTGGACGAGTTTAAAGGTGAGGCGGAAAAGGCGGTAAGGCGGTAAGGCGGTACGGCGGCAAGTGCCGGCGCAGTATCTACCGCCGCTTCACCTACCGCCTCAACTAGGAGCCTATGACGAAGACCATTCACGTGGCCCACAGTCCCGACTCGGACGACGCGTTCATGTTCTACGCGCTGGCCGAGGGGAAGCTGGATACGGGGGACATCAGGTACGTCCACGAGCTGGCCGACATCGAGTCGCTCAATCAGCGAGCGTTGCGGGCTGAGCTGGAGGTAACAGCGGTCTCGATTCACGCCTACGCGTATCTCTGGCGGGACTACGCCCTCCTCGGCTCCGGTTCGTCGATGGGAGACGGCTACGGTCCGCGGCTGGTCTCGAAGCTTCCGGCGCCCGGGGACCCACGTACCGGGCTCAAGGGGCTACGGGTGGCGGTCCCGGGCAAGCTCACCACCGCTTACCTCGCGCTTCAGCTCTACCAGCCTCTGACCGTTCCGGTGGTGCTGCCGTTCGACCAGATCGAGGATGCCGTTCAGCGGGACGAGGCCGATGTCGGCCTGCTCATCCATGAGGGCCAGCTCACCTACGGGGATGCCGGGCTCCACTTGTGGACCGACCTGGGAGCCTGGTGGCTGGAAGACACGGGCCTGCCGCTGCCGCTGGGGGGCAACGCCGTGCGCCGCGACCTGGGCCCGGAGCTTACCTCCCGGATCGCGCGGGACCTGCGGGACAGCATCGTGTACGCCCTGGAGCACCGGAAGCCGGCGCTGGCGCATGCCAGGCAGTTCAACCGCGGCATCGGCGACGAGCGCACCGACACCTTCGTAGGTATGTACGTCAACCAGTGGACGGTGGATTACGGTCCCCGGGGCCGGAAAGCGGTGCAATTGCTGCTCGACCGGGGGTACGAGGCGGGGGTGATACCGGAGCGGGTACAGGTGGAGTTCGCGGGGTAGGGCTGCTGGCGATTGGCTATTAGCGGTGAGATATTTGGCCTAGCTGCTGCCGCCCAAATGATAAGCCCTGATCTAGCCTAGCCAAGAGCCATTTGTAGAGGAGTTTGTGTGCCCCTGACCGACGGGCCAGTCACCGTGCTCGTTGTGGACGACGAAGACTCGATTCGCAACGCTCTCCGCAAGTTCCTGGTTCAGCAAGGATACGAGGTCGCCACCGCCGCAACCGGCGAGGAGGCGCTGGCGGTACTGCAACGGCAGAGAATCACCGGCATCCTCCTGGATGTGAACATGCCGGGGATCAATGGCGTCGAGCTGGTGCCGCAAATCATGGAAATCGACCCCACGATCGCCATTCTGATGCTCACGGCCGTGAACGATGCCACCAGCGCGGCCCTCTGCATGCAGCGGGGAGCCTACGACTATCTGATCAAGCCGATCGATCTCGGCCATCTCGGCCGGGCCCTCCACCACGCGTTTCAGCGGCGAGACACCCAGCTCGAAGGCCAGCAGATCAACCAGTGGCTCAAGGACGAGGTGGCGACCCGCGTGGCCGAGCGGCGGCTGGAGCAGGCCAACCAGGAACGGATCTCGGTGGCCACGCTCGAGGCCTTGGTCAACGCACTGGAGGCAAAGGATCCGTATCTCCGGGGCCACTCGGCTCGGGTGGCCGATCTGTCGGCGATGGTAGCCGCGGAGCATGGCTGCACCGATGAGCAGGTCGAAGCCGTGCGCACCGGCGGAAGGCTGCATGACATCGGCAAGATTGGCATCCGGGAAGAGATCCTCAACAAACAGGGACCCCTCACCGAAGCGGAATTCGAGCACGTCAAGCAGCATGTGACGGTGGGATCCCAGATCCTGGCGCCACTGGTCCATCTCAAGGACGTTATCGGATACGTGCGGAGTCATCATGAGCGCTGGGATGGCCTGGGCTATCCGGACCGGCTGTCGGGTGAAGGCATTCCCCTCGGGGCCCGGATCATCGGTGCCGTGGAGATCTACGACGCGCTGACCACCGCGCGCCCCTACCAGGAGAAGATGCCGCCCGAAGTCGCCGTGGAGCGGATGCGTGACCTGATCGGAACCGTGCTGGATCCCAAAGTCCACCGCGCGCTGGAAGCCGTGGTGGCGCACCGGCAGACATTGGTCTTCCTCGACGACGCTCGTACCTGAACGTTTTGCCATGTCCATCCAGCAGCCGACCATGCTCGGCAACCCGGTCTTCTGATGGCCGCGCGGGCTGTCATCCTCATCATCGCAGCGCTGCTGCTGGCGGTGGGAATTCTGACGGTCCTGGCCTGGTTCCTCTACACCGCGTACCTCGATCGGGTTGAGCGCCAGCTGGCGGCGCGGAAGGGCATCTACCGCGACCTGGTGTCCGAGCTGGCCACGCGCGACCGGGCGCTCCTCGAGTCCACCATAAATCAGATGCGCACGCTGTACGACCTCGATGCGCTCGAGGCCGTGCTGGAGGAGCAGGCCCGCAGTGCGACGGGCCGTCCCGGCTGGCTGCTCGAGGTGTACGATCGGCTGGGGCTGGTGGACAAATACGTCGACAAGCTCCGCTCGGCCCGGAAGTGGCGCGACCGGGCCTTTGCCGCGGAGCTGCTGGGCCGGGTAGGCGGAGCCAAGGCGGTTCCGGTGCTGCTGGAGACGGTCAATGCCACCCGCACCGAGGACTCCGACGTCCGGGAGATTGCTCTCCGCGCCCTGGCGCGAATTGCCGACCCTGGCGCGGTGGAACCCTTGATCCAGGCCCTGGCTACCGCCGATGTCTGGCTCGCGCCCCGGATTGCCGACATCCTGACCCGGCACGGCGAAGCGGCGGTGGACCCGCTCACTCTGGTACTGGGCGACTCTACCCGCCAGCCGGCCCGGGCCTGGGCCGCCAACGTGCTGGGCGAGGTGCGCGCTCCCCGGGCCTTCCCCGTGCTGGTACGGGCTCTGAGTGACGCCGACGACGAGGTCAGAGCCAAGGCCGCCACGGCCCTCGGCCGGCTGGGCGACCGCCGCGCCGTAGGATACCTGCTGGAGCAACTCCTCACCGATCCCGCCCCCTTCGTTCGCCTCCGCATCGCGGCTTCGCTCGGCCAGTTCGGCGGACCGGAGGTGACCGAGCGCCTGGTCCGTGCGCTGGGCGATCCGGCCTGGTGGGTGCGCATGCGCAGCGTGGAGGCGCTGGAGCAGATCGGCCCTGGGGCGGAGGCGCCGCTGCTGGTAGCGCTCGACGACTCCGATCCGGATATCCGCGCGCGGGCGGCAGTGGCGCTCGAACGGCTCGGCGTGCCCGGTCGCCTCGCCCAGTCGATCGAGAACGGGGAGCGGGTGCCTGAATCGACCGCGACGCTGGGGAAGTTCGCCGGTGCCGGCGCGCGCGAGCTTCTGGTCGAGCTGATGCAGCACCCCTCGATCGAGGTCCGCTCGGCCGTGGTGTCAGCGGTGCGGCAGGCGGGGCGTCGCGACCTGGCCGACGCGCTGGCGAAGATAGCGTCCTCCGATGAGCAGCCTCCGCTCCGAGCCCTGGCGCTCGACACACTGGGAGTCCTCCACATCGGCGATGGCTCTTCCACGGCCCTGCCCGCCTTGGCGGACCCGGACCCGCGAGTTCGCGCCGCTGCGACCAGAGCCGCAGCACAACTGGGGGGCCCCCGAGTCGCGCCACAGCTGCGCGCCCGAGCCCTGGACCCCGACCCTGAGGTGAGGGCGGCCGCGGCGTGGGCCCTGGGCCGCCTGGCGGCCGACGCCGAGCTGCGCCAAACCCTGGTCCCCACCCTGGTCGACCTCCTCAGCGACCCCGATCCGGATGTGCGCCACCAAGCCTCCAGTGCCATCGTGCGGCTCGGCGATCGCCGGGTGTCACCCATCCTGGCCCAGGCGTTTCCCCAGGCAACACCGGATGCCCGGGAGTCGATCGCGACCACGCTGGCTCGGCTGGACCTCGCTGCGTTGGCGGCGCTGGCGGAGAGCGTGGACCAGTCGCTCACCGTCAGCGGCAAGCTTGCGCTCATTCGCACGCTCAAGCAGCCGGCGGCCGGCCAGGCGCTCGAGATGCTTCAGCGGCTTGCGTCAGACCCCGAGCCCGAGATCCGGGCCGCAGCGGTGCAGACCCTCGGTCGTGCCGGCGTGGATGTGAGCCACGCATTGCAGGACCCGGAGGACGCGGTTCGCGCCCACGCCGTGGACTGCACCCTGGTCAACGGGGAGGCCCATGGCCGTACGCTGCTGTCCCTGCTCAAGAGTGACCCCTCTCCACTGGTCCGCGAGCGCGCCGCTCTGGCCATCGGTCTCGCGGCGCTGCCGGCCGGAGAGGAGGGACTGCTCGCGGCCCGCCGGCCCGGTGAGCATGCCGCTGTGCGCGCAGCCGCGGTCCTGGCCGGGGCCTCCTTTGATCGGGGTAGCCTGGTCGCTGAAGTGGTGGAGATGCCCGACCAGGAAGCGGTGCGAGAGCTGCTCAGAGAGAAGCTGCGGCACGACTCGAGATTCCGGCTCCTGGGCCGCCGCCTGCCGGCCCCACGGAGGGTGGAGTTACGCGCGCTCGTGGCGGGATCGCCTGGGGCGGCCCAGTCCATCCTCTCCGCCGGAATGCGCGGCATTCCCGACGCTGCCGAGCGCGCACGGCTCATCGGGAGCCTGCGCTCATTCCAGGGTGAGCCGAGCCGCGACGCGTTGCTCGAACTGGTCCGCAGCGACCCGACGCCCGAAGTGCGAATAGCCGCCCTGTCGGCGGTGAGTGACCTGTTGGACCCCACCGAGCTCCTCGCCGTCGGTACCCGGGCCCTGGGCGATCCCAGTGTCATGGTACGCCGCGCCGCCGTCGCCCTGTTCGCTCTGGTGGCCCCCGCCCGGTCACTGGGTAAGCTTGTCGGCGCGCTGCGGGTGGCCGACGACCCTGCGGTGCTGGCCGAAGCGGCCAATCTGGCGGAGGAGCATTTCCAGGCATTTGCAGAAGTAACACGCGCGCTGCCGCCTGACAGCGATCGCGCCATTCTCGTGATCCGGATTGCCCGGCACATGTATCATCCCGACCTCGCCGGCGCGATAGCTCCGCTGGCCCTCAGCGGATCGCCCGAGGTGCGGGGGGCCGTCGCGGAGCTGTGGCGCCATCGGCCGGATTGTGCCGATGCCGCGTCGCTGGACGCCCTGTCCAACGACCCCGTGACCTCGGTACGCCAGACTGCGGCTGCCGCCGCGCTTGCGGCGGGCCGGGACGATGTCCTGGATCAGATGACTCACGATCCCGATCCGGCGGTTCGGCGGGAAGTGGCCATCGTGCTGGGTCGTGCCGCGCCGGTCAGCAGGACCGGGGGGTCCATTCTCGAGCGCCTCTCCGGCGATCCCGACATGGCGGTCCGGGCTGCGGCGCACGTCGCCCGGCTGCTGCAGGGTAAGCCGCTGCCGTTCCCGCCCGGACTCGATGGCCCGACCGCTGCCCAGGCGGCGCTGGACATCGCCGACCTGCCCGCCTTGCGGCAGACCGCTCGTGGCGCGCGAAACGAGGAGCAGCGGCTCGCTGCCGCACTCACCCTGGCCCTGGTCCAGGACCAGGTTGCCCGCGAGGTGGCGCAGACCGACCCCGTTCCGGCCATCCGGCATCGGGTCCACGGTGCGCTGGAGCTATCGGTCATGGCCGCCACGGCGCCGGCGTGACCGGCACCTTGCTCGGGTGGGGCATTGTGGCCGCGCTGGCGGTGCAGCCGTTCTTTCTGCTGTACTTCGTGGTGTACAACTCGTACACCCTGGGCCTGATTGCCCTGTCGGCCCGGCAGGTGCGCCGCCGCGTGGCCGGGCACTTCATCGAGGACCTGGACCTGATCGACGACGGTGACCTGACCAAGCCGCTCACGATGATCGTTCCGGCGTACAACGAGGAGGTGACGATCGTGGACAGCGTCACCGGCTTCGTGCAGTGCGACTATCCCCGCTTCGAGGTCGTGGTGGTGAATGATGGCTCCACCGACCGTACCCTGGAGCGGCTGACGCAGGCTTTTCGGCTGCGGCGCACTGACATGCCATACCGCCAGGCCATCGGCACCGCCCGGATCCGGGCCGTGTACGAAGCAACGGTGGCACTCCCGCGGGCGGTCACGCGGGTGCTGGTGATCGACAAGGAAAACGGCGGCAAGGCCGATGCGCTCAACGCCGGCATCAATGCCTCGGCCACGCCTTACTACGTTTCGCTGGACGCGGACTCCATTCTGGACCAGCGCGCGCTCAAGGAGTTGATGCGAGTCATCCAGGAGGACCCCAGCGTGATCGCGGCCGGCGGGCAGGTCGCCATCGCCAACGGCTGCACGGTGCGAAACAGCCATGTCGAGAAAGTGGGCCTTCCCGAACGCTCGCTGCCCCGGTTCCAGATGGTCGAGTACCTCCGCTCTTTCACCACGGCGCGGACCGGCCTCGACCGGATGCACTCGATCCTGATCCTGAGTGGCGTGTTCGCCGTCTTCGAGAAGGAAACCGTCATCCGGGCGGGCGGGTACCTCACCCCCTTCCTGCGCCACCGGCTGACCTCCGAGTACGTGGGGGACGAGGTCGGGACGGTATGCGAGGACATGGAAATCATCCTGCGCCTGCACCGGTTCGTGCTCGACAAGCTGCACGACCGCCGGATCGTGTTCCTCCCGCATCCGGTGGCCTGGACCGAGGTACCGGAGACCCTCCAGTCCCTCCGCAAGCAGCGGGGCCGCTGGTATCGTGGCCTGAGGGAGTCGCTCCGCTATCATCGGGGCATGCTGCTGCGTCCGAAATACGGCCGGATCGGCTGGCTCGCCCTCCCGGCGTTCTGGCTGTTCGAGTATTTCGGCCCCCTGATCGAGGTCGCCGGGTACGTCGCGCTCCTCTTTCTGCTCATCGTGGAAACCGTGCTGAAGCAGCCGCTGGTCAACCACGACTACCTCTGGGCCTTTCTCCTCGTGTCGCTGGGCTATGGAATCCTGGTCAACATCCTTGCCGTGATGGTCGGAGCCTGGCGCTTCCGCTACGGGCTCGCCGATCGCCTGCAACGCCGGTTGCTCCCTTTCGGGCACCGGCGCGAGGTGTTGTTGCTCCTCGCCTACGCTGTGCTGGAAAACTTCGGATACCGGCAGCTGACCCTGTACTGGCGGCTGCGCGGTCTGTGGGATGCGTGGCGGGGCAAGACCGGCTGGGAAAAGTTTGCCCGGGTCGGCTTCCGGGCCGGGGCGGCGCCGGCGCATGGCTGAGCCCGAACAGCCCCGGGTCCTGCTGGTGGACGACGACCCGGATCTCGGTCGTCTGGTGCAGCACATCCTCCGGTCCAATGGCATGGGGCCGGCCCGGCAGGTCACGACCGGCCGGGAAGCGCTCGCTTCCCTGGGCGGCATCGATATCGTCCTGCTGGACCATCAGCTCCCCGACACGAATGGGCTCGACCTGCTCGACGCCATTCGCACCCTGCCGGCCCCGCCCGCCGTGGTCCTGGTGACCGGTCATGGCAACGAGTCCCTTGCGGCCACCGCGCTCCGGCGCGGCGCAGACGATTATCTGGCCAAGGACGCCGCCCTCACCGAGCTCCTGCCGCAGATTCTGGAGCGGGTGCGCCGGGCCCGGGAGCTGCGCAAGGCGCTCGCCGAGGCGGAGCAGGATCTGGTGCGGGCCGAACGGCTGGCGGCAGTGGGCGAGATGACCGTGACGCTGCACCACGAGATCAACAACCCGCTCATGGCGGCGTTTGCCGACGTGGAGCTTCTGCTCAGCAATCCGGACGTGCCCCGCGAACAGATACAGCAGGGGCTGGAGGACGTCCGGCAGGCCCTGCGCCGCATCCGCGACATCGTCCAGCGGATCGGGAGTCTCCGGGACACTCGCAGCAAGGACTACCTGCGCGGAATCCGAATGCTCGATCTGGCCCGGAAGGACCGCGACGGTACGGCCGTGCTTCAGCGGGGTACGGCGTTGCTCCACGTCGCCGACGAAGATCTGGCGCGGGTAGTCTCTTTGCTGCTGCGCGCGGCAGGCTTCCAGGTCGAGCGCTGCCAGGAACTGGGCGCGTTGCAGGCGGCGGCGGAGCGGATCGGGGTGACCCTGGTGCTGATAGCCGGCGGAGCCAACACGCCGGGCGCCCATCCCCTGGGCGGGTTCAGCGTCAAGGGGGAGCGGGATTTTCTGGTGGTGGCGCTAGTGGCCGGCGAGGGCGGGGCGGCCCGTGCCGCCGGAGCCGATCATGTGGTCAGCCTGCCGTTCGACCCACGAACGTTCACTGAGGAGATACTGCGCCGGCTGGCTCCCGCTTAGCCTGCTGATAGCCCATTCCCTTGAGCCGGATGATCCGCTGCCGGATAGGCGGGTGGGAGGCGAGGAAATCGGCCAGCCATCCTTCCTTTGCTCCTATCAGTCCCGGCGCCGGATCCACGATACAGAGATGCGCTGCGCCGCGTGAGATTGCCTTGGTGGCCGCGCTCGCCGCCGCGAGCTTCTCCAGGGCGGAGGCGAGCGCCATGGGGTTGCGGGTCAGCTGGGCCCCCGTCGCATCGGCCAGATACTCCCGCTTGCGGCTCACGGTCATGGCCAGCAGCCGCGACACGGTGGGCGCTACAATGAGCGTCAACAGCCAGAGCACCAGGATGACGACGCCAAGAGGATTGCCCTTGCCACCGCCCCCCCGCCCCGAGGACACCCGCCCGCCGATGCGTCCCGCCATCCGGCCGCCCCGCCCGATCATGCGGCCCATCCCGTCCGACATCAGCGCGATCGCGCCAACCATCCCGGCCAGCAGGGTCATGAGCCGCACGTCGAGGTTCCGGATGTGCGCCATCTCGTGCGCCACCACGGCCTGGAGCTCATCGCGGGAGAGCTGAGTCAGCAGTCCTTCGGTGACCGCGATGCTGGCGGTGCTGGCATCGCGCCCGGTGGCGAACGCATTCGGATCGGCATCGGGCACGATCCAGACCTTGGGCCGGGGAAGGCCGGCCGCGATGGCCATTTCCTCGACCACGTTGATCAGCTGTTTCTGCTCCGGCGTGGCGGCCTCCACGATTTCCCAGGCCCCGGTAGCCCACAGCACCCGCTCGGCGCCATGACGCCAGGAGTACCAGCAGATCCCGCCGGCAACCAAGGTGGTGAAAACGCCGATGTAGGGAACGACATGACGGTAGGCGCCCGGCGCCGCGTCGGCGGTCAGCAGCCAGAAGGCGAGGTCGCCTCCGAACCCGACCCAGGCGAAGAACAGTATGAATCCGATGGTGAGCCAGGTGGAGCGCCGGCGGTTGGACTCCTGCTGAGCGAAGAGGTTGGCGTCGGTCACGCCGGCTTATCGAGCGACAGATCGACGACCGGCACTGCTCGCTGGGCCTGATCCTCGATCTCCCACAGCTCGGCGGGCGACGCCTTGGCCAGGCCCGCCACGAGGTTGGTGGGGAACTGCATCTGCCGCGTGTTGTACTGGGTCGCGACGTCGTTATACAGCTGGCGCGCGAAGCCGATCTTGTTCTCGGTGCTGGTAATCTCTTCCTGCAACTGGGCCACGTTTCCGGTGGCCTTGAGGTCGGGATAGGCCTCGGTGAGGGCGAACAGCCGTCCCAGTGCCTGGGTCAGCTCACCTTCTGCCTTGGCGGTCTGCTGGACCCCGGTCGCCCCGACCGCGCGGTTCCGGGCCGAAATGACGGCGTCGAGCGTAGAACGCTCGAAATTCATCGCCCCTTTGACCGTGTTCACGAGGTTGGGGATGAGATCGTGGCGGCGCTTGAGCTGAACGTCGATCTGCTTCCAGCCGTTCACCACCTGGTTCTTGAGGGCAACGAGACCGTTATAGGCTGTGATGACCCACAGAACGATTCCGCCGACGATGACCAGCAGGATAATCGTGCTCATGTCCCATCCTCAGGTTGACTATGGGGTCTCCGGGCTCAGCCGGGACTCGTCCACCAGTATCGGCTCATGGGGGATGTCGCTCCACACCGGCCCCCCGCCGTTGGGAGCGTCGGCCGGCTCCAGGCCCACCACGGCCGAGAGCGCCTGCCGCAGCGCCTCGGCGATGACCGCCGGGTCGCCGTTCAGGCGGAGGGCCGGATGCTGCTCGTCCATCAATACTTCGACCCCCGGCGCTACCGCGATGCGGCGGCAGCTCGAGCTCATGCCCTCGACCGGCGCCAGCCAGGCCAGCACTGCCCGTCCCACGCGGCCCCGTCCCGTGCCCGGGGTGCGAAGGAGGGGTAGTTGGCTGGGTGGCGGCAGGCCGGGCCCAAGGGCGCTGGCGGTGCGACGCTCGATGAGATCGCCGGTCAGGCTGGCAAACTCCTTCACCATGGACTCGAGCGTGGCTCCTTCCATCTGCCGCAGCTTGATGGCCAGCACCTGAAGCAGGTGGCGGTAGGAGTACACCGCTGCGGTTCCGCGTCCGTCCGGCGGGCTGACCAGCCCTCGCGCCACGTAGAAACGAATCGTCCGTTCGCTGGGTCGGGCCCGGGCGGCCGCATTTACCGGCACCACACCCGAGGCATCGAGGATCCCGCCCGCGAGCGCGGCCAGGTCGCGCAGCCCCCAGGGAGCCAGTGCCCGGTACTCGCGCAGGGTCGTGAGCGGATCGGCAGAGGTATCAGGGCTCATCCGTGACCGTTCCCCTCGAGCAGATCCGGCCGGCTCTCGGCGGCGGCGAGCACCGCGCCGACCAGCTTCACCAGGGTCTCGAGGCTGAATGGTTTGGGCAGGACTGGACAGCTGGCCAATTCAGGCGGCCAGTCGTTCAGCTCCGACCAGGGATCGCCACTCATCAGGATGACCCGGCCCTGGAGCCGGGGCCAGCGCCGGACGATGGCGAGAAAGAAGGTATCACCCGCCATCTGCGGCAGGCGCAGGTCGAGGAGCACCAGGTCGAAGCTGGACTCGTCCAGCATCTGATAGGCGGAGTGAGGATCGGCCACCGCCACGACTTCGTATTTGTAGCTCGTCAGCGCGCGTTGCAGGGTTCGGCGCAAGGAAGGTTCGTCATCAACGATCAGAATTCGCGAAGTCACGAAGCCGCCTGACGCAGGGGGGTAAGAAATCGCTCAGTGACGATCATGAGGGCCTCCTCCGTGGCGAGCGAAACGCGCAACTCGCCCGCCGTAAGCCCGAAGACCGCGCGAAGGTGCATCTGCAGCGTCTTGGTTTTGCTGTAGCCCAGCTTGAGGGCCACGTCTTCCACCGTGTACCCGGGGTCGA
>DASVGF010000201.1:0-2430 GCA_036379675.1 Gemmatimonadales bacterium | reverse complement strand
CTGCTGCTCGACCTCGCCGCCGACCGGATGTTGCCGGCCAAGTACCGCTCCTCCTTCCTCACCACCCTCTGGAAAGCGGCATTGCTCTGGCCGCTGCTCCTCCCGGCGGCGCTGGAGGCCCTCCTGATCGCCGCTGGGCTCGCTCCGGCACTGCTTCCGGCGACCCTGCCGGACCCCCCGCGGGGGAAGGAGCTGTTTACCCTGTCGGATGACGAGTTACTGGTTGCCGCACATCAGATCCTGGGAGGTGGGTTAGAGCTCACGGAAGCGGAAAAGACGGTCTGGCTGGCCGAGACCTTCAGCCGCGAAGTGCATGTCGGCGGGTTGGCCCAGTGGTTCTCCAACACCGACAGTTCGGTGCCGGAAACGGCCCGGGCGCTCCGGGCGGTAGGCGCGGAAAAGACCGCGGATCTCCTCCTCCAGGCATCCGAGGCGTTTCATCCTCTCCGGGGGCCGAACGATGAGCTCTTTACCGAAGCGACCGGAGAAGACCTGACCCAGCTGAATGCCAGGTTCATCCGGCGTAACCGCCATAGGTGCCCCACCCTGGAGGACCGCCGTCCCCCGCCGGACGACCAGGGAAGCACAGCGTGGCAATCGCACGGATGATCCTTTGCGAATGGCGCGGGCCTCACCTGGACAAGCAGGTGGTGCCGCACCCCACCCTCGACCAGATCGAGGCGGCAGTTCTCAGGCTCGATAACGGCCGCTTCAACGACCTTTATCTCGAGCCCGGCGCGGAGGAGTCAGGCACGTGGCTCTGTGTAGGGGGTGGAAGCGGGAAGTACCTGTTGAGCGGTGCGGAGGGTGGGCAGCGCTTTGCTACCCTGGTTGATCCCGCGCGTCCCTCCGAGCCGTCCGAGACGCTGGTGGTTGGCGGCCAGACAGGCATCTATCCCCGGAATCGGGTGCATACCCTCGAGACCGCGCTCGCAACCGTGCGCGCCTTCTGGCAATCGGGGCGTTTCCAGGCCGCTGGCCTGACCTGGGTAGAGGAATAGACCTGAAACCTGACTAGTTGGTCAGCGACCAGCGATATCGCAGGCAGCCCACCAGCGTCGTGCACGCCGCGTTCACCGCACCGGCGGGCGTGACTGTGGAGTCCGCCCCGGAGACGGGCTGCGAAGGAATGGCGTGGGGCGTCTCCGGGGCCAGCGACGCCTGCTGATAGAGGGCAACCGGCTTGGCCGCCGAGACGAGCACCTCGCGCCGGAGCCGCGAGGCCGTCCGGAGAACCCGCGTCGGGTACCGGTAGCACCGAGGCGTGTTCCGCCCCCGGACGCAGCCGTTATAGCGCTTCAGCGCGGCCGGCACCGAGCCCGTGCGGCGCACCAAATGCTTAAGCAGGCGGGCGCCGTGGCAGATGTTCGACTCCACGTTCACCAGATCGGCCTCGCAGCCGAAGCTGCCCAGATGCACCGGCATGATCTGCATCATGCCGATAGCGCCCTGGTGGCTTACGGCGACGCTGTCGAGCGGCGCGTTTTCAATGAGAAGGACCGCGGCCAGCAGGCTCGGGCTCAGACGCAGCCGCTCTGCCTCGCGCACCACCGCCGAGGCAGCGCGATCCGCCATCTCGGGGTTGCCGGTGCGGCGAGCCAGCGCCAGCGCCAACGGGGCGTGGGCGTACTCCCGGGTCACCGCCAGCTCGAGCGCGGCACTGTCCACCCGCACCGCGGGGGGGCGCACCCGCTTTGGCTCCGCGGTCTTCTTGCGGGGCTTGGCAGGCGTCGCTTTCTTCTGCAGCTCTGATGGCGTCTCAGCTGCGGGCGCCGGAAAGCCCGGTGCGCCTAGGGGCAGTCTCGAAGCACAAGCGGTGGCCGTCAGCACCACCGCAGCAAGGATCAGCGTAGACGCCCGGCCACGGCCGTCAAGGAACAACATGGCGGTCCTTGGGTAGGGACAACGGCAGTATTGCCTACCCAGGGGACCGGCTCAATCCACAGAAACTTGACATCGGCGCGGAACGCGACAGTTGCAAAACACTGGCACGGAAGCGGTCGGACGGAAACTCCTGCGGTCGCGACAGTAGTGCGAATCGGTGCAGCCGCTGGCATCGCCGGCGCGGCAGGCATACGTAACAATTCCCGGAATCCCGAGTCATCCCCCAGTGCATGTTCTCGCATCTCATGCGGGCGTCCTCCAGAAATCCTGGTTTGCCTCCCCCGAACCTTGAGCAGGATTATGTTTCGAGTCATGCCAAGCTCATACTCTCCACTGGCGGCGGCTCTGCTGTGCCTCGTCGGGACGACACTGCTCGCGCCGGCGGCCCGCGGTCAAACTGAAGCTGGTGCGAAGGCCCGGGAAGCACCCACCGCCATGGTAGCAATCCTGCCGGTGGCACTCTACAACGCCCAAGCCAATGGTCAGGAAGCTTCCGACACCTCCCAGGCGGAACTTTCCAGCCAGGTCCTCACTGCCAAGCTCAGG
>DASVGF010000200.1:0-5126 GCA_036379675.1 Gemmatimonadales bacterium | reverse complement strand
GAAGGGCTGCGACCAGGGCCAGTGCGGGGCCTGCACCGTGCTCGTGGACGGGCGGCGGGTCCTGTCCTGCCTGACGCTCGCCGCCAGCGCTGACGGCCGGGAGGTCACGACCATCGAGGGCCTCGGGAAGCTGGGCCGGCTGCACCCGATGCAGGCGGCCTTCATCAAGTACGACGCCTTCCAGTGCGGGTATTGTACGCCGGGCCAGATCTGCTCGGCGGTCGGCCTGCTGGGCGAGGCGCGCCGCGGCGACGTGAGCCACGTTTCGGCGGACGTGACCGCGACGACCACCCGGCTCACGGACGACGAAATCCGCGAGCGGATGAGCGGCAACATCTGTCGCTGTGGGGCGTACCCCGGGATCGTCGCCGCCATCCAGGAGGTCCATTCGGGGAAACGGACGGAGCACACCTGGCGCTTCGTGGACGAGCAGCAGCTGGCTCGGGTGAGACAGGAGGACGCCAATGAGACCGTTTAAGTACGCCCGCGCGAGCGACCCGGGCGGCGCCGCCGGCGCCGTGGCGGCCAACCCGCAGGCCAAGTTCCTGGCGGGCGGGACCAACCTCCTCGACTTGATGAAAGAGGACGTGGAGCGTCCCACCGAGCTGGTGGATCTCACCCGGCTCAAGCTGAACGAGATCAAGCGGGCGGGCGGCGGCGTCTCCATCGGCGCCCTGGCGACGAACACCGAGACCGCCAACCACCCCCTCATCCGTCAGAACTACCCGCTCCTGACGCAGGCCATCGTCGCCGGCGCCTCCGGGCAGCTTCGCAACATGGCGACCAACGGCGGCAACCTGCTGCAGCGGACCCGCTGCCAGTATTTCTACGATACGGCGATGCCGTGCAACAAACGGGAGCCCGGCACCGGCTGCGGCGCCCGCGAAGGGCTCAACCGGATTCATGCTATCCTGGGCTGGAGCGAGAAGTGCGTGGCCACCTACCCGGGCGACATGGCCAACGCGCTCTACGCGCTGGACGCCGTTGTGAGGGTCAGGGCCGCGGGCGGGGGCGAGCGCACCATTCCCGTCGGCGAGTTTCACCGGCTGCCGGGTGACACGCCGGAGACGGACACGACGCTCGAGCACGGCGAGCTCATTACCGCGATCGAGCTGCCAAAGTCCCCCTTCGCGAAGAGCTCCTACTACCTGAAGGTCCGCGACCGGGCATCCTACGCCTTCGCGCTGGTGGCGGTTGCCGCGGCCCTGGAGCTGGAGGGCAACACCATCAGGCAGTCGCGGGTTGTGCTCGGCGGGGTGGCCCACAAGCCCTGGCGCAGCCGGGAGGCGGAGGCAGCCCTCTCCGGCAAGACTGTATCCGAGGAGAGCTTCCGGCAGGCCGCCGAGGCGGCACTCCGGGATGCGAAGCCGCTGGCGCACAACGGGTACAAGGTCGAGCTGGCCAAGCGAGCCATCGTTCGCGGGTTGATGCGGGCGAGCAAACAGGCGGGAGAGAGCTGATGCCGAGATACATAGGCAAGCCGATGAGCCGGGTGGACGGCGTGGCCAAGGTCACCGGCAAGGCCAAGTACGCGGCGGAGTTCCAGGCGCCAAGCCTGGCGTACGGCTTCATCGTACTGGGCACGGTGGCCAAGGGCCGGATCACGGCGATCGACACCCGTGAGGCGGAAGGGGCCGCCGGCGTGGTCCGCGTTCTCACCCATCTGAACGCGCCCAAGCTGGGGCCGAAGGCCTCCACCGAGGACGCGCCGACCCGGGCGACCGAAGAGGAGGACAAATCATTCCGGGCGCTCCAGTCCGACAGAATCTTCTTCAATGGGCAGCCCGTCGCGCTGGTTGTCGCCGAGACCTATGAGCAGGCGCGCTACGCCGCGCGCCTCGTCAAAGTCTCCTACAACGCGGAGAAGCACTCGACCGACACCAGAGCGGTGCTCGAGCGCGGGCGCTTCCCCTCCCAGGCGCCGCCCCCCAAGCCGCGCGGCAAGCCGGAGGAGGCGCTGCAGCGGGCGCCGGTGAAGATAGAGGCGGAGTACAGCATCCCCATCGAGCATCACAACCCGATGGAGCCGCACGCCGCCATCGCCGCGTGGCAGGGCGACAAGCTCACGATCTTCGACAAGACGCAGGAGGTCTATAGCGTGCGGACCCACCTGGCGTCGACCTTCGGCGTGCCCGAGGCAAACGTCAGCGTCGTTTCGCCGTTCGTCGGCGGGGCCTTCGGATCGTCCCTCAGGCCGAACTACTACCCGGCGCTGACGGCGATGGCGGCGCGCGAGGTGAAGCGCCCGGTCAAGGTGGTGTACACCCGCACCCAGATGTACACCGGCCACGGCTATCGCCCCTACACCATTCAGAAGATCGCGCTGGGGGCCGAGCGGTCGGGGAAGCTCTCCGCGGTGATCCATGAGGCGTGGCACAACACCTCCAGCTTCGAGGAGTTCTCGGACGACACGACGGCGTTTCCGCGCTCGGTCTACGCCTGCCCCAATTTCTCCGCCCCGCTTAAGATCACCGACACCGACCTCAACACCCCGACCTGGATGCGCGCCCCCGGGGCGGTCAGCGGCATGTTCGCGCTCGAATCTGCGATGGACGAGCTCGCCTACGCCCTCAAGATCGATCCGCTGGAGCTGCGGCTCATCAACTATGCGGAGAAGGACCCCGAGAGCGGCAAGCCGTTCTCGAGCAAGGCGCTGAGGGAGTGCTACCGGCTCGGGGCGGAGAAGTTCGGCTGGAAGAACCGCACGTTCGAGCCCCGATCGATGCGCGACGGGCGGCTTCTGGTCGGCTGGGGCACGGCCACCGGCGTCTGGGGTGCGTTCCAGATGCCTGCTTCCGCCCGAGTCACGTTACGCGCCAATGGCACGGCCCACGTTGCCAGCTCCACCAGCGACATCGGCCCCGGGACCTACACGGTCATCACCATCATCGCCGCCGAATACCTGGGGCTCCGGCCCGAGCAGGTGAAGTTCGAGCTGGGCGATACCCGGTTTCCGCGGGCGCCGTCGCAAGGGGGTTCCTGGACCACGGCGAGCGTCGGCTCGGCCGTACAGGGCGCGGCGCTGGCGGTTAGTGCCAGACTCCTCGCGCTGGCCAACCGGGAAGCGAATTCGCCGCTGAAGTCGGCGGCGGCCGGAGACGTCGAGATGCTCGATGGCCGGTTGCGCCTCAAGAGCGATCCGTCGCGTTCCGTCAGCGTAGCTGAGGTCATGAGACGAAGCGGCCTCTCGGAGATCACCGAGACCTTCGAGTCGAAGCCGTCACCGGAGCGCGAGAAGTACACCCTGCTGGCCCACGGCGCGCAGTTCATCGAGGTGAAGGTGGACCCGGACCTGGGGAACGTCCGGGTTACGCGCGCCATCGAGGTCACCGCCTGCGGCAAGGTCATCAACCCGCTGGCGTCACACAGCCAGGAGATCGGGGGCGTGGTGTGGGGGATAGGGATGGCGCTGCAGGAGGCCACCGAGATCGACCACCGCTACGGCCGGATCATGAACCCGAACCTGCAGCACTATCACGTCCCGGTCAACGCGGATGTCCACGAGATCGAGACGATGTTCGTCGAGGAGGACGACACCATCGTCAACCCGCTCGGCGTCAAGGGTATGGGCGAGCTGGGACTGGTCGGTATCCCGGCGGCCATCGCCAACGCCGTGTTCCACGCCACCGGCAAACGCATCCGGGACCTGCCGATCACCCCGGACAAGCTGCTGTGAGCGGGGCAGCGGACCCCGAGCCTCAGGAGCCTCCGGCATGTTCAAGTCGCCCTTCCATCTGCCGACGCTAAGCCTCATCACCGCTGCGTGCGCCGGCGGTTCGACTCACCCTGGAAACCCCGACCCGGCCATGGCCACCCGCCAGCCCGCCTCCGCCGACAACCCCCTCTTTCAGCCCAGCACCCTTCCCTACCAGGCGCCGCCGTTCGACCGCATCAAGGTCGAGCACTACCAGCCGGCGTTGGAGGAGGGGATGCGGCGACATCTGGCAGAGGTGGAGAGTATTGCCGGAGCGTCCTCGGAGCCGACCTTCGACAACACCGTGGCAGCCCTGGAGCGCGCCGGCGACCTGCTCACCCGGGCGGTCTACGTGTTCTACCCGATCGTCTCGGCCAACACCAGCGACAGTCTCCAGGCGGTTCAGACGGAGGTGGCGCCGAAGCTGGCTGCCCACACCGACGCCATCTATCTCAACGACAAGTTGTTTCGGCGGGTGAAGAGCATCTACGACCGGCGGGACGCGCTGAAGCTGCAGGGCGAGGAAAAGAGGCTGATCGAGCGCTACCACCGTGACTTCATCCGGGCGGGAGCTCAACTGTCCGAGAGCGACAAGACCCGGCTGCGGGCCATGAACCAGGAAGAGGCAAGGCTCACCACCGAGTTTCAGCAGAAGCTTCTGGCGGCGACCAAAATCGGGGCCCTGGTACTGACTGACCGCTCCGAGCTGGATGGTATGACCGACGCGGAGATTGCCGCCGCGGAAGCAGCAGCGAAGGAGCGGGGCCTCACCGGGAAGTTCGTCATTCCCCTTCAGAACACGACGCAGCACCCGGCCCAGGCATCACTCCGGAACCGGGCGGTCCGCCAGCGCCTCTTCGAGGCGTCGAGCCGGCGGGCCGAACGGGGCGACACCAACGACACTCGTGCGATCGTCCGCCGCCTGGCCAAGCTGAGGGCGGAACGCGCGGTCCTGCTCGGCTTTCGCAATCACGCGGCGTACGCGCTGGATGACCAGGTGGCCCGGACGCCCGAGGCCGCCATCGGGCTGCTCAATCAGCTGGTGGAGCCCGCGACCGCCCGGGCGCGGGCCGAAGCGGCCAAGATGCAGGCCATGATCGACCGGGAAGGCGGCGGATTTACCCTGGCCCCGTGGGACTGGCAGTTCTACGCCGAGCAGGTGCGGCGCCAGGAGTACGATCTGGATGAGGAACAGCTCAAGCCCTACTTCGAGGTGGAGCGGGTCCTGCGGGACGGCGTCTTCTTTGCCGCCAACAAGCTCTACGGTCTCACGTTCAAGGAGAGGAAGGATCTGCCGGTGTACCACCCGGATGTTCGGGTCTACGAGGTGTTCGACGGGGCCGGCCAGCCCACCGCCCTCTATTACACCGACCTCTTCAAGCGGGATAACAAGAGCGGCGGCGCCTGGATGAACAACTTCGTGGGACAGTCG
>DASVGF010000199.1:0-2685 GCA_036379675.1 Gemmatimonadales bacterium | reverse complement strand
TGGCCCTCAGTCCCGAGCTCCGCCGGATGATCCTTCGGGGCGCCTCGGTCGCGGAGCTGCGCGATCAGGCGGTCACCGAAGGCATGCTCACGCTGCGCATGGACGGCGTCAAGAAGATCGAGCGCGGTATCACGACCCTCGAGGAAGTGGTCAAGGAGACGGCCGGATGAGCTTCAACCTGCGGGCGCTGCTCGAGGAGATGATCCAGAAGGAGTCGTCGGACCTCCACATCACCACGGGCGAGCGGCCCAAACTGCGGGTCGACGGCGACATCGTAGACAGCTCGGTCACCGAGATCATGACGCCGAAAGACACCCTGCACCTCGCCTACTCGGTGCTCACCGAGAACCAGAAGAAGCGGTTCGAGACCGAGGACGAGCTCGACTTCTCCTTCGGCATCCAGAACCTGGCCCGGTTCCGTGGCAACGTGTTCAAGCAGCGGGGCTGCGTCTCGATGGCAATCCGCATGATTCCCTTCAATGTGCGGACCTTCCAGGAGCTCGGGCTGCCGGCGATCATCGCCAAGCTGGCCGAGCGGCCGCGGGGCCTGATCCTGGTGACCGGGCCTACGGGCTCGGGCAAGAGCACCACGCTCGCCGCGATCATCGACAAGATCAACAAGGAGCGGAAGGGTCACATCATCACGGTGGAAGACCCGATCGAGTTCATCCACCGCCACCAGGCGTGCATCGTCAACCAGCGCGAGATCGGGACCGACACCAAGAGCTTCGCCAACGCGCTCAAGTACGCGCTGCGTGAGGACCCGGACGTCATCCTGGTCGGTGAGATGCGCGACCTGGAGACCATCGCCGCGGCGCTCACCATCGCCGAAACCGGTCACCTCGCACTGGCCACGCTGCACACCAACTCGGCGGCGGAGTCCATCAACCGTATCATCGACGTGTTCCCGTCCAACCAGCAGTCGCAGGTGCGGGCCCAGCTGGCCTTCGTGCTGGAGGGCGTGGTCACCCAGACGCTGCTGCCCAAGGCGCGCGGCCGCGGCCGGGCCATGGCCTGCGAGATCATGGTCGCCACTCCGGCCATCCGCGCCCTGATCCGCGACGACAAGATCCACCAGATCTACTCCGCCATGCAGGCCGGCAAGAAGCACGGCATGCAGACGATGAACGACTGCCTGTACCAGCTCTACACCAACCGCGAGGTGACCCAGGAGGAGTGCGAGCGGGTGTCGCACGACCCCAAGGAGTTCCTCCGGATGATCGGCGTTACCCCGATGGAGGATCAGGAGATGGGGTCGGGGAATGGGAACAGCGGGGAGAAGAAGCTGACCGGGGGGCTCAGGCGGTAAGGCGGTCGGGCGGTCGACACCGGTAACCGCCCGACCGCCTGACCGCCCGACCGCCTAGTCCAGAACCAGGAGATCCACCATGCCTATGTTCGAATACACCGCCCGGGCCCCGAGCGGCCAGATCCAGAAGGGGCAGCTCGACGTCCCCAGCAAGGACGAGGTCAGCGCGTATCTGCGCAAGAACCGCCTCATCCTGGTGAACGTCCGCGAGGCCCCCAAGCAGATCAGCTTCAGCTTCGGCGGGCAACGCATCAGGACCCGCGACATCGTCATCTTCACCCGGCAGTTCGCGACGATGATCAACGCGGGCCTGCCCCTGGTGCAGTCGCTGAACATTCTGGCCCAGCAGACCGAGAACAAGGCGTTGCGGGACGTGACCAGGGCGGTGGTCTACGACGTCGAGTCGGGCCACACCCTGGCGGACGCCTTCTCCAAGCACCCGAAGGCCTTCACCGACCTGTACGTCAACATGGTCGCCGCGGGCGAGGCCGGCGGTATCCTGGACACCATCCTCCTCCGGCTGGCCACCTTCCTGGAGAAGAACGACGCCCTGGTGCGCAAGGTGAAGGGCGCGATGGTCTACCCGGGAGTCATCATCAGCGTGGCGATTATCGCGATCGCCGTGCTGCTCGTGTTCGTGATCCCGACCTTCGAGAATATGTTCGCCTCGGCCGGCATGGAGCTACCGCTCCCCACCCGCATCGTGATCGGCATGTCGAACGGGCTGATCAACTACTGGTGGATGGCGATCCTGGCGATCGGCGGCCTGATCTTCGCCATCCGGCAGTACTACAGCACGTCGAACGGCCGGCGACAGATCGACGGCATGCTGCTCCGGGCTCCGGTCCTGGGCGACCTGCTCCGGAAGTCGGCGGTATCGCGGTTCACCCGGACCCTGGGCACGCTGGTAAGCTCGGGCGTCTCCATCCTCGACGGCCTGGAGATCACGGCCAAGACCGCCGGGAACAGCGTCATCCACGATGCGGTGATGGAATCTCGTCAGTCCATCGCGGGCGGTGAGACCATCGCGGCGCCCCTGGAGAAGTCGAAGGTGTTCCCGCCGATGGTGATCAGCATGATCGCGGTAGGCGAGCAAACCGGAGGCATGGACGAGATGCTCTCCAAGATTGCGGACTTCTACGACGAAGAGGTGGACGTGGCGGTGAGCGCGCTGCTCTCGCTCATGGAGCCTGCGATGATCGTGGTGCTGGGGGTGATCGTGGGCGGCATGGTGATCGCAATGTACCTGCCGATCTTCGACATGATGAACGCGATCCAGTAGACCCGCGCTCTACCGCCGGAACGGCAGCGCGGCCCCGCCGGTGCGGGGCCGCGCTGCTTTTTCACTCAGCTCTCTTCCTTGTGCCTTGGCTCCA
>DASVGF010000198.1:0-2859 GCA_036379675.1 Gemmatimonadales bacterium | reverse complement strand
GCCGACCTGATCCAGCGGGGGGGACGGTACGCGGCGCCGCCGGGATGGCCCGCCGACATCCCCGGCCTGGAGTACGCCGGCGAGGTGGAGGCGGTGCGGGAGGCGAGTCGCTGGAAGGTGGGCGACCGGGTGATGGGTCTGGTGGGAGGCGGGGCCTGCGCGGAGATGGTCACGGTCCACGCCGAGGAGGCGCTCGCCGTCCCGGAGGGACTGTCGTTCGCGGAGGCGGCCGCGATTCCCGAAGTCTTCCTCACCGCCTACGACGCCCTCGTCACCCGCGGGCGCCTGCGTCCGGGGGAGCGGGTGCTGATCCATGCGATCGGCAGCGGCGTCGGCACCGCCGCGGCGCAGATCGCGAAGCATCTGGGCGCCACGGTGCTCGGCACCTCGCGCAGCGCCGACAAGCTGGCCCGCGCCCTGGTCTACGGCCTCGACATCGGGATCGACACCTCGAGCACTCCGTTCCGCCAGGCGCTGACCGAGCCGGTGCACGTCATCCTCGATTCGATCGGGGGCCCGGCCTTCGGCGACAACCTCGCGGTGCTCGCCCCACAGGGGCGGCTGGTGCTGCTGGGCTACCTCGGCGGGACCCGCACAACCACCGACCTCGCGCCCATCGTCCGGAACCGGCTGGAGGTGATCGGCACCGCGATGCGGGTTCGCTCACTGGAGGAGCGGAAGGCGCTCATCGCGGACTTCGAGCAACGCATGTCGCCGCTCTTCGACCGGAGGATCGAGCAGGCGGCGCCGCTTCGCCCGGTCCTCCAGACCACCTTCCCGATGGAGCGAATCGCGGACGCGCACCGCCTGCTCGAGTCCAACGAGACCTTCGGGAAGGTGGTCGTGGAGTGGTGAAGCCTCCTACGCCTTCTGGCTGCGTGCCTTCATCCGGACCAGCGCGGAGTTGATCGTCGGCAGCTGATTGAAGCCCACCGCGCTGGCGAACTTTTCCTGGGCCTTGGTCTGATCACCCTTCCCCTCGTAGGCCAGACCCTGGCGGTAGAGGTTGTAGGGATCCTGCAGATTCGCCTGATCCAGGTGGGTCAGCGCGCCGTCCCAGCTCTTCTCGGCCAGCGCGATCATGCCGGCCACCTCGTGACCCAACCTGATCTGGAACGGGTTCTCCTTCGCCTGGGCCTGCCGCATGAACGTCTCGTTCTCGCTCCGGGCCTTGGCCAGGTCGCCGGTGGCGATCGCCACCCGGGCCGCATTGTAGTGGTGGAACTGCTTCGCGTTCTCCTTTACCTCGGGCGAGAGATCGGACGCTTGCACTACCTGCACCGCCTGCTCGTACCGCTTGAGCGCCTCGGCCGGCTTGCCGGTGGCGAGCAGGATGTTGCCCATGGACGTCGCATCACCCGCCATCGCGGCGGCATCGTCGGTCCCCTTGCCGAGAGTGTACTGCTTGGCCAGCTCGGCCAGCGCCAGATCGGTCTTGCCTTCGTCGATGTAGGTGATGGTGGTGGCGAACATCGCGGCCCGCTTGTCGCCGTCGTTCCGGGCCTTTTGATACAGCTTCTTCGCCTCGGCCCGCGACGCGTCGTACTTGCCCTGGAACATCAGGTTGCTGGCGATGCCGGTGTAGGACGGTGAGAACTGCGGGTTCACCTCCAGTGCCTTCCGGTACTGCCCGATGGACTCGTCGAACCGGCCCATCTTCATCAGCAGCTCGGCATAGGAGTCGTAGGGGTTGGGATCGTCCGGAATCAGCTGGATGTACTTCTTGAACGCCTTCTCCGCCTCGTCGTAGCGGCCGAGGCTGCGATTGGCGTAGCCCAGAAGATTGTACGCCGGGGCGAAGTCGGCGGCGACGTCCGTCGCCCCGCGGTATTGGGCGATCGCTTTCTCGTAGTCCTGCCGGCCGAAGTAGGCGTTGCCGAGGAGGAAGTGGGCCCGCTCGTCCTTGGGGTAGTCCGCCACGAGCTTCTGGTACAGCTCCAGCTGGCCGGCCGGGTCGGCATTCGCACCGGCCTCCGCGCCCTTGATCGTGAGCCGCTCGCCCGGGGAGACCTTGTCGGCCAGCTTGACCGCGTGGCCCAGGTGCTCGAAGAACTCCGTGCCGGTAGGGGAGCTGTTGGCCAGACTGAGGTGCGCCATGGCGAAGCCTGGGTCTTTGGCGATGGCGCTGCGGAAGAACTGCCGGGAGTCCTCCAGGCGGAGGTTCTCCGCGAGGTGTCTGCCTTTGACGAAGTCGGCGCGGGCCGTTTCGGATGTAGTGGTGATCGCGACCTTACCGGCGGCGTGAGACGTCTGCGCGGCGGCGGGAGCCGTGGCCGCGCCGAGCACGGCGAGCGCCAGCCAAGCCCGCCGTGCCCGAACCGATGGTTGCAGCATGAAATCTTCTCCTGAATGGGGGGCTCTACCCTCTACCGCGGCCCCCCGGGAAAAGATTCAGGCGCTGCGGGCCGATTTCCCTCCATCGGGCTGAGCGAACACGGCTACGCTGGTCGGGGACACGAAGACGCGCTGCCCCTTGGTGACTGCGAGCTTCTCGTAGTGCGCGCGCGGCAGATGCGCCTCGATGCTGCTCCCATCGTCCACCCGGTCCAGCTCCAGGCGGACCACCGGGCCGAAGGCGCGAATGTGTCTCACGGTCGCCTCGATGCTGGAGCGCCCGCTGGACGACGGAGTCAGCTCCACGTCGTAGGTGCGCACGTACGCGACGGCGTCCTGGTCGCGGGCATCGGCCCACCCGGGCGGCGCCTCGAGCTCGCTCGCCCCGACCTTCACCAGTCCGCGATCGATCCGCCCGTGGAACAGGTTCACGTCCCCCAGGAAGCCGTAGACGAACGGCGTGGCGGGGCGCTCGTACACCTCCTCGGGCGTGCCGCTCTGCTCCACCCGGCCTTCGTTCATGAT
>DASVGF010000197.1:0-4859 GCA_036379675.1 Gemmatimonadales bacterium | reverse complement strand
CCACCCACGCCGAACTCGGTCCTGCCCAGCACGCGATAATCCGCGCGAGCCGTGTAGCCGAAGTCACTCAGATCGTCGGCACTCCCGGCGGTGCGGAGAATCCCTCGCAGATCGATCCGGGCCACCGTCCGGGCGGAGGGCCGGACCTCGAACATCGGGCCGAACAGGATGGGAAGGCCCTCGATCCGGTTGTATGTCCCCGCGGTGGCGAGTGACAGCGTCGTCCGTACCCGGCCCACCTGGAAGGTGGTACGCGCCGTAGCCAGCTCGCTCAGCGAACGGCGGCGCTCCCGCAAGGCCAGAAGCCCGTCGGAAGTTCGCAGAACCGGCGCCGCGTCCCAGTACACCCTTTCCGGGCCCAGGTGCTCCACCTGCTCGGAGCGGATGAGCCTGCCTCCCACGACCAGGATCTCGCCTTGAATCGCGGCTCCCGGCAGGAGGTACAGGGTGCCGTTGACCACCGTCACCGAGCCAAGCACCCGCCCGGCAATGCGGAGCGATCCCCGGTGCAGCGCCAGGCGGCCTTCGAAGCGGCTGCCCGGCGGCAGTGTGACGTCGCCCTGCACCCGGGTCGTGGCGGTGTCATTGTAAAGCGCGATCAGCTCGGCAATGACTTCCGGCGGGGGCCCGCTGCGGACGATGGAATCGCTGGGAGGCGCGTTGGGATCGATGACGATGATGCTGTCCTGTGCCCACGCGGGCGAGGCGAGCACCAGCAGCAGGCCGGCTAGGAGCAGGCGCATGAGGTTCTCGGGCAGTTGAAGGCTACGACGAGGCGTCCACGCTTTTCTCCAGCCCCAACCGGCGCATCCGCCGGTAGAGGTTGGCGCGGTCGGTCTGCAGAATCCGGGCAGCTTCGGCCATGTTGCCGTGGGCCTGGGTCAGGGCAGTGGTGATCAGCGCCCGCTCGTACTCGTCCAGGGCATCACTCAAGGGACGGCCCGCCACGCTGGCCATCGCGGGCGCGGCGGACGCCCCGGCGCCCCGGAGTACCTGCCGCACGGCCGGCGCGTCTACTACCGGGGCGCTCAGGATGCTGAGCCGCTCGACCAGGTTGGCAAGCTCGCGGACGTTACCGGGCCAGGCGTACGATGCCAGGGCGTTGAGGGCGGCTTCGGTGAAGGCAACCGCATGACGGGGCCGCACGCGCTCGGCCAGATGCGCCACCAGCGCGGGCAAGTCCTCCAGCCGGTCCCGCAGCGGCGGCAGCTGAATGGGGAACACATTGAGCCTGAAGAAGAGGTCTTCCCTGAAGTCGCCGTCGCTCACCGCCTCGTCCAGCTTCCGGTTGGTGGCGGCCACTACCCGCACGTCCACCCGCATCGCGTGCTCGGCCCCGATGCGCTGAAGTTCGCCGGTCTCCAGCGTTCGCAGCAGCTTCGCCTGCGCCTCGGCGCTCAGGTCCCCCACCTCGTCGAGGAAGAGGGTTCCCTCGTGGGCCAGCTCGAACCGTCCCAACCGCCGCTCGGTCGCCCCCGTGAATGCTCCCCGCTCGTGCCCGAACATTTCGGACTCCACCAGATCGCGGGGGATCGCCGCGCAGTTCACGGTGACGAAGGCCCGGGCCCGGCGGCGGCTGGCGGCATGAATGGCGGCCGCGACCAGCTCCTTTCCGGTGCCGGATTCGCCGGTGATGAGGACCCGGGCCTCGGTCGGTGCTACTCTCGCCACCAGCGCCTTGACCTGTTGCATGCCGGGGCCGCTGCCGATCAGGGCACTGCGCCGTCCAAGCTCCGCCCGCAACGCCTGGTTCTCGGCCCGGGTCCGGTTCAGCTCGAGGGCCGCCCGCACCGTGACCAGCACGCCTTCCGGGCTGAGCGGCTTCTCCAGAAACTGAAAGGCACCGAGCTTGACGGCCCGCACGGCGTCGGTGAGCTGCGCCTTCCCGCTCATCATGATGACGGGGGCGGCTCTCCCCCGCTCACGGAGGCGGCTCAGGGTCTCGAGGCCGTCAGGCCCCGGCGACATCATGAGATCGAGCAGAACCACGTCCGGGTCGGCCTCGTCCAGCAGGAGGAGTGCGGCGTTCCCATTGGGGGCTTCGGTGACGTTGAAGCCTTCGCTGCGGAGCAACGCCCCGAGCATGCGCCTGATGTTGGCTTCATCGTCCACCAGGAGGATCTGCTCGCCACCGCTCACGGAGCGTTGATCCGGATCTGGAAGGTGGCGCCTCCACCCGGCGTCTCGCTGACACCGATGCTACCCCCGTGCATCTCGATCGTCTGCTTGACCAGCGCAAGGCCAAGGCCGGTGCCCCCGGTCTTGCCGCTGCAGTAGGGGTCGAACACCCGGTCGCCCAGCTCCGGCGGAATTCCGGGTCCATGATCGCGAATCTCGATCAGGACCCCGCCTCCGTCATACGGCGCGGCGACGATCTCGATGCTGCCGCGCTCCTCGCAGGCTTCCACCGCGTTGCGGATGATATTGCTGAACGCGCGCCGCAACGGGTCGTAGTGCCCCACCAGCACGGGCGTGGCCGGGTCGAGCGAGAGTCGGGCCGTCATGGTGGCCGGCAGTGAGGTGCGGGCGAGCTCCTCGAGGAGCTCGGTAAAGTCCACCGGAGCCGGCGGCCCCTCCGGTAGGCGTCCGAACTCGGTGAACTCGCGCGCGAGCTGCTCCAACCTCCCGGATTCGGTCACCAGCACCTCGATCGCATCCCGATGCTCGGCGCCGGCCGAGCGTACCAGCTCGGAGACGGCGAGCCGGATCGGCGTGAGCGGATTCTTCATCTCATGCGCCACCCGCCGGGCGGTCTCCCGAAAGGCCCGGAGCCGTTCCGCCTCGATCTCCTGCGCCCGGGCGCGCTCCAGCGTTGCCGCCATCTCGCGCAGCGCGGTGCGCAGCGCGGTGAACTCCGGGGCTCCCCGGCGCGGGCGATCCGGCGGCAGCGGCTCCAGCCGGCGAATGTTGCCGGTCCAGCCGATCAGCTCCTCGATCGGCCGGCTCAACTGGCGCGACAGGTGGCCCCCAAAGCGGATCGAGGCATAGAGAAATGCCCCGCCGAGCAGCAGGATCACCAGGCCCAGTCCGGCGTAGTAATAGCGGCTGAACGTGTCGGCCCGCTGAAATTGGCCGATCGCGGTGTTGAGCCGAGCGGCATGGTCGGCGAGGGCACGCCGCTCGGCCGGGCGGAGGTGGGTCGAATCGATGGTATGCAGCAGGGCCCGGCCGGAGGAAGCGACGGCCTCGATGGCGTCCCGGCCCCCCGGGGCGCGGGTGGTGGATCGGATGGTAAGCCCCCAGCCCAGGATCGCGATGGCGGTCGGCAGCGCGCCCAGACAGATCAGGATCAGCAGAATCCTCTGGTGAAAGGTGAGCTTCATGGCGCCCTCATCCTGGGCCTGGCACCGGCCGGTCGGCTCGAATCAGGATGGGTGACCCCAGCCACCGCGTCAGCCCCAGCCACCGGCCCGGGACCTCCAGCGCCCGGCTGAGGAGGGCGCTGCCGGCCAGCCGATGCAACGCCATCGGGACCAGGAATTGGGGCCGCTCCGCTGCCACGGCGAAACGATGCTCCGCGAACGCGGAGTGAATCTCCCCCGGTGTGAACAGCATGAAGGGCCGGGTGTTGTGCTCGATGCCCTGCTTCAAAGCGAAGAGCCGGTCAGCCAGGACGTTGGCGCTCCGGCTGGAGGGATAATCCAACACGACCGACCGACCCGCCACGCGACACAGCTCCCCCACCAGCGCGCGCCAGGCGACGCTGTGCGGCAGGAGCCGCAGACACACCACCGCCTCGAATGAGCCGGACCGGAACGGAAGCGCCTGCAGGTCCGCAACCTCGAACCGGCAGGCACCGCGACTCGTCCAGGGAGCCAGCCGGGCGCCACACGAAGGATCACTGCCTGCCACGGTCACTGCGTAGCCGGCGTCGATCAAAGCGGGAGCGATCTGCGCGTGGCCTCCGCCGACGTCCAGCACCGATGCGCCAGTGGGCAGGGGGCGGAGGAGCTCGAGGACGAGCCGGGTTTGAGTTTCGAGGAACCAGCGGCCCACCTCACCCGCGAAGCGCCGGGCGTAGTCGTCTGAGGACGTGGCAATATCCGCGTCCTCCCGAAGCCCGTCATGGCCAGGGGTCATGCCCAGAAGCTAGGAGACGCGGAAACCCATGTCCACCTAGTCTGCTCCTGCCGCGCGGCGGATCTCCCCCAGAAGCGTGCGGGCGCTCTCGATCCAGGAAAAAGCGGATGCCCGCGTCCGGCCCCGCCGGCACAGTGTCTCGGCCAGCGCGTCGTCGAAGCTGACCCTTGCCATGGCCGACGCCAGTCCTTCCACGTCGCCGGGATCCACCAGCAGCGCGGCGTCACCCACGACCTCGGGACAGGCCGACGTGTTCGAGGTTATCACCGGGCAACCACAGGCCATAGCCTCGACGAGCGGGATACCGAAGCTCTCGTAGATCGACGGGAACACCAGGGCCCGGGCCAGGCTGTAGACGGCAGCCATGTCCCTAAACTCGACGAAGCCGGCCGTGTATACGGCCGCAGGATCGGTGTATTGGGCCACGAGCTCCGGGGTCAGCCGCTCCGCGATACCAATGCCGAGAATGACCAGGGGCGGCACCGGGCCAGCGCCGGTGTCGCGGGCCCGCTGCCGCATGATGCCGTAAGCCTGCAGAGCGGCAACCACGTTCTTTCGGGGCGTCAGCTCCTTCCCCGAGACCTGGGCAAGGACCTGGTGTCCCTTGACCACCATCAGAAGAAAGGGCGTAAAGGGGAGGGAGTACCGCCCGCGCACCTGGCTGAGCGTGTCGGTGTCGGTAACCGGACGAAAGCGCTCGTCCGCCGACGCGTAGACCGTACGGAGCTTCGATGGCGGTACTCCTGCGTAGCGCACGAGTTCCTCGCCCAGGGTGTTGG
>DASVGF010000196.1:0-5239 GCA_036379675.1 Gemmatimonadales bacterium | reverse complement strand
AGAGGCTTCCCACCGAGAGAAACGCGATCCTGAAGCAGGGAACGGCGTGGCGGGCGAGTATCGGACCCAGCATCATGATCAAGGGACTCACGGCCAGCTCCCAGCTGGGTATCTACACTGATGGGCGGGAGACCCTCCAGGAGGTCAGCACCTTCGTCTCCCTGAACGGGGGTCTCACCGAAGTGCGTACCCCCCTGACGGTTACTCTCGAGAAGACCTTTGCCTTCGGCGGAGAGCCGTTGATCCCCAGGCGGAGAGATGCCCTGGAACGGTTGACGTTCGGGATCGACCTGATGCAGGGATTTGCGCTGCGGTTGGGAATGACCACCCATCGGAGCGCCTGGCCCACCGCCGATGGGACCAGCGACGTACGGGCCAGCGAGGTCTACTACACATTGGGTGGGCAGTACACTCTAAGCTGGTAACGGGCTGCAACTTCGAGAGGAGCCTGCCCCCGGTGGGGCGGGCTCTTTTTGCGTTTTTGGCTTGAGAGGGTTGGCGGTGCGACCCGGTGGAGTGCTCGCGCAGTATGTATCTAGACCCCTGAAGCAGGGAACCCAGCGGGTAACCCGACTGTTATTAAGTCACCCAACGGAAAGGATTTCCGGTCCGTTGGTGCGGGCGTAAAACCAAGGGAGCACAAAGTGGCTGGTACCAAGACCAAGCGGCCCCGGACGCCTCGGCCCAAGGCCATGGCCAAGGCGGCTGACGAGGGGCGCGAGAGCCTTGACTTCTATCTCAAGGACATCAGCCGTATTCCCCTGCTCACGGTAGCAGAGGAAACGGCTCTGGCGCGGCGCGCGTTCAAGGGAGACGTGGAGGCCCAGGAGAAGCTGGCCCGGCATAACGTCCGGTTCGTCGTCTCGGTGGCCAAGAAGTTCCAGAACCGCGGCGTACCGCTCATGGACCTGATCGGTGAGGGCAACGTCGGCCTCATGACGGCTGCCCGGAAGTTCGACCCGGATCGGGGGGTGAAGTTCATCTCGTA
This sequence comes from Gemmatimonadales bacterium, assembly GCA_036379675.1. GTDB lineage: Bacteria > Gemmatimonadota > Gemmatimonadetes > Gemmatimonadales > GWC2-71-9 > CAVVWJ01. Next base: position 4,251 of record DASVGF010000196.1, on the reverse strand, counting down.
CGCGGTGTGGTGGATCCGTCAGGCTATTCAGGCAGCGATCGCCCGGCACGGCCGTCCGGTGCGGCTCCCGCTCAACCGGACTGCCGATCTCAGCCGGCTCGGGCGGGTGACCACCCTGCTGACCGAACAGCTGGGCCGGGTTCCCACGACCGAAGAGCTGGTGAAGGCCACGGGTCTCACCCCCGAAGCGGTGCGCTCCCTCGGGGCTCTGCACGTCGAGGCCCTCCGGCTCGACCAGCCCCAGCGCGAGGGCGAGGACCGGGGCAGGCTGGAGCGGTTCGTTCCGCTCACCCAGGAAGGCACCGACGCTTCTACTCTCGCCAACAGCCGGACCAGCGATCTAGAGGCCGCGCTATCCGCATTGCCGCCCAGGGATGCGAAGGTGCTCCGGCTCTACTTCGGGCTGGACGACGGCACCAGCCGGACGCTCGAGGAGATCGGGCAGATGATGGGAGTGACCCGGGAGCGGATCCGGCAGCTTCGGGACCGCGCCCTCCGGCAGCTCAAGGAAGAGCACGGCGACAAGTTGAGGGAGCTGGCGGCGTAAGATGCCAAGTCCGGAGAGGGGATCATGCCCTCACCGGACTTGGTTTTCCGAGTCGGGGTCTGGCGTCTACCCTCCACCGATCGACCCGACCACTGCCTCCAGCTGCGCCCGGCCCGGCACCATACCCTGCGCCATAGTAGCCGAGCCTCCGCCCCGGCCGCCCACGCTGGTGAGCAGGCTCTTCAGCACACCGGCCGCGTCGATCCCGGAGTCGGGCGAGGCCGCGAGCACCACGGCCGGCGGGCTTGGTACCGTCCCGACGAAGACGGCTTTCGGCATCGCGGTGAAGGCCTGGGCCACACCACGAATGGCGTCGATCGACGCAACTTCCTCCCGCACGACCACCCGCCGGATCCCGGTGGCGTCAGGCACCGCGGCTGAGTAGAGCTCTCGGGCTCTGTAGGAATCCAGTGCCGCCTGGAGCGACCGGCGGCTGGCGTTTGCCTCCTTTAGCTCCTTCCGATGCGCGTCCAGAAGTCCGGGTAGCTCCTCCGCCGAGGCCGACAGATCGGCGGCCATGCGGCTGAGCAGGCCGTAATCGGAGCGGGCCCGGCGAATGGCCCGGCTTCCGCAGACGAATTCGAGCCTGAGCGCCTTGCGGACCCGTTCGACCTTGCGGATGAGGATCGCTCCGATTTCGCCCGTCGCCTTCACGTGAGTCCCGCCGCACGCGCTCCGGTCCAGATCAGCAATGGTGACGATCCGCAGGGTCCCGGCCCGCTCTGAGTGCTTCCGAAGACCATTGGCCATTCCGGAGCTCTCGAAGCTGACATGCACCGGCCGGTTCTCCGCTACGACGTCGTTGGCCCGGGCTTCGACCGCCGCTGCCTGGTCGGCAGACAGGCTGGCGGCCTCGACATCAAGAGTCGACAGCTCCCTGCCAAAGTGAACTCCAATGGTGGGAAACCTCAGGAGCTCGGCCAGGACCGCCGAGAGAACATGCTGTCCCGTATGCTGTTGCATGTGGTCAAAGCGGCGAGCCCAGTTGATCCGTCCGCCCGCTGTGTCGCCCGGAAACGGGGATCTCAGGATGTGTGCGATCCGCTCCCCCTCATCGACCACATCGGTGACTTCCACCCCCCCAAGCAGGCCGGTGTCGAAGGGCTGTGCCCCCGACGTAGGATAGAAGGCGGTCCGGTCGAGGTAGACTCTGCGCCCGTTGTCCGACCGGTCCACCACCGAAGCCTCGAAGTCCCGCAGGTACGAATCGGTATAATAGAGTCGGTGAGTCATGGGAACCGGGGGCCTCGCAATGGGGTTAGCTGACGAGAGCTGTGGGCCATTAGCGATCAGCTATTTGGATATGCAGATGACCGTGAAGCTAAAGCCAAGACCACGAGTAACAAGATCACCACTACGCGGGTGTCGTTGATCGATGACCGCTCATAACAGGGAAGGGGATAGTCACGTGGGAAGCCTCAAGAACGCGACCGATCTCGCGAAGCTGACACCGCTCCAGTACAAGGTCACTCAGAAGGAAGGCACCGAGCCGCCCTTTCAGAATGAGTACTGGGACAACAAGCGGCCTGGCATTTATGTGGACATCGTCTCGGGTGAGCCATTATTCAGCTCTCTGGACAAGTTCGACTCAGGAACCGGATGGCCCAGCTTCACCCGGCCCCTGGAGGGGAGCAACGTGGTCGAGAAAACCGACCGCTCGCTCTCGATGGAGCGGACCGAGGTCCGCTCCAAGGGTGGCGACTGTCACCTGGGACACGTGTTCGAGGACGGGCCGGCCCCCACAGGCCTCCGCTACTGCATGAACTCCGCGGCGCTGCGGTTCATTCCGGTCGAAGAACTGGAGCAGGAAGGCTACGGCCGGTACCTGCCCCTTTTCGAGCAAGGGTCCAGGTAGCGGCTGTCAGAGCTGTCGGATCGGGGTCGAGACGGGCGCGGTCAACTCCTCCAGGATACGACGCTGGATTTCGGATGCAAAATCCAGCACGGCCGAGAGCTGGGAAGCCACGTCACGCAGCTCGGACGGATCCAGCGCAGGATCCGTCCCCAGGATAGCCGCCTCCTCCTGGAGGAGCAGGAAACCGGCGTGCGCGAAGACCATCCGCTCCCAGAGCGGAAGCACCTGCTCGAGCTGGCTGGTAGACAGTGAGGCGGTGGTCTTCTCGAAGTCCTGCTCCAGCGGGTCGATCACTTTGGCGAGTTGACGGGCCAGCGTCCGGGCCCGCTCGGCGTCCATCGCGGTGAGGGTATCCGTAGCCTCGGCGATGGCCTCCGCCCAGAGCTGGAGGTCGCCGTACTCCTGGCCCAGGCTGACCAACGCGGCCCGGCTGGTATCAGGCCGGGGTGGAGTAGTGCCGGTCCCGAAACTGGCCAAATTCATGACCACTGTGGTAAGTCCGGCCAGGATCAAGGTACGCCGCACAGAAGACCTCTCCAAAAACGTATGCGCCGCGATGGACCGCGGCGCTTTTCGTTTCTAATCTGCCTCCAATTTGGGAGGCTCGATAGAGGCTGTCTGTGATGCCAGCTACGAATTGCGGTCAGCGGCCGGCCACGTTCTCCAACCCAACCAGCTTGCCGTCCTGAACCAACGGGTTGCCGTCAACGGTGACCGTACTGCTGGTGGAATACGCCGGAACTCCAAAATTGACCGCATTGGTTCCACCGGCCCACGTATTATCCCCGACCAGCACGGTAACGGTTCCGGCCCTGGCCCAAACGTGCACCGGGCTCGCAGCGGGCGACTTGATTCCCGGGTTGATCCCGATATCGATCACGCCGAGGACGTCCTTCCCCGGGCCGGCGGCGTCATACGCCGCCTGCAGTGGCTCCAATCCGTCCTTGGCGGTCATCGAGGTAAGCTTGCCGCCCTTGAACTCGAGTCGGAGCGCTTCAACGGGCTGTCCCTGATAGAAGAACTTGTCCGTCACGACCGTGCCCTCACCGGTACCCGGGACCGGCGTGAGGTAGACCTCTCCGGCCGGCAGCCACACCGAAGTGGCTGCGCCACCCTTCTTCCGATCCTCCGCCGAGATGATGCCGTCGTTCACGGTAATCGGGCGGCCGGAGATTCCGACTCGAAAGTCAGTGCCGTTCGGGTTGGTGATCCGTAGCTCCTTGCCTCCGGCGAGCCGCTTGCGCACCTGCTGGCCGGTAGCTTGAAGCGCCTCATAGTCGGTGTCGATTCCTCCATACATCAACTCGGCGAGCTGCTCGCGGGACATATCGAACTGCTCGGCCCGCTCCGCAGTCGGGTAGAGCCCATTGCCCAGGGCAACCGTGCGGACGCCCCGCTTGCGCATCAGCTCGCTGACGGGCGCAAAGGCCTGGCCTCGAGCCGCAATGCGCTCGGCCGGCACACCCTTGAGGGTACGGCCTTCGCTGGACTCGGTGATGATGACGACGTCGGCTATCCCGGCGAGCTTCATCATGACCTCGGGGGTCTGCCGGTCGTATTCAGCCGGAACCTCGTCGTACATCCGACGGTCCAGCTTCTCGGTTCCCACCGAAACCAGCGGGCTCGCCCCACGCTTCCGGACCTCGACCGCAATATCCTCGACCAGCGGCAGGTCTTCATCACTACCGAAGATCAGGACCAGGTCGCCCTGCTTCACCCCAGCGTTTTGGGACACGACTTTCTCGGCCACCGACTTGTAGCTCCGCGACGGCGCGGATGCGGTGGTCGTGCTGTCTTCGGAGAGAGCCAGGGCCGACTCGCTTCCGGCGCTGTCTCGAGCGCGGTCCTT
>DASVGF010000195.1:0-3750 GCA_036379675.1 Gemmatimonadales bacterium | reverse complement strand
CGATCGCGTCGTGCTCTGCGGGATGGGCGGCTCCAGCCTGGCGCCCGAAGTGCTCTGGCGCACCTTTGGAGCGGCCTCGGGCTACCCCTCGCTGCACGTGCTCGACAGCACCGACCCTGCCGCCGTACGGCAGGTGGAGCGGGACGGCGACCTGGCGAGGACCCTCTTCATCATCTCGAGCAAGTCGGGGACGACCCAGGAGAGCGACAGCTTCTTCCGTTACTTCTGGGAGCGCACCGGTGGCCGGGGCTCCCAGTTCGTGGCGATCACCGACCCGGGCACACCGCTGGAGCGGCTCGCCGGCGAGCGCCGCTTCCGCCGGACCTTCCTCAATCCGCCCGACATCGGCGGCCGCTACTCGGCGTTGTCCTACTTCGGCCTGGTTCCCGCCGCGCTGATCGGTCTCGACCTCGAGACCCTGCTGCACCGGGCGCATCGGATGGTGGAGGCGTGTGCCGCCTGTGTGCCGGCGATGGAAAACCCTGGGGTCTGGCTGGGTGTCACCCTGGGCGAAGGAGCGCTGGCCGGTCGTGACAAGGCGACCTTCGTGCTCTCGCCCACGATCGGGAGCTTCGGTCTCTGGGTCGAGCAGCTGATTGCCGAGAGCACCGGGAAGGAAGGCAAGGGGATTCTTCCGGTAGCCGACGAGCCGTTGGGTTCGCCCGAGGTGTACGGCGCCGATCGGGTGTTCGTCTCGATGACGCTGGCGGGCGAAGCCGACCGCGAGGTCGAGGCGCGCCTGGCGGCGCTGGAATCGGCGGGGCATCCGGTGGTCCACCTGAGGCTCGACGACCCCTTCGACCTGGGGCAGGAGTTCTTCCGCTGGGAATTCGCCACCGCAGTGGCGGGCTCCGTGCTGCAGATCAACCCCTTCGATCAACCCAACGTCGCCGAGAGCAAGACGAACACCAGGACGGTGCTGACGGAGGGAAGCGCCGCGTCTCCGGCCGCCTCAGCCGCGGAGCTGGAGCAGTTTCTCCGCGGGATCCGGCCGGGCGACTATCTCGCCATCACGGCGTATCTGCCACCCACGCCGGAGAACGACCGACGGCTGGCCGCCATTCGACTGCGACTCCGCGACCGGCTCAAGGTCGCCACCACTCTGGGCTATGGGCCGCGGTATCTGCATTCCACCGGCCAGCTCCACAAGGGCGGACGCCCGGTCGGGCACTTTCTTCAGCTCGTCGGCCGGCCGACGGACGATCTGCCGATCCCCGGCGAATCCTTCGGCTTCGCTCGTCTGGAGGCGGCCCAGGCGGAAGGGGATCTGCTGGCTTTGCGGGCTCGAGGTCGGCCGGCGATCCGGGTCGACGATCCCGGGCTGCTCGAGCGGTGACGATCACAACCCTCTTCTTCGATATCGGCGGGGTCCTCGGCAGCAACGGCTGGGACCGGCAGCAGCGCGCCGCGGCAGTACGGCACTTCGGCCTCGAGGTGGCCGAGCTGGAGGATCTGCACGGCGAGACGATCGCCATGCTGGAACAGGGCCGGATGGGGTTGGACGAATACCTCCGGTGCACGGTCTTCTACCGACCTCGGAGCTTCACGCCCGAAGACTTCAAAGCCTACATGCAGGCGCAAAGCGTCCCCTATCAGGAGACGATCGACCTGGCCCGGGCGCTCGCCGGGACCGGACGCTATCGCCTGATGACCATCAACAACGAATCCGCGGAGCTGAACCAGTACCGGCTGGAGCAATTCGGCCTCCGCGATGTCTTCGTCACCTTCTTCTCCTCCTGCTGGGTAGGGGTCCTGAAGCCGGCGCGCCGGATCTATGAGGTGGCGTTGGCGATGTCGCAGGCCGAGCCGAGCGGCTCGGTGTTCATCGACGACCGGGAGCAGAACCTCGAGCCGGCGCGCGCGCTCGGAATGCAGACCATTCGATTCACCGACGCTCCTCAACTGCGCCAGGACCTGGCGGGGTTGGGCGTGCATATCTGATAGGAGGTCACTCGATGCAGCTCGCCATGATCGGGTTGGGCCGAATGGGCGGGAACATGGTGCAGCGGCTGTTGCAGGGCGGGCACGAGCTGGTGGTGTTCGACCGCAGCCCGGAGGTCGTGCAGCAGCACGTCGCCATCGGCGCCACGGGGGCGAAGGACCTGGCGGACCTGTGTGCCCAGCTTCGCCGGCCTCGCGTGGCCTGGGTGATGGTGCCCGCCGGTTCCGCGGTCGAGCACACCATCGAACAGCTGCTGCCGGGTCTCACCCGGGGCGACATCATCATCGACGGCGGCAACTCCAACTACAAGGACTCCAAGCGCCGCGCCGCCAGGCTCGAGGAGAAGGGCATCGAGTTCATCGATGCCGGCACCAGCGGCGGCATCTGGGGGCTCACCGTCGGCTACTGCCTGATGATCGGTGCGTCCCCCGAGGCCTTCAGACACTGCGAGCCGATCTTCCGCACTCTCGCTCCCCCGGAGGGGTATGCCCACGTCGGGCCGCCGGGCGCAGGGCATTACGTGAAGATGATCCACAACGGGATCGAGTACGGCATGCTCCAGGCTTACGCCGAGGGCTACGAAATCCTGCACGGCTCCAAGGATTTCGACCTCGATCTGCACCAGATCTCGGCAGTGTGGAACCGGGGCAGCGTGGTGCGCTCCTGGCTCAACGAGCTGGCGGAGCGGGCCTTCGAGAAGGACGTGGAGCTGGCCTCGCTGCGGGGCTACGTGGAGGATTCGGGTGAGGGCCGCTGGACGGTGCAGGAGGCGATCGATCTCGACGTGCCTGCCCCGGTCATCACCCTTTCGCTGCTGACCCGATTCCGCTCCCGTCAGGCCGATTCCTTCGGTGCCAAGGTCATCGCGGCGCTCCGCAACGAGTTCGGCGGGCACGCGGTGAAAGCGGTATGACGGCCCGGGCCACCGTTGCGGTCCCCGAAGAAGTGTCGGTGCCGATGCACGAGCTCCAACGACCGGAGCCGTGCACGCTGATCATCTTCGGGGCCGGCGACCTCCTGCACCGCAAGCTGATGCCATCGCTCTTCCACCTGATGGGCGATGGCCTGCTCCCCGACGAATTCGCCATCATCACGGTGGCGCGCGAGGCGCTGGACGAAGAGGCGTTCCGGACCAGGGTGGCGGATGGCCTCAAGACCTTCGCGCCCAACGGCACTGCGCCCGATCCCCGGGCCTGGAGCCGGTTCGCGCCCCACCTGCACTACATCTCCGGTGAGCTGGGCGACCCCGCCACCTACGAGGCCCTGCGCGAGCAGCTCGCCGAAACCGACGCCAGGCTACCGGGAGCCAGCGGACGGCTTTTCTACCTTGCCATTCCGCCCAGTCTCTACGTCGAGGCCATCAACCGGCTGGCCGAATCGGGTATCGCGCCCCGGGTACCCGACCCCAAGCAACGTCCCTGGGTGCGGATCATCATCGAGAAGCCCTTCGGCCGGAGTCTGGGGAGCGCCGGCGCGCTGAATGCGTGTGTCCGACACGCCTTCGCCGAGCACCAGGTCTACCGCATCGATCATTACCTGGGCAAGGAGACGGTCCAGAATCTCCTGGTCTTCCGGTTCGCCAACTCGATCTTCGAGCCGGTGTGCAACCGGCAGCACGTCCACCACGTGCAGATCACGGTGGCGGAGAGCGTGGGCGTCGAGCATCGGGGCAAGTACTACGAAGAGGCGGGGGTGGTGCGGGACATGTTCCAGAACCACCTGCTGCAGCTGCTCACGATGGTGGCCATGGAGCCGCCGGTCACCTTCAGCGCCGATGCCGTGCGAGACGAGAAGGTCAAGGTGCTCCG
>DASVGF010000194.1:0-4103 GCA_036379675.1 Gemmatimonadales bacterium | reverse complement strand
ACGTCGAGCGCGAGAACGGCGCGCTCGATGGGCTGCTGCTGGCGCCGGTCCCGCGCGAGGCGCTTTTCCTGGGCAAGCTGCTGGCCAACCTCGCGTTCGTGGGAACGGTGGAGCTGGTCACGCTGCCGCTCTTCATGCTGTTCTTCAACGTGAGTCTGGGTCAGGCTCTACCGGGGGTTGTCGCGGTAACCGCGCTTGCCACGGTGGGGTTCGTAGCCGTCGGAACCATTTTCAGCGCCATGGCGGTGCGAACGCGCTTCGCCGAGCTGATGCTGCCGGTACTCCTGCTGCCTTTTATGGTGCCGCCGCTGATCGCGGCCGTGCAGACAACGTCGCGTTTGCTGGCGGGGCGTCCATTGAGCGAGATGTGGGGCTGGCTTAGGTTACTCGCTCTCTATGACATCGTATTCGTGACGCTGTGCATGCTGGCCTTCTCCGCGGTGGTAGACGAGTGAGTGCGATCTCAACCGAGGCTGCGCGAATCATCCGCCGAGGACTGTGGCTCAGTCTTGCCGGGCTCCTTGGCCTTGCCGCGGTCTATTTGCTGGCGCTGCTCTACACCCCGGTGGAGGCTCGGCAGGGGCTGGCCCAAAAGATCTTCTACATCCACGTTCCGGCCGCCTGGAGCGCGCTCCTGGCATTTTCTCTGGTGGGGCTTGCCAGTGTGCTGTATCTCTGGCTCAAAGACCCGCGCCTGGACCGGTTTGCGGCCGCATCCGCAGAAGTGGGCGTGGTCTTCAGCGCCGTCATGCTGACGACGGGGCCCATCTGGGCCAAACCCATCTGGGGAACCTGGTGGACCTGGGATGCCCGTCTCACCCTCACGCTGTTCGTCTTCTTCCTTTTTATAGGCTATCTGGGGCTCAGGGCCGCGTTGCACGATCCGGCCGAGCGGGCCCGCTTCAGTGCCGTGGTAGGGATACTCGGGATGCTGCTGGTGCCATTCGTGCATCTGAGCGTGTACCTGTTTCGCACCCTTCACCCGCAGCCCATCGTGCTCAAGCCCAGCGCACCGTCCCTGCCGCCGGAGATGCTGCGCACGCTGCTGATCGGAACGGTGGTGTTTACCGTGTTGTATCTGGGCTTTGTTACGGCGCGATACGGGATGGCACTGGCGGAAGAGGCACAGGAGGACGCGCGCCATGCAGGTTAGCCCCCCGCAGAATGGCGCCTATCTGGTCGCCGCCTACGTGATCGCGGCGGTCATTCTGCTCGGCTATTGGGGGACGCTGTGGCGGAAAGCCAGCAGGGCACTAAGAGGGGTAAGCGGGGAAGAAAAAGCGTGAGCGGTGAGGGGGGCCCGCCACTGCTGCTGCTCCCGCTTACCGCTCACGTTGTTCCTGAATCAGTCCGTTCTCCGCCTCCGCGGCGCGTTCCGGGGCAGCAACACGCTCTCCCACAGCAACGCCGCCACGATCCCGCCCACCAGGGGGCCGACCCAGTAGACCACGTGTCCCAACCACTGCCCCGCGACCGCCGCCGGACCAAACGCGCGAGCCGGGTTCATCGCCGCGCCGGTGAGCGGCCCGCCGACCAGGATATCGAACAGCAGCACCAGGCCGATCCCGAATCCGGCAACTCGGGGGGCGTCGGGCGATACCGCCGTCCCGAACACCGCCGAGACCAGAAAGAACGTAAGGACCGCCTCGATCCCGATTGCCTGGCCCAAGGTGACGGAGCTGGCGATGACGGGTACCCCCAGCAGGGCGGCTCGCACCGCCCCCGGGGGCAGCAGGAGCTTGACGGCATACGCAGCCGCGAGCGCCGCCACCAGCTGCGTCACGATGTAGGCCAGCGCGGAAACCGGATCGATCCGGCGGACGGCGAGCAGAGCCACCGTCACGGCGGGGTTGAGGTGGCCGCCGGAGATGGTCATCGTGGCGGTGACCATGACCGACAGAACCACGGCATGGGCGAGCGCAATCCCCAGAAGACCGATACCACTGTTGGGGAATCCTCCGTTCACGACCACCACGGCGGCTCCCACGAACACCAGCCCGAATGTGCCGAGTGCCTCGGCGACCAACCGACGACCCAGAGGAGGCATGCGAGATCCTTGGTGAATGAGCCGCGGCGAATCTAGGTAGTTACTCGGCTCGGCGAAAGAGCAGGGCCGCGTTGATCCCGCCAAATCCGAAGGAGTTGCTGAGCAGATAATCGGGCCGCAGCTCCCTCCCTTCGCCCGTGACATGATCCAGGTCGCACACCGGGTCCGGCAACTCCAGGTTCACGGTGGGCGGCACCCATCCCCGGCGGCTCGCGAGCGCGCAGATGGCCGCTTCGATTGCCCCGCTGGCGCCCAGGGCGTGTCCGTAATAGCCCTTGGTCCCACTGAAGGCCAGGCGGTAGGCATGGTCGCCGAACACCTGCTTGACCGAGCCGGTCTCGGTCGAGTCGTTGAGCGGTGTCGAGGACCCATGGGCGTTGACATAGCCCACCTCGTGGCCCGCCACGTGGGCCTCGCTAAGGGCGCCTTGCATGGCCCGCGCGGCTTGGCGTCCATCGGGACGCGGGGCGGTCATGTGATAGGCGTCGTTGGTGAGGCCGTATCCGCAGATCTCGGCGTAGATCGGAGCTCCCCGGGCCAGAGCCCGGCTCCGCTCCTCCAGCACCAGGACCGCCGCACCCTCCGCCATCACGAATCCGTCACGCCCCGCATCGAAGGGACGGCTGGCGCGTGCGGGGTCTTCGTTGCGGGTGGACATGGCCCGGATGATGGCAAACGCGCCGAAGCAAAGGGGCGCCAGTGGCGCCTCGGCGCCGCCGGCAACCATGACATCGGCCTCGCCCCGTGCGATAGCCCGAAACCCCTCTCCGATGGCGATGGCGCCCGAGGCGCAGCTCATTCCGTTGGTGCAGTTGGGCCCGGTGAAGCCGAACTCGATGGCGATGTTGCAGCTGGCGGCACCGGCGAACACAGTCAGCGCGAGCGCCGGGTCCACCGCCCGCGGCCCCTCCCGCATGAAGTTGCGATACTGCCCTTCGCCGTGTGCCACCCCGCCCAACGCCGTTCCCATCATAGCGCCGACCCGATCCGGATCCTCCCGGGCCGCCTCAATTGCAGCATCCGCCAGCGCCATCCGGGTGGCGACCACGCTGAACTGGGAGAACCGGTCCAGACGGCGCACCCGCTTTTCCTCCAAATGGTCGACCGCGCGGAAGTCGTCGACCTCGCCGGCGATGCGGGACTTGAACATCGACGGATCGAAACGGGTGATGCAGCGGACGGCCGACTGCCGACGGCGAAGGCCCTCCCAGAGCCCCTCGACCCCAAGCCCGATTGGAGTAATGGCCCCGATGCCGGTGATGACAACCCTCCTTGCTGCGCCCATAGAATCCTGTTCGAAAAGGCGGAACCCTACACCAACCCACCCCACCCTGGCGGAGCGGTGGTAGTTCACTCCGCCCGCTTACCGCTCACCGCTCACCCCTTACCGCTCACCGCTTACCCCTTACCGCCCCTCCACATGCTTCGCGATCCCGGCCAGGGTCCGGGACGCGATGCCATGAATGAACACGGGCCCGATCACCCAGTCGGCCGCCTTCCGTCCTATGAGCGGCCAGTCCGGACCGGCCCATTCATGCACGATGGTCACGTCGGTGCCGCCGTTCACCGGCTCGACCCGCCACACCACATCCATGCCTCTGGTTATTCCCCGAACGTGGCGATAGTAGACCGCGTGCGCGGTGTCATCGATCCGCATCTCCGAGACCCACCATGTGGGGTATTTGATTGGACCGAACGGCCGCCATGCGGCCATCTCGACCACGCCCCCGTGAGCCTCCCGCTGGAGCATACGCACCCAGCGATAGTGACCCAGCAGCGCCGGCCACTGTTCGACGTCCACGGCCGCGCGGAACGCACGTTCTACCGGCGCGGCCATGTGGATCCGGTCTACCGTGCGCATCAGTTGCCCTGCGGCATCCAGGTGGCCACCAGGCGAAATCCTGGACGGTAAGCGACCCGGCCATCCACCCCGGCTTCGGCCATGAGCGCCAGGAACTCCCGCCGAGTGAAGCCGCGCCGAAGGGAGGTCATCCCATCGGCCACAGTCACCGGGTCAAACGCCAGCACCCGGGCGCCGCACCAGAATGCCGGGACA
>DASVGF010000193.1:0-4519 GCA_036379675.1 Gemmatimonadales bacterium | reverse complement strand
CGCTCCGCGAGCGGCGGGAGGATATCCCGCTCCTCGTCCGCCGGTTCATCCGCGAGCTGGCCCGGGAGCACGACCGCACCTTCCGCGGCATCACGCCCGACGCGCTCGAGCGGCTGGTCAACGCCCCCTGGCCCGGCAACGTCCGCCAGCTCCGGAACCTGATCGAGAGCATGGTGGTGCTGGCGCCGGGCGCGGAGATCCGGGCCAGCGACATCCCCAACGACATCCTGGAGGGGCCGGGCACCCTCCTGCCGGTACTCGCGGCAGGACGGCGGGACGGGACGGCTGGGCACGAGCTGGAGTTCATCCTCCGGAGCCTGGTGGAGCTGAAGCTCCAGGTGGAGGAGCTCCGGCGCCGGCTGGACGACCAGCCCCAGCGGGTCCAGGTGATTGAGCTGGGCGACAGCGCCACGGTCCATGACGTGTTGCCGGAGCCCGACAGCGACGGGGACCGGCCGGTGGTCTACCGGCCCGGGATGACCATGGCGGAGGTGGAGAAAGCGGCCATCGTGGCGGCCCTCCACGAGTACCGGGGAAACCGGCGCAAGGCCGCCGAGGTATTGGGGATAGGGGAGCGGACCCTGTACCGGAAGATCAAAGCCTATCGGCTGGAATAGGTTAGCTGTCTAAGGTCGGAGGTGTCTCATAGCTAAATGTAGCTGTATCATTGTTTTGCACTTACGCAGCTATTGACAGCCCCCAGACTGGCCGTCAAATTGCTGGAGTCTCACCTGTCTCCCCCCTGGCCAGGGCACCATTGATTTTCGGGATCGACGCCGAGCGCTGTGTCGCCTGCTTGGCATGCGTGCGCGTGTGCCCCACCGACGCTATCGCGGTGGCGGGGGACGAGCCCCTGCTCCTGCAGGTGGTGGACGAGGCCTGTATTCGCTGTGGCCAGTGCCTACCGGCTTGTCCCCATGGCGCGGTGAAGGTAAATGGCGAAATCGGCAAGGCTCTCGCCATTGCTTCCCAGGGCGACGGCATCCTGATCCTGAGTCCGGAGTCGGTGGCGCATTTCTATCCGGCCACTCCCGAGCAGCTGATCAATGGGTGCTACGCCGCCGGCTTCCGGGCCGTCACCCGGGGCGTCATCGGCGACGAACTCGTTGCAGCGGAATACCTTAAGCTCTGGGAAGAAGAGCCCTGGGGCACCCTGATCCGCTCCACCGATCCGGTGGTGGTGGAGACGGTGCGGACCCAGTATCCCGAGCTGGTGCCGTATCTGGCGCCGGTGACGATGCCGGCGATTGCGGAGGCGCGATATCTGCGATCGCTCTACCGCACCGAGCTGCGGATCGTGTACGCGGGCATCTGTCCCCCCGTGGAAAGCACCGACCTGGACGCCGCGATCACCTTCGGCGACCTGGAGCAGCTCTTCCGGATCCGGGGGGTGACGCCCCTGACGATGCCGACCTGGTTCGAGCGGGTGCCGGAGGAGCGGCGGCGGCACCTGAGCGCGGCGGGCGGGATGCCGCTGGCGCTGCTGGAGGAGTCGCGGCACACCAGCCGCCGGTTCCGCAAGGTCCGGGGGCTCGACGCCCTGCCCGCGCTGGCGCGGGCGGTGGTGGTGGACCGGCTGGATCTCGGCTTCGTGGACATCCTCTCGACGGAGGGGGCTCTGGACCATCCGCTCTCGGGACCGCACGAGGAGCTGTACTGGCGGCGGGAGCTGGTGGCGAGCACCGAGCCGCCGCGCAGCCGCTTCCCGGTGGTGGACGCGGCGGTGGTGGCGAGCATCGGGGCCACGTTCGCGATCAAGCCGCGGCGGATGAAGCCGGATCCCGAGGCGGTGGCCCAGGTGCTGGAGCAGATCGGCCGGGGGCCGAACGGGCGCCCGTGGGACTGCCGGGCGTGCGGCTTCGACACCTGCCAGCGGTTCGCCGAGGCGGCGGCGCTGGGGCGGGCCAGCATGCGGCAGTGCACGCCGTACCAGGAGCGCCGGGCGAACGAGGCGCAGCGGGCGGCGGCGGTGGACCAGATGACGGGCTTGAGCACTTACCGCGTGCTGCGGGATCAGCTGGCGTTCGAGGTCGAGCGCAGCAAGCGGAGCAACGAGGGCTTCGCGGTCCTCTTCCTCGACCTCGACCGCTTCAAGGACGTGAACGACCAGTACGGCCACGAGGCGGGGAACGACATTCTCCGCGCGGTGGCGGGCGAGATCCGGAACGCGGTGCGCGCGTCCGACGTGGCGGCGCGGTACGGCGGTGACGAATTCGTGGTGATTCTTACCCGCACCGATCTCCAGGGCGCGGCGCGTGTGGCCGAGGCGCTGCGGGCGGGGATCGAGGGGACGGGTCGGCGGATGGGCTATCCTCCCGGGCTCATCACGGTGAGCGTCGGGATCGCCGATTTCGATCCCAAGGAGCCGGCGGAGGTGGACCTGCTGGTGTCGGCCGATCGCGCGCTGTACCGCGCGAAAGCGGCGGGACGGAACGCGGTCGCGTAGTGCGCTGGACAAGCAGGCTCGGGCGACCCCTGCGCCCATGGACTCCATAGACCGGGAAGGGTAACGGGCCGTGACGGGATACAGTCCAAGACCAAGCGGGCCAGTCAACGTGAGCCAGCCGCGGCAGAGCGGGTCTCAGGAAGCGATACCGGATCCCTGGGGCGTTCGCCGGGCGGAGAACCTGCTGACGAGCCTCGAGGGCATTCTCTCGGCGCGGGTGGTGACCACGCCGCTGGGCGAGGTGAGCGAGGTCCACATCCTGGCCCAGGCAGGGCTGCAGCCGAAGCAACTGGTCCGGAACATCGAGTCGGCGCTGCTGGCGCAGCTCGGGCTCAAGGTGGACCATCGGAAGATCAGCATCGCGCAGACGGCCGAGGTGCGGCCGATCGAGGCGCTGGAGAAGGACGCGGCGCGGGACAGGATGCTCCAGCGCGCGCTCCTGTTCGAGACCATGTCGGTGTCGCCGGCCAAGCGGCCGCACCGGCTCGCCATCTCGGTGACGCTCTCGTTCCGGGGGCAGACGGAGACGGCGGAGGAGGAGGCGTCGGACACGCCGCGGAGCCGGGTGGAGGGCGCGGCGAAGGCGTCGGTGGCGGTGATCGACCGGCTGCTGACGGATTTCTCGATCGCGCTCGAGGGCGCGAAGATCGTGGAGGCGTTCGACCGGGAGTTCGCGTTCGTGGCGGTGCAGGGGCTGGGGGGGCGGGAGACGTCGCTCCTGACCGGCACCGCGGAGATCAAGGAGAGCGCGGAGCGGGCGGCGGTGTTCGCCGTCCTGGACGCGACCAATCGCTGGACTGAGGCGCGGCGGCCGGGAGGCTGATTTTCACTGATCGACGGTAGGTGGGTGCGCGAGCGCCCGCCCTCCAACCGAGGACGAGATCCCGGCGTTCGTGGCGCCGGTGACGATAGGAGGTTGCAGGGGCGGCTTGTGGCTAGCGCCGGCAGGCCAACTCACTAGGGAAAGGACACAAGGTAAGGGGATCCCGGTCTCTGCAGGACGTATCTAGCGGTACGTGGTACGAGCACAGCGGAGACTAGCGGATAATTGATCGAGCGGAGCGTCAGGCGGCCATAGCGAGGCTCGCCACTTCCCGATGGTATTGGTTTCTCTTACGGGGGTGACGCTCATGTTGAAGATCAGCTGGCTCGCGACTTTTGCCAACGCTCTTGCGGGCTTGTTCAAGGCGGAAGGGCAGACTTGGCAATAGTCAAGTAGTTCCTGGCCGGGATCCACTACCTAGCTCCTTATGGGCCGTGAAGCGAAGATAAACATTCTCGTTCTTGGCGTCGCCGGAGCGGCTGCTTCCGCCGCTTGGGTTGCGTATGATCACCGCTCCCCTTTTCCTGGATGGTGGCCGCTGGCCACCTTCCTCTTCGTAGCGACACTCCTCGAAGGTCTCACCACTACTCGTCTAAGAGTCGCCGCACGAGGGTCGACGTCGTTCGTCATGCATCTTGCCACGGCTCTGCTTTTTGGGGGATTCTGGGCAAGTGTGGTAGCAGGTGTTTCCACGTTCCTTGGTGAGCTCGTTAGAGCAAACTCACCCATAAAGACCGTGTTTAACGTGTCCCAGCGAATACTCTGCGTTTCGCTGGCAGTTTCCGTGTACCTCATGGCAGGCGGTGAACTTCCACCCGCATACCTCGGCATAGGCAGCACCTTATCCTCGGACGCGGTGCAGCGCGATCTCGGATTGTTCTTCCTGTTCGCGTCTATCTACTTTGTCGTAAACTCGATGGCAGTCAGCAGTGCCGTCGCTCTCAGCTCGGATCGCTCGTTTAGGGAGGTGTGGAACCTCAATACGCGAGGTGTGCTGGGGTATGATCTCGGCGCGAGTGCAATCGCGGTGTTCGTCGCGTGGCTCTACGCGAGGTTTGACCTTTGGCTCGGATTCGGATCAATCGGGTTAATTGGCGTAATTCTGCCGATTATCGCGGTACGACACATCTACGGACTTTATCACCAACTGCAGGACAGCGGCCAAGAGTTACTACAAGTAATGGTCAAGGCAATCGAAGCCAGAGATCCCTATACCTCCGGCCATTCGGTACGCGTAAGCGAACTGTCCC
>DASVGF010000192.1:0-21810 GCA_036379675.1 Gemmatimonadales bacterium | reverse complement strand
CCATAACAGGCATAGATGCGGGAGCGGAGCGAGTCGAGCCCGTTCTTCCCGCCGGCAATTGCCCGCGCGTCGTAATCGCAATCGGGACCCGCCACCGCCGGGGCGGTGGCGGGTGGATCCCACAGGGAGTCGAGGTCTCGGGCAAGTGTGCGCCGCATGACCCCGAGGGCACGGCCGTCCTCGGCATCGA
Source organism: Gemmatimonadales bacterium (assembly GCA_036379675.1). Classification (GTDB taxonomy): domain Bacteria; phylum Gemmatimonadota; class Gemmatimonadetes; order Gemmatimonadales; family GWC2-71-9; genus CAVVWJ01. Next base: position 21,620 of record DASVGF010000192.1, on the reverse strand, counting down.
GCACGGTCGAGTCGATACCGCTCAGCCGGGAGGAGAGCTCATGCCGGAGGGCGTTGTGCGAACGCAGGTAAAGGGAGAATGGCGTCGCGTCCGTCCTGCCGGTCAATCCAGAGGCCACCGACACATCGATCCGGTCGCGAACGCTCCGGAGGTCGGCGTAGAGCGATTCGGCCACAGCCAGCCGCGGCCCGGCCGGCGAGGGCGCAGGCGGGGCATGGCAGGAGGAGGCGACGATGACCAGCGCCGCAATCCGGACGCGGAGGGCGTTCTTCACGGAGCTTCAAAGATACGCCCGGCCGCCGCCTCCGGCTGCAGGGAGCGATTACTGCGGCGGCGGCGAGACCGTCTGGCTGATCCGGGCCAGCACCTCGGTCCGCTCCTTGTCGCAGACCTTGGAGGCCGTGTCGCCCATCTGCTCCGACGCGAGCCAGCGGCTGGTGCTGCCGAGCTCGGACCGGCTCGGATCGCCCTTCACCTGAAGCGTCAGCTTGAGCCGACAGGAGGTGGCGGCGCCCACCTTGGCCTTGGGATCCGAGTAGCGGGTGCCGACGATGCGGCCCTTGAGCGAGTCGGCCACGTCGATGGTGATGGCCTCGGCCGTGGCAGCGCGCCGCGCCCGCACCCAGGCGGAGTCGCGCGACACGGGGGCGGGGGTGACTGAGCTGGTCTCAGGCCCGGCAATCAGGCCGGTGCAGGCAGGCAGCCCGAGCACACACAGGGAAGCGAGTACAAGCCGCATCACGAACCTCGGTTTGGGAGTCCAAGCCCAAGACTCCAACCGCCGTGCCTCAATTCGGCTCGGTTTGCGTCACGGTCAGGTCACGCCGACGTTCTCAGCCTCCCCCGGGATCGAGCTCGATGACTCCGCAGGCTATCCGTGGCCCGCCTGAGATGCCCGACTCGGGCTTGCCGGGGACGCCCTGATCCGGCTTCTCGTGGACGACGATGACGCTGCCGTTGGTGTCGAACAAGGTCAGCGGGCCGGGACCAAGCGTGATCCGGCTGGTGGTGGCCTTCATCTCTCCTTTGCCGCTGTTATCCACCACCAGATTCGGGATGTCGCCGAGATGATAGGGGTGGTTCACGTCCGGATCGGGATTCCCGGCCGGTCCCGGGTCGAAGTGCCCGCCGGCCGACTTGAACGGCGGCACGCAGCCGCCCTTGGCGTTCTCATGGATGTGCAGCCCGTGGGGGCCCGGCGTCAGGCGATCAGCCGGTCCGGTTATGCGCGCCTGGATCTCGACCCCCGGAACCGGCATGTTCCCCTCGAGCTCGACGAAGGTCACCTCCCCCTTGATGTCGGAGCCGGGAGCGCCGGCTATCGTTGCCTTCGCCCGGATCCGCGGCGCCGAGCTCTCGGCGGTCGCGCCGGTCTGGCCGAGGGTGGAGGGCCCTCGCGCCCCGCCCCCCTCGCCGGTACACGACGGCAACCCTACGAAACCCAGCAATCCCCATCCGGTAACGTGAGCAGCCCAGCGCATCGTTTCCCCCGTACATTGGTGAGGTCGGAGTTTACCTGAGAACCCTGATGCCAGTGGTGACCGCTGTCACCCGGAGCGGCGCGTGCCAACCCCGTTAACCCGCCTCAGAAAGCTGTGCCTGGCCCTGCCGGAAGCCCACGAGGTGGAGGCCTGGGGCGAGCCGACGTTTCGGGTGCGCAATAAACTATTCGCCATGTACGCCGCCGCGGGCAACCACCACGGCGATGGGCGCCCGGCAGTCTGGTGCAAGGCGGGACCGGGAAACCAGGCGATCATGGTAAAGGCGGCGCCGGCCAAGTTTTTCGTGCCCCCGTACGTGGGGCCGAGCGGCTGGGTCGGCGTGTGGCTGGATGGAAAGGTGGACTGGAAGGAACTGGCGGAGCTGCTCCAGGATTCGTACCGGCTGGTGGCCCCCAAACGGCTCGGCGCGTTGCTGAGCTAGGAGCTGGGAGCTGGAGCTGGTTGTCACCCCGAGCGCAACGAGGTGACCGTAGCTACACAGACCTCCCCACCTTCTGGTCATTCGACATGTAGGTTGTAAAGCCGGATAGTTTCGGCCCCCTTACTACGTTCGGGGTGACACTGCTCCCAACTCCCGGCTCAGTCACGGGATGGTCAGCACCTCTCCTTCCGCCTGTACCTGCTCGACTCGCCTTCTGTGACCGGACTCGAGGTCCGGCAGGAACGCGGTGAGAAGACCCAGCGCCGGCAGCCAGGCGCAGATTCGATAGACGAACTCGATACTGGTGGCGTCGGCCAGCCAGCCCAGCGCCGCGGCGCCGATTCCAGCGACGGCGAACGCGAAGCCGAAGAAGAGCCCGGAGATCATGCCCACCCGTCCCGGCAGCAGCTCCTGGGCATACACCAGGATGGCCGAGAAGGCCGAGGCGAGGATGACGCCGATGAGCACCGTCAGCACGCCGGTCCAGAACAGGTTGGCGTGCGGCAATGCCAGCGTGAACGGCAGCACCCCCAGGATCGATCCCCAGATTACGTACTTCCGGCCGAACCGGTCTCCCACCGGCCCCCCGATGATGGTGCCTGCCGCGACGGCGCCCAGGAACAGGAAGAGGTGGAGCTGCGCACTCTTCACCGAAAGGCCGAAGCGGTCGATCAGGTAGAAGGTGTAGTAGCTGCTGATGCTGGCCAGGTAGATGTACTTGGAGAAGATCAGCACGATCAGGATCGCCAGGGTGGTCCGGACCTGGGCCGGCGGCAGGGGGGATTGGGCCGGACCTCCGGAGCGGACGGCGCCGTCACCCCGGTTGTGTCCCCGGTACCAGAGCCCCACCTGCGAGAGAATGACCATCGCGAGCAGCGCCGCCCCGCCGAACCACGCAACGCTGGATTGCCCCCGCGGCAGCACCACGAAGGCCGCCACCAGCGGGCCGATGGCGGAGCCGGCGTTGCCTCCCACCTGAAAGAGCGACTGGGCCAGGCCATGGCGGCCGCCGGAGGCCATCCGCGCGACGCGGGAGGACTCCGGATGGAAGACGGCCGACCCCAGTCCGATCAGCGCCGCCGAGCCGAGCAGGCCAGGGAAGCTGTGGGCCGTTGAGAGGAGGAGCAGGCCGAAAAGCGTAAACCCCATGCCGGCCACCAGCGAAAACGGCTGGGGGCGGCGATCGGTGTAGTGCCCGATGGCCGGTTGGAGCAATGACGCGGTGAGCTGGAACGTGAGGGTGAGGAGCCCGATCTGTCCGAAGCTGAGCCCGAAGTCGGCCTTCAGCATCGGGTACAACGCCGGGAGAAGCGCCTGCATCATGTCGTTCAGCAGATGGCAGACGCTGATGGCCGTGAGGATGGTAAACGCGGTGCGTGCGGGCACGGTGGAGGCAAGCTAACCAAGAAAGAGCGCCGGCGGACCGGCCGGCGCTCTAGTTCTTGCCTCAGTTCAACCGACCTCTAGCGTCAAACCGCAACCCGGTTGACTCGGGCTTCGGCAATCTGGGTCAGCTTCCGGTCGGTATTCTTCTCCTGGTCCAGGGTCTGCTGCAGCACGCCGGCGCAGTCGTCTCGGCCGAGCTGGCGGGCCCACGCGATCAGGGTACCGTAGCGGGCGATCTCATAGTGCTCGACCGCCTGCGCGGACGCGAGCGCCGCGGCGTCGAGAACCTCGTGGTCCTTCGCGTCCCCCATGATCGCGTCGGCTTCCTCCAGGATGCCGTCGATCGCCGGGCAGGTGACTGCCTTGGGCGACTCACCGTGCATCTGGAAGACCTGCTCCAGCCGCGTGATCTGGTTCCTGGTCTCGCCCAGATGAGTCTGGAAGCCCTGCTTGAGCTGCGGGTCGGTAACCTTCTCGATCATCTTGGGCAACGCCTTGGCGATCTTCTGCTCGGCGTAGTAGACGTCCTGAAGGGTGTGGACGAAGAGGTCGTCCAGGGTCTTGATCGGCTTGGACAGTAATCCCATGATAAGTCTCCCAAGTGACTGGTCGCCGCCTCAGGTTCTGTACTCGACGGCGAACGGATGAGTGAGTGAAGGAGGGTGCATTGTGGGGCTAAAGACTCGCAACGACCGTGAGCCAGGTCACCGCCGCTTGCCGGGCGCAGAGGGGTGGCTCGGTAGAGCGCTTCTCGGCGGCATAGCTTTCGGTCTTGGCGCGCCGCTCGCGGCCACCGCGCAGCAGCCCCCACCCAGGTTCGACGAGTACGTGCAACGGGTGATGCGCACCTTCACCGTTCCGGGACTCTCGGTGGCCATCGTGAAGGACGGGAAGGTGGTACTGGCCAAGGGCTACGGCGTGCGCCGGATGGGAAACCCGGCGCCGGTGGATGCCCGCACGCGCTTCGGCATCGCGTCCAACACCAAGCTGTTCACCGCCACGGCCCTGGCGCTGCTGGTGGAGGAAGGGAAGGTCGAGTGGGACCAGCCAGTGGTGAACTACCTGCCGGCGTTCGCCATGTCCGATCCCTTCGTCACCCGCGAGCTGACGGTGCGCGACCTGCTGGTCCACCGGAGCGGCCTGGGCCTGGGCGCGGGCGACCTGCTCTGGTGGCCGCCCTCCACCTACACCCGGAAGGAGATCTCCCGCCGCATCCGCTACATCCCGCTCACAACCTCGTTCCGAAGCGCCTACGCCTACGACAACGTGCTCTACCTGGTGGCGGGCGAAGTGATCGAGGCCGTGAGCGGGATGTCTTGGGAGGATTTCGTCCGCAGCCGCATCCTCCAGAAGGTGGGCATGACCGACAGCGACGTGCGCCATTCCGGGGCCACGGATGGCGGCAACGTGGCCGGCACCCACGCGGAGGTGAACGACACGGTGCGGCCGGTGGATCCGTTCGCCAGCGACAACACCAACCCGGCGGGTGGCATCATGGCGGGCGCGGCGGACATGGCAAAGTGGATGATGGTGCAGCTCGACTCGGGCCGGGTGGCCGGCGGATCCCGGCTCTTCTCGGCCGAGAGCGCCAGACAGCTCTGGCGGGAGGTGACGCCCACGCCGATCGGCAACATGCCGCCGGGCATGGCCGAGCTGGCCCATTTGAGGGCTACCATGGCCGGCTACGCTCTGGGCCTCAACGTGAGGGACTACCGGGGCTACGTCCTGCGCCAGCACACCGGAGGGCTGCCGGGGTACCTGTCCAAGGTGGCGATGATCCCCGACCTCCGGCTCGGCGTGGCGGTGCTGACCAACCAGGAGTCGGGCGCGGCCTTCGACGCCATCGCCTACCGGGTGCTGGACCATTACATCGGCGCCAGGTCGCCGGATTATCCGGCACTGTTTCACCAGCTGGTAGAGAAGAACCGTCAGAAGCTGCTGGAGGATGAGAAGCGGGCGGCGGCGGCGCGGGACTCGACTTCAGGGCCCTCGCTGCCGCCGGCAAAGTATGCCGGCAAGTATCGCGACGCCTGGTACGGCGACGTCACCATTACCCCGGAGGGGAAGGGCTTGGCCATCCGGTTCGATCACACCCCGGTTCTGGTGGGCGACCTGCTGCACTGGCAGCACGACACCTTCCTGGCCCGCTGGCGGGATCGGGAGCTCAGGGCCGATGCGTTTGCGACGTTTACCCTGAATCCGGATGGGAGCGTGGCGGAGCTGCGGCTGGTGCCGGCCTCGAAGTCGGTGGACTTCAGCTTCGACTTTCAGGACCTGGTGTTGAGACCGGTGAAGGAATCCTCAAGCCGTTAGCCTCCCCTCATTTCCAGGCGGGGCTGGTCTCCTCGTGGGGACTCCGGGTCAGGTTAGCGAGCCCGGTCCCGTCCACGTTTACTTTGTAGACTTCCGAATTGCCGTCCCGGTTCGTCACGAAGGCGATCCGGGTTCCGTCCGGCGACCAAGGCCCGGCGAAGTCTTCGCCCGGATCATTCGTCAGCCGGCGTACCCCGCTCCCGTCGGCGTTCATGACGTACACCTCCCAGTTCCCGTCACGAGTGCTGCTGAACGCCAGCTGACTGCCGTCAGGCGACCAGATCGGCCCCAGGTCCACATTCCCCTGCTGGCTGAGCAGGGTGTATCCGGTGCCGTTCCGGTTGGTCACGGCGATACCGAACGGGAAGTCTGCGTTGCGGTAGCCATACTGTCCGACAACCATCGCCAGCCGTTCTCCGTCGGGTGACCACTGGACGTCCGAAACGATGCCTGGTAAAAGCTGCCGCCACCCTGAGCTGTCCACCCTGGCGATGAACGCGTGCATCGAGAAGTACGGACCATCCGGCACCGGCCGATCGCTCACAAACGCGATCTCCTGGCCATCCGGCGACCACTGGGGGGAGAGATCGTGAAACACCAATCGTTCATTTAATGAAAGACTGTCGGTGATCACATAGTCCTCGTCCGTTCCGTCGGTCCGGACCGTAAAGATGACGGTACTTCCAAAATGCGACGTCGTTGCCTTGATATAGGCGAGTCGTTGCCCGTCGGGAGACCAGGAGCCTCCGATCAGTCCCTGCCCCAGGGACGATGCTACGGTTCGGTAACCGCCGTCCGCTGCTACAACCGCGAGCTCATCCACCGGGCCGGCTGGGTGCCGGCGATGCAGCGTCGCCATGAGCCGAGTGCCGTCGGGTGACCAATGCAACGGGCCGGAGGCCCCGTCGTATGGACCGATCTCGTCCCGGGTCAGGGCGACCTGATTCGTGCCGTCTTCCCGCATGGACCAGACATTCCCCGAGGATAAAAAGGCAATCCGGTTCCCGGTGGGGTCACCGCCGCCGGGGCCGGTGCCGTCACCGCAGGCAAGGATGACCAGGCAGGGGAGCAGCCTGCTGGCGGTGAGGAACTGAGTGCGGACCATGCTGAAGGAGCTCTCTTGAGGGGCTTCGACCAATATAGGGCGTCATCTGCTGATGGCGATCGTGCAAGGGTTGGCACGCTCAACTCTGTCGCAGAATCTTCACTAACGCCATAAATCGCGACAGCGCAACAGTGTTCGTGACGTAGTGTGGCACGCACGCCAGTCTTGCCGGCCAGCCCGGCGCCATGCAGCTTCACCTTTCCCAGTTACTCCCTTTTCACATAATCGAGGTCCGTATGCGCCGCGCTGCCCCCGTGGGGGTGCTTCTGTGTAGCCTCGCGTCCGTCCTGGTTGTCAGTTGCAGTGATGAAACTCCCACGTCGATCGCCGCCTCGGAGCCCGCGTTCGCTGCCAGTGCGCCGAGCGCCTGCGAGCCCAAGACGCGGCCGGGCAAGATCGTGGAGAAGGTCGAAACGCCGCCGGCGTGGGGCATCGCGGTGCGTGACGACGGGCTAACCTATTTCTCGGTGCCGTTCCAGGACATCGTCGGCATCACCAGCACCACGGCTCGCCGGGTGATCGGCAGCATCCCGAGCAGTTCCTGGCCGCTCGGCCTGGCCTTCTCGCCCGACGGTGGCACGGCATACGTCACCCACCTCTTCAGCAACGATGTCGGAGTCATCGACGTCGCCACCGGTCAGGAGGTGGCGAAGATCCCGACCGGTGACGCTTCGCCGTTCGTGGTGCGGGTGTCTCCCAGCGGCGACCGGGTCTACATCGCGACCAACGGCAACGCGGTGCTGATCGCCTCCACCGCCACCAATCAGGTGGAAAAGACGGTCGAGGTCGGCGATGCCCCGAATGCGTTCGCCGTGCATCCGGACGGACGGATGATGTATGTCAGCGCCTTCTTCGGCGGCACGGTCTCGGAGATTGACATGATCACCGAAACGGTGCTGCGCACCTTTTTCGTGGGCGGAGTGCCGCAGGACATGGCGGTCAACAAGAAGGGCAACCGGCTCTACATCGCCAACGAAGCGGGGTTCATCAATGAGATCGACCTGCTCAACGGCACCCAGCTTCCTGATATTCCGCTCAAGGGCGGCGGCTTTGGGATCGGGGTCACGCCCGACGACGGGGAGGCCTACGTGGCCGAACCCGGCAACGGCCTGGTGGAGGTCTTCAGCCTGCAAAGCCGCAAGCTGACGAGAACCCTCACGGTGGGGGGCGAGCCCCGGCGCGTCGCGTTCAGCCAGCAGGGAAGAATCGGCGCCATCTCGAACATGGCGGGGTTCATCACGTTCGTGCGCTAGGGTTCCACCGGGACTACTCGAAATCCATGAAGATCTGGGCCACCCTTGGGTCCAGCCGCTGCATGGGCGCAGAAGCCGATGAGTAGTCCCGGTCGCCCAGCACCTGGGAGTACTCGGCCGACTCGTATTGCCGGGGTCCAGGATCGAGGTACAGCATGGTACCCGGAAGCTTCTCGCCCAGGGTCCCTCCAGCCCAGTCGGTAATCACACCCCCGTAATCCCAGCCAAAACCTGCCAGAGTGAACGCCCGGCCGTTCAGACGCTCCAGCTCATGCAGGGTGGTGCCCAGCGAGATCCCCTCGTCGGTGCGCCACTCGCTCTTCTCGCCCCGGAGGATGAGCCGCGCCGGCCGCCGGCGGTTCACCGTGTCCCTCCAGATGATCTCGGCCCGCCGGAGACTGTCGCCGCCGAAGAGCACGGCGCCCGGCATCGTCTCACCCTCGCCGATCTGGATCCGGGCCGAGTCCAGGTCGTCCCCATAGCGGTACCTGAGGTCGGCCTCGCTGATGTCGGCGGTCACCGGGCCGGCGGACCGGCCGGGAACGATCCGCCAATCCGGCGGTGCGGCGGGCATGCTCGACACGGTTGCGGTGGAGTCGGCGCCGGCGGCAGGAGGGCCGGGTTGGCCAGCCGGCCGGGGAGAACAGCCTGCGAGGGCCAAAGCGCAGAAAAGCCGTGTGGATCGCTGCATGGGAGCTCCTCAGTGATACCGGGCTTGTCGGAAACCTGGAGTGGGAGAATCTTGGGGGAGCAGGTCTCTGGCAGGTAGACATGGTCCTGGCTGTCCAGCTGCTCCGTATCCTACTGGCCGTGCAGGCGGGGCAGGCGACCGTCGCGGGAACCGTACGGGACGAGGAAACCGGCCAACCCCTGGCCGGCGCCCCGGTTGCCTTGCCCGATCTCGGCCGGTCCACCTCTACCGACGCCGAGGGCCGCTACCTGCTGCTCGAGGTGCCGCCCGGGCCCCAGCATATCACCGTTCGATTCCTCGGTTACGCTCCCCGTGCCCTCCATGCGCTGGTTCCGTCCTCGGGCCGGCTCGAGCTCAACATCGCGCTCCGCGCCGAGCCGCTCCACCTGCATACCATCGAGGTGCGAACCGGGGTACCGGTTCGTGGAGTGGAAGGCTCCCCCACTGAGGTGCATGACCGGGCCAGCTCCATAAGCGCCGTCCGCAACAATCCACTCCTTTCGGAGCCGGATGTGCTGCAGGCGCTCGAAGGAGGGCCGGTGGCACTCCAGCCCGAGTCGCCCAGCGGGGTCCATGTGCGCGGGGGCGCCTCGGACCAGACTGGATATCTCCTGGACGGGATCCCCGTGTTCAGTCCCTATCACGCGGCCGGCCAGTTCAGCTCCTGGAACCCCGATGCGCTCGCCGGCGTCCATCTCTCGTCGGCCCTGCCGGCCCCCGGGTATCCCGATGCGCTCGCCGGCACCATGGCCGCAACCACCAGAGAGCCGGGGGAGCGACTGGGGATCCAGGGGGCACTCAGCACTACTCAAGCACGGATGACGCTCGACGGCGGGCTCGGTCACCCCAGGGCAGGCTACCTCGTGAGCCTCAGGTCGAGAATCCCCGGCCTTCCTTCCTCCAAGCGCGAAGCCTCCTACCTGGGGGCCGAGAGCAGCGACTGGCTGGCCAAGGTCGTGCTGCCGGTGGCGGGTGGCCGGCTCCAGCTCCTGGGTTACCAGAGCGGAAACGAGATCGAGGCCACGGCGGATTCCGTGACCTCGGAGTCGCGGCGGCACAACTTCGAGTGGGAGAGCGGTTCCTTTGGCGCCGAGTGGACCGGGCGAATGCGGGGGGCCGGCGTCAGGCTGCTGGGCTGGAGTGCGGGCGGCAATACGGCGAGCAGATGGGAAGGCTTGGATGGGCGCGACGGCCTGAGTGCCCGGCGGCGCGACCTGGGACTGCTGGGCACGATGGAGCTTCCCTTCCAGGGTGGACGCACAACGCTCGGGATGCGGGTGGAGCGTAGCCGAACGGACTACCGGACCACGTCGGATTCGCTCGACCAGTCCATCAGCGCGCGAACACCTGTGGTCTCTGTCTTTGCCCAGCATTCGAGACCGATTCGAGCCGGTCTCCAGCTTACCCTGGGCGCTAACCTGGCCCGCGCGGAATCCCGCCTCCGCTTCGCTCCCCAGGCACAACTTCGGTGGAGCAGGGGAGGCTGGTTCGCCCTCACGGCGGGCTATGCCCGCAGCCATCAATACGCCCAGTCGCTCCGCAATCCAGAGTCTGTAGTAGGCAACATCTTTCCGCCGGAGCTTTTCCTCGGCGCTGGAGCACCCGGAGTTCCGACGGCCCGGAGCGATCAGGTGGTGATGACCGCCGAGTACCGGCCGGCTGCCGGCGTGCGGTTCGCGGCCGAGGCATACCACCGCGCCAGCGCCGGCCTGCTGCTGGCCGCGCCGCATCAGGGCGGGCCTTTTGCCGCCGGCGGCTTCGAGATCGGCTCCGGAAGGTCGAGTGGCGTTTCGGTGGAGGCGGGAGTCAGCGCGGCGCGCTACGGGTTCATGGCCAGCTACGGCTGGCAATCGGTTCGCCTCTCCTACGCCGGAGGCGGTTACGTCCCCGACCACGGCAGCAGCCATCTGCTCCAGGGGGGCCTCATCGTGTTTCCCGGCGCCACCACCTCCATCCGCCTGGGTGCAACCGGAGCGCTGGGGCGCCGCACCACCACGGCCGGTGGGACGCTCGAGTGGGAAGCATGCAACCTGTTGGACCAGGGATGCGAATTCGGAGGCAGCCCCTACTACGCCGGCGACTCGTTGGGCGGCACTTCGTTGCCGGCCTACATCCGGATCGATCTCGGAATCCGCCAGCACTGGCATGTCCGGCTCGGCAGCCGCGACGCGAGGCTGGCCGTCTTCGCCACCATCACCAACCTGCTCAACCGCAGGAACATCCTGACGTATGTGAAGGACCAGTCGACCGGCGGCCGACAACCGATCGAGATGCGACCGCTGGCACCATTGGTGCTGGGAGTCGACTGGCAGCTCTAGGTGGCTGTCACAAACCTTGCAGGCTTCCGGTTCCTATCACGGAGGTGATGTGGACGCTCCGGAGGCGGCGTCGTTCCACGACCATTTCACAGCCCTGTTCCAGGTTCACTTTCCCCGGCTCTACCGCTATCTGGATCGTCTGTCGGGCGAGCCGGAGCTCGCAGCGGATGTGGCCCAGGAGGCGTTTATCAGGCTGTTCCGCCGGGGCTCTCTACCCGACGCACCGGAGGCGTGGCTCATCAGCGTCGCCATGAACCTGTTTCGTAACGAGAGATCCAGCCGGAGCCGGCGGAGCCGGTTGTTGACGCCGGCCAGGAGCGAGGCCGTGCTGTCCGATGGGCCCCCGTCGCCCGAGCAGGCGGCCGTAAGCGAGGACTCCCGCCGGCGAGTGCGGACGGCCATCAACGGGATGCCCGAGCGGGAGCGGCAGCTGCTGCTGCTCCGGGCGGAAGGCTACAGCTACCGCGATATGGCAGAGGCGCTGGACTTGAACGAGGCCAGCATCGGCACCCTGCTCGCCCGGGCCCGGGCCGCCTTCCGCGAGTGTTACGAGGATCCGGATGCACCTTGACGACGAACAATTGCAGCGCCTGCTGCACGCCCAGCTTCCTTCCCGGGCTGCCCGGAACGCGCGCGATCACCTGGCGGAGTGCACCGAATGCCGGGAACGGTTCGTTTCGGCCCAGCAGGACGAAGGCAGGATCCTCGGTTTGCTGCGCCAGATAGACCACGCCGTGCCGGTGGTTGACCCGGCGGCGTTGGTCGGGCGGCTCCGCTGGACTACCCCGCCATGGGGGCGCTGGGCCGCCGGAATTTTTCTGGTATTGGGAATGGCGGGTGCGGCGTTCGCGCTCCCGGGCTCACCGGTGCCGAGATGGCTCCGGTCAGCTGTGGAGTGGGTTGGGGGTGAGAAGGTCCCGCAATCTTCCGGGGAGCCCGACCCGGCTACCTTGATGGCCGGCATCGCGGCGGTCCCCGGGCCACGCTTTGTCATTGCGTTCGAGTCCCCCGAGCCCGGGGGCGAGGCCCGCGTGAGGTTGAGCGACGGAGCTCAGGTGACAGTGCGAGCGCCCAGCGGGGCCGCGAGCTATACCTCCACGCCAAACCGCCTGGTGATCGCCAACGCAGGCACCGGTGCCAGGTTCGATATCACCATCCCCCGGAAGGCCCCCCGGGTGGAAATCCGGATCGCCGGCACCCGCGTCTTCCTGAAGCAGGGCGCACGGGTGACGGGGGCCAAGCCTGCCGCGGATCGCGGGGGGTATTTCATTCCACTCGCTCCGAGCAATCCATGACCTTTCGTGCCGTCGTCATTGCTGCCGCCATTCTGACGCCCGCTCTCACGGGCTCCGTTCTGGCTCAGCAACCACCGGCGTACAGCCGGCCATTCATCTCGGCCAACCAGGCGGTGGTGTCCGGGCTGGTCCTGTTCGCCACGGCATTCGGCGATGAGGGGCTCCGGGAGGAGCTCCAGGAATACCGCGGCTCCGGCAGCAACTCGCTGGCCCGGATAGGGAACGCGTTCGGCGAGCCGCTCTATCTCTTCCCGGCCATCGGCGCGGGCTATCTGGCCGGCCAGCTGACCGGCAGATCCGGACTCAGCCGGCTGTCCCTGAAGGTGGGCACCGCGGCGCTGGTGGCCGGCGGAATTACCACCGGACTCAAGTTCGCGCTGGGACGGACCCGCCCTGCCAATGGCGGCGACAGCGACCACTTCCGGCCCTTCAGCGGCTCCGCATCCTTTCCGTCGGGACACACCACGCTGGCGTTTGCGGTCGCTACGGTCATTGCCGACGAGACGACCGACTCCTGGTCCGACATGGCGGTGTACGGAGCTGCGTCGCTCACCGGGCTGGCCCGCATGAACGACGACCGGCACTGGGCTTCCGATGTGCTGGCCGGCGCGCTGGTGGGACATCTGACGGCCCGATGGCTGAATCGTAAATCCGGGCTGCTGAGCATCAGTCCCCGGTCGGTGGGCATGTCCCTCGCATTCTGAGCCAGGGCGTCACAAAGATCGCGTTGCCCTGTTCCTCACGGTGAGATGCTGACGGACATCCTACCGAGGAGGTCAGGTGAACGCACGAGACTTCGTCGCGGCCATCGCTGTGGCCGCGCTTTCCGCCTGCAGCAGCTCGACCGGCCCGTCATACAATCCCGATATTCCCGCGGCCTGGGCCACGGCAGTCACCAACCCGTATTTTCCTCTCCCGCCCGGCACGGTCTGGCGCTACCGGAGTGACACGCCCGACGGACTCGAGACCACTATCACCGAGGTGCTTTCCACCACCAGGACCATCAACCGCGTCGTGGCAACCGCGGTGCACGACCAGGTGTTGCTGGATGGCGCGCTGATCGAGGATACCGAGGACTGGTACGCCCAGGATCCCGAGGGCAACGTGTGGTACCTGGGCGAGAATACCAGGGAATACGAGGACGGCCAGGTGGTGAGCACGGCCGGATCATGGGAATGGGGTGTGAACGGCGCGCTTCCCGGTATCATCATGTGGGCCGATCCGGCCGCGCACGTGGGCGAGGAATACCGCCAGGAGTTTGCCCGGGGGGAGGCCGAGGACTTCGGGAAGGTGGTGGCCCTGGATCAGAGTGTGACGGTACCGCACGGCGGGTTTACCGGGTGCCTCAAGACCGAAGATTGGAACGGACTCGAGCCCGCCGTGCGGGAGTACAAGTACTACTGCCCCGTGGTCGGGACGGTGCTGGAGAGCAATCTCCAGGGCGAGGACCGGGTGGAGCTGACCGACGTCACGGCGCCCTGACTGCTGGTAAGCAACCATAAGGTTGCGCGTGGACGGGACGGGCGCTACATTATGGGCAACCAGAAGGTTGCCCATAATCGCCACCAGGAGGTCCGGCATGAGCCCCGTTCCGACAGCCGCCAGTCCCGGCACCACCGACCGCATCCAGAAGGTCTCCATCCTCCGGGCGCCCCGCTCCCGGGTATGGCGTGCGCTCACCGACCCGGCGGAGTTCAGCCGGTGGTTTGAAGTGCGACTGACCGATCCCTTTCTGCCCGGCGCGCGAGTGCGGGGGCCGGTCACCAGCCCCGGCTGGGAGCATGCCACGATGGATATCACCATCGACCGGGTAGAGCCGGAACGGCTCTTCTCCTGGCGCTGGCACCCGGGCGGGGATACTGACATCGATCCGGCGGAGCCGACTACGCTGGTGGTGTTCGAGCTGGAAGAGGTGCCGGAGGGAACCCGCTTGACCGTCACCGAGACCGGGTTCGACCGCATCCCGCCCGCGCGGCGGAGCAAGGCGTACCGGGAGAACGACGAGGGCTGGACCGGCCAGTTCAAGAACCTGCAGAAATACCTTGGCTGATCGGCGCCGGACGAGGACGCCGGCGCCGGTGTTCGCCGCCCTGGGCGACGAGACCCGGCTCCGGCTGCTCGGGCAGCTGGCCGGCGGCGAGCCGATGTCGATCTCGCGACTCACCGCCGGCTCTGGAATCACCCGTCAGGGGGTCAGCAAACACCTGCGGGTGCTGGCCGGCGCCGGGCTGGTGCGCTCCACCCGTCGCGGCAAGGAGAGCCTCTGGCGGCTGGAGCGCCGGCGGCTGGAGGAGGCGCGCCGATCGCTCGACCTGATCTCACGCCAGTGGGACACGTCGCTGGCCCGGCTCAAGCTGTTCGTCGAGGAGTAGCGTGGTCACCGTCTGGACGAAGTTTTCCGTTCGAGCTCTCCCTTGGTAGCATTGGCTGCGCGGGGGCAGGGCGGCAGCGTTCTGGGCGAGCCCCTCCGGCTTCAAGCGCCTGACATCCCCTCGCCCTTCCCCTTGCGCTCAGCCGTCGGGGCTCATCCCAGTGCCGCTGCGCGCCCCACTGTGGACCATTTTTCAGGGTAACGGCAATCGAAGCATTGGTCGCCGCCTATGAGGTCTCCACCACGTTCTTTTCCAGCCGCGTCCAAAGCTGTTCCGGCTGGTGCACGATGGTACCCAAGCGTTCAACCCTTTGGTAGATCTCGCGGGTGAAACGGGTCTCCTTCCTCAGGAGGATCTCGCAGAGCTTCTCGAACGCGTCGGCGTAGAGCCCGCCCCGGGTGGCCCGCAGGACCGAGCGGGCATCATCGCGGGTCACCAGCTCCGATTCCTCGAGATGGGTCAGCAGCTCACGCAGCAGCCGGTGGGGATCATCCTCGTAGTAGGAGGCCCAGTACAGCACGTCGCGGTAATCCTCCCGCGCCGCCGCCACGTGGCGAGCCACGTCGGCCAATTGTCCCTTGGCCAGGCGGAGGATGGCGAGCTGGACCCGCTCGATCTCCAGGTCGTCATACTGGGCCAGCAGCAGCTCGACTTCCGGCTGTTCCGCGGGTGCGAACTCCCCGGCAACGCGGGAGCGGACGAGGGGGCTCAGAGTGCGGGTATCTACGACCCGGTTGATGGGTCGCTCGAACGGGCGGCCCCCGGTCCGGCGCCGGAACGCCGCCAGGGCAGTGCCGAGCAGGACTGCTGCACCGAGGCCGGCGGCCAGGTAGAGAAGTACGTCCGGCGTCACTCGCAGCGCACGTCGAAGCTGGCCCTGACGGAGGTTCCCGCGGCGACGGTCAGGAACTGCGGGTTGGGACCGGCGACGCTGCAGCCATCGGGCGGGAGGAGCGTCAGCTCGAGAGGTCCGGCCGCCGTGGGGCTCAGCGTAAGCCGGCCGGACGAGGGTAGGTCCCGAATCCGCACCACTCCGTTGCTGTCGCGGGTGCGGACCCGAAAGCGGTCCCGCGGGTGGCCGTCGTCGCTGATGACGGAGACGAAGAGCAGGCCATCGCCGTTGACCGACAGGTGCCACTGCTCGCACGCGGCCAGCGAGAGGATGGCTCCGCAGGAGAGCGCGACCAGGCAGCAGCGAAGCCCAGCGGCGGCCGTCATGGCTCAGAGCTTCCTCGGGTACAGCGCGCTGCTCCCGTCCATATCGCCCGTCTCGGAGTAACTCAGCGGCTTGGCCCCGGGTGCCAGGATCCGGCCGTCCGTCACCCGCCCCACCACCAGTTCGTGGTCGCCGGCATCCAGGCTCCCCGTCAGCTCACAATCAAAGTACGCCAGCGCGTCCTCCAGGATCGGCGCGCCGCGGCGCCCGGCGTGCCAGAGAATCCCCGCCAGCTTGTCCTCGTCCCGTCCGGACCGGGTGCCGAAGCGGACGGCCAGGTCCTGTTGATCGCGTTTGAGGACGTTGACCGTGAATCCGCCCCCGGCGTGGAGCAGGGGATAGGATGCGTTATCCGGGTTGATGCTCAGCGCCAGGAGCAGAGGGTCGAACGACGCCTGCATCACCCAGGCGGCGGTGAACGCGTCGCGCGCCTTGCCGTCGGCCACGCCCACCACGTAGACGCCGTAGGTGAGGCGGCGAAAGAGCTCCGTGATCTCGTTCATTGATCCGGCTGGGGCACTGGGGTACCTCCTGTAGAGACGCAACACCTCCCTCTAACCTACGGCGGCCGGTGGGGTCGAGTAATGCCTTTCTTGACCGGGAGCCGCGGGCTAGACGGGTTGATGGGTGCGCCACCAGCGGGTGGCCTCTTCCTCGCTCCAGGGTTGGACATCGAGCTCCGCCAGCATCCGATTCAGCTCGAGGGCGCTTGCCGGCCGGTCCTCGGGCTGCTTGGCCAGGCAGGCGAGGATTATCCGGTCGAGTTCGGGAGCCACCGGCAGCTCGGTTCGCTCGGAGGGCGGTAGCGGGGTCTCCTGTATGTGCCGGGCGATCATCTGCAATGCCGTCGCTGCCTCGTACACCAGCCTTCCGGTCAGGAGATAGTAGGCGACACATCCCAGGGCATACAGGTCGGCTCGCCCGTCGCACTTGTCGCCCATCGCCAGCTCCGGCGCCATGTAGGCAGGAGTGCCCGGGGTTAACCCGGCCGCCGTGGCCATCGAATCCTCCTGGCTGGCCGGCAGCACCGACTTCACGAGCCCGAAGTCGAGCACCTTCACGAAGTCGTGCTGGCGCCCGACCCGGCCGAGGTGGATGTTGGCGGGCTTGATGTCCCGGTGAACCAGGCCGGCCAGGTGGGCCTCGTCGAGTGACTCGCATACCTGCCGCAGAATGTGGATCACCCGCTCCTGCGGAAGCGGGCCCTCCCGCCGCACCAGCGTCTCGAGATCCATGCCCTCCAGCAGCTCCATGACGAAATAGAGCGTCCCGTCTTCGGTCTCGCCGAAATCGTAGAGCTCCACGGTATGAGGGGACCTGAGCGCGGCGGCGGCTTCCGCTTCACGGCGGAACCGGGCAACGGCCAGGTCGGCGCTCTTGCGGTCCCTTGCCGCGAGCATCTCGGGGTGGATGAGCTTGATGGCGGCGGGCCGTGCCAGCATCCGGTGGGCGGCGCGGTACACCTGGCCCATTCCCCCGCGCCCCAGGGATTCGCCCAGGCGGTAGCTCCCCAGCTCCCGCTCCTTGGCCACCTGCTTCCCCAGTCGGGTGACGACATGAGAGATCACCACCGCCACCCCGACCAGCAGATAGGTGGGATAGTGCATGAGAAACGCGTTCCTGAGCGGGCCGAACTGGTAGACGCCCTGGACCTGGGCCATGATCATCCCCAGCGGGTCCATGGTCGCCGCAATCAGGCCCGCCACCAGCATCTTCCAGGGGGGAGCCGGGATGAGCGCCGCGAACATCAGGATGACGGGTCCGGTCCAGGTGATCATCGGCTGGATTTCGAGCCGGCGCACGCCGGGCAGGCCCAGATGAATCATGAGCCCGATGCACATCGCGACCCCCACCATGTTGAGCAACGCGACGTCGATGATCCGCTGCGGATCGGACTCCTGCTTCCGGGCATACGCATAGACCGCCAGCGAGATGAGTACACCCGCCGCCGCAATCCAGTCGGTCGGGCCCAGCTGGGTGGCCCGGGGGTTCCCCGGGTCGGTCAGCGCCAGGGACAGGTGGCCCAGCCCTGGCCCCAGAATCCAGAGCGCCGCACCGATCAAGGCCAGGATCTGGAGCCGCCGCGCCGCCTGGCGCAACAGGTCGGGGGGAAGCTCTCGGCGCCGCTCCGGTGTGCTTCTGAGCTCCGGCGGCGTGTCCTGGGCCCGCAGGCCTACAAGCTTGGTGCGCTCCATTACCTCACGCTGATGTCCCAAAGCTATTCAACTCCCTGGCGCTGGCGCTGCATCCGGTTCGCCGTGCGCCACCCGCGCACCATGAGGACCAGCACACCGGCCCCCAGCACAGCTACGCAGGTGGCTTGGTAGTCGCTCCCCCTCACGCCGACTGCCGGCAGAACCAGGGCCATGATGGCGAACACCGCGCCGAATACCATCGAGTCCTTCCCGGCCACGGCATTGGCGTCGTACCACACCCGCTCATCCGTCATGGTGGCGCGAACCCGCAATCCATACAGCGAATTGGGTTTGACCCGCCTGCGGGCGAGCGGCCAGCCCACCAGGACCAGCAGGAGGCCCGCCGCCGGAAAGAGCAGATCTGGATTCATGGGTGGTCCCTGTTGACTCCGCCTGAGATACCCCCATCATATGCACAGGTCCGGGCAGGCGGAACCATAGTATGTGGCTCCAGTGTCCCGCGGTTGCACCGGCAGGCAGGGAAGGGGGGAGAACATGGCGCGCCCGACTGGCAGGCGGGTCTCGGACGAGAAGCTCGCCCACGACATTCGCGAGATCCTGACCCACGATCCTGAGCTCGACGCCAGAGACATCGAGGTCGAGGTGGAGAGTGGGGCGGTCACGCTCACCGGGGCGGTGGCCGATTCGGACGCGAGGCTGTTGGCGGAGGAGCTGGTGGAGACGCTGCCCGGTGTCCGCGAGATCCACAATCGCCTGAGAGTGGAGCCGAGAGAGGAGTAGCGCGGACCGTAGCCCGGCTCATCCCGCAGTAGATTCCCCCAGCCATGAGCGACATCCCCGAGGCCCTGGCGGCCGCCCTGAGCGACCGGTACGTGGTGGAGCGCCAGGTCGGCGCCGGCGGAATGGCCACCGTGTATCTCGCCCGCGACCTCCGCCACAAGCGACTCGTGGCTCTCAAGGTGGTGCGCCCTGAGCTGAGCGGGCGCGAAGGGGTGGAGCGCTTCCTCCGCGAAATCGAGCTCGCCGCCCGGCTGCAGCATCCGCACATCCTGTCGGTATTCGATTCCGGCATCATCGACGGCGGCACCGGCACGCCGCTCCCCTACTTTGTCATGCCCTTCATCGAGGGCGAAACTCTCCGGACATTGTTGAAGCGCGAGGGTCGGCTGCCGGTGGACGCGGCCACCACCATCGCTGCCGAAGTCGCCGACGCGCTCGCCTACGCCCATTCCAAGGGCGTGGTGCACCGGGACATCAAGCCGGAAAACATCCTGCTGACCGGGAACCCATCGCGCGAAGCAGGCGCGATGGGTGGAGGCCACGCCGTGGTGGCGGATTTCGGCGTCGCCAAGGCGGTGGAGCAGAGTGCAGCAGCAGCCCCCGATGCATCTACCCGGCTGACGCGCGCAGGCATGGCCATGGGCACGCCCCAGTACATGAGCCCGGAGCAGGCCACCGGCGACGCGGTGGATGCCCGCTCCGACCAGTACAGCCTGGCCTGTGTCCTGTACGAGATGCTCACGGGCGAGCCACCCTTTGCAGGCCCGACCGCGCAGGCGATCATCGCGAAGAGCCTGACCGCGCCGAGACCCCACGTCGGGCGCATGCGGGCGGGGGTGTCCGCGGCCCTGGATGAGGTCGTCCACCGGGCGCTGGCCCTGGAGCCGGCCGGCCGGTACCCCGACATGGTTTCCTTGCGGTCGGCGCTTCGCGCCGCCGGGGCGGCACCGGCTCGGGGCAGGCCCCGGCGTTTCCTGCTGGCGGGGGCGCTGGGGGCGATGGCCGTGGGCGCCGGCCTGTGGCTGACGAGTCGCACTCCCCGGCAGCGGGTGGCGCCCGCAGTCGAGATGCTCGCCGTGCTCCCCTTTCACACGTCGGGGCCGGGGGTGGAGTTCCTTGCGGAGGGTATGGTCGATCTCCTCTCCACCAACCTCAGAGGAGTTGGCGGGATCAACACCGTCGCCCCGCGGGCAGTGCTCCGGCAGTGGGGCGAAGCGCGGGGAGGGTCGGACGACCTCGAGCGGTCCCTCTCCGTCGGCCGCAGCCTCGACGCCGGCTCGGTGGTGCTGGGAAGCGCCGTCTCGACCGGGGGAAAGGTGCGCTTGGCCGCCGATCTCTACGCCATCGATGGCCGGCGTCTCGGGCGGGCGCAGGTGGACGGCCCGGCCGACAGCGTGCTCGGGGCGGTGGACCGGCTCAGCCTGGCGCTCCTGCGCGATGTGTGGCGCTCCAGGGAGCCCCTGCCGAACCTGCGGCTGGCGTCGCTCACCACCGGCTCGATCGACGCGCTCCGCTCCTACCTGGAGGGCGAGCGGTATTACCGGCGGCTGCAGTGGGACTCTGCCTTGAGCGCCTACACCCGGGCCGTGGAAACCGACTCCACCTTTGCCCTGGCCCACCTCCGCCGGGCGCAGGTGTTCGGCTGGACCGGCGGGTACGGGAACCGGGAGTCCAGCGAGGCGGTGGCAGCCGGTGTCCGATTCGGCGGTCGCCTCCCCGCGCGCGACCGGCGGCTCCTGGTGGGCTATCGGCTGTTTGACGAGGGAAAGCCTGCGGCGATCGACTCGCTGCGAGCCTTCGTGGCCGAGTATCCCGATGACGTCGAAGGCTGGTACCTGTTGGGCGAGTCGATGTTCCACATCCAGGCCTACCGCCCGAGTCCTCCGGAATCGATCTCCGCGGTATTCGATAGTGTCCTGCGGCGGGACTCCACCCTCTTTCCGGCGGTGATTCACCCACTCGACCTCGCACTGCTCTACCGCGACAGCGTCCAGTTCAACCGTTACTTCCGGAGCTTCGAGCGGACCGCCCCGCAAGGCAAGGTAAGCGCCATGCGCACGGCGAGGTCCGCGATCTGGGGGCCGCCGCCGACCGCGAAGGCGATGCACGCCGCCCTCGCTGAGCAGGCTTCGTGGGTCATCCAGACGGGATTCTCCAGCTATCAGCGGCCGGACGCGACCTCCGATACCGTCATCAGGCTCTTCACCATAGCCCAGGATGTCAGCCCCCGGGTGCCGCAGATACTCTCCCGGTCCCTGGCGGTCAGAGCCCATGCGCTTGCCGGAGTGGGTCGGTGGCGCGAGGCCCAGGTGCTGCTGGATTCACTGAGGGTCATCGATCCCGGAAAGGCGGGCGGCATCCAGGCCTGGGCTGTCGTGCTGGGACTCACCCCGCCCTCGGCCAAGCCGGTCCTGGACAGCGTCGTCAAGGCGATACCGCCGGGACCCGAAGCGGTGTATGCCGGCGCCATGCTGCATATACTCAAGGGCCAGGTGGGCGAGGGCCGCCGGCTCCTCGCCCGAACTCTGGGGAGCCGGGACTCGGCCACGATTCCGGATCCGATCCGGGGGCTCATGATCGCGGGGGATGGCTGGGCCGCGCTGCTTCAAGGCGATTCGGTGGGCGGCATTCGGCGGATGCGAGCCGGTCTCGAGTTGTCGGCCGCTCCGAACGAGGAGAGCGCCTTCCCCCGGCTGCAGCTCGCGCTGGCGCTGGCGGCGCGGCCGGAGACGAGGGTGGAGGGGATGCGCTGGCTGCGGTACGGCTTCGAGACCCTGCCGCTCTACAAGCCACTCACATTCCTCGCGCTCGG
>DASVGF010000191.1:0-32961 GCA_036379675.1 Gemmatimonadales bacterium | reverse complement strand
CGTACTGGCCCAGCCCCAGTCCTGCTTCAGCCCGGTCCGCCAGGATGTCGCCGATAATCCAATCGGCCTCGTCGGCCTCATCCGCGAAAGTCCGCACCGCAACCTCGAAGGCGGATTCACGGATCGAGCCGATCTGCTTCTCGAACAGCACAGGATTACGGGAGATGAGCCGGCGGGCCGCATCGAGGATCGGTATCGAACAGCGCCGGTTTTCATCCAGCACGATCGGTTCCGCCAGGCCAAAATCGTCGCGAAACCGCCGGATGATGTGCGGGTCGGCGCCGGTCCAGGAAAAGATTGACTGCTCGTCATCTCCCACGCCGAAGAGATTGCGGTGGCGGTCGGCCAGCCGGCGCACGATGCCGTACTGGGCGGGATTCAGATCCTGGAACTCATCCACCAGCACATAGTCCCAGCGGGCCCGCAGCTCGGCAGCGGCGTGCTCATCGGTCCGGAGGAGCTGCTCCGTCAGGGTCACGAGATCGTCGAAGTCGGCCATGTTGCGGGCCCGCAGGGCCTCGCGGTAACGGGCAAACACTGCCATGCCGCGCTCGCCGAGTGGCCGCCCCTGGAGCCGGTAAAGGCTGAAGAGCGCCAGTGCCTGGGCACACCGCTTTGAGGGAATCCGGAGCCGCCGCAGCACTCGCTCCTGATATTCCCGGTCGGCTACACCGAAACCGGGCCGGAGGCCGCAGCGGTCGGCGAAGTCCCGGAGGATGCTGAGGCAGATCGCGTGCAGCGTTCCGCGAGTGACGTCCTCAACCGCGGCTCCCCGGGCACCATGGAGCCGGGTCTTGATCTCCTCCGCCGCCTTGTTGGTGAAGGTGACTGCCAGGATCCTGCGGGGCGGGATGCCGAGCTTCTCGATGAGATGCTGGATCCGATAGATGAGGCAGAAGGTCTTGCCGGCGCCCGGGCCGGCAATGACGAGCATGGGGCCGAGCGGAGCTTCGATCGCCCGGCGCTGCTGCAGGCTGGGGGAGGCGGTCACGCGAGAACTTTCCCCGACACGAGGGAACGGGCCCACTGGGCCAGGGTGTGAGCCAACTCCTCCACTACGTCTGCTGGTGAGCGCCCCGTGCTCCTGGGAACAGCGAATGAGTGATCGCCGCCCTGCACCAGGTGCAGGGCGCTTCGAGGCCCCAGCCGCCGGCACACCGGCTCGAGCAGATCGAGCCTGGCAAACGGGTCGCGAGTGCCCTGAAGAAAGAGCATGGGGACGTGCACTTGATCGAGGTGATCCGCCCGTTCGGTGCCGGGCTGACCCGGAGGGTGGAGCGGAAAGCCCAGGAATGCCAGGCCCTTCACTGCCGGAAGCAGACCTCGAGCGGCGGCCGCTGACGTCATCCTCCCGCCAAAGGATTTCCCGCCTGCGATGATGGGCAGCCCGGGGCCGAGCTCGGCGGCCCGGCGGACCGCTGCCGCCACGGTGGCTTCAGCCACGCGAGGGGGATCGGGCCGCTTCCTGCCGGCTTCAATGTACGGAAACTGATAGCGGAGTGTTGCCAGTCCGCGCTCCGCGAGAGCCGCCGCCATGGACTCCAGAAACTTGTGGCGCATGCCCGCGCCGGCCCCGTGGGCCAGGACATAGATCACCCAGGCGTCAGGTGGACGGTCGAGGAGAGCGGAGACGCGGCCTGGGTCGCCGATGTCGATACTAATGCCTGTCATGACGAGCCGCCCTGAACCAGGTGAAGGGTCCGAGGAATCTACTTGGCGGGTTCAGGTGATAGCTCGTTCAGGCAGGCGCTTCATCAGAAGGCAGGCCCCTGATCAGCCCCGCCTCCCCAATCGCTCCAGTGCGTCGCTCAGATCGGGTACGATGTCCAGCACGCCCCGGAGCGGGTCGCTCTCGAGCGCCCGCATGCGCGTGGCCGCGTTCTGGATCGTGAAGCCCCGAATATCCAGCCTGTCATCCACCTCGTCCCAGCGGAGCGGCATGGAGACCGGTGCCCCGGGCAGCGGACGCGCGCTGAACGGAGCAACCAGCAGCCGTCCCGCACCGTTTTGGAGATAGTCCACGTACACCTTCCCATCGCGGCGCGACACCTGACGCGTGATGGTGGCAATCTCCGGCAGCTCGGCCACGATCAGCCGCGCCAGCAATTCGCCCAGGCTGCGGCACTCGTCGTAGGTGCACTGGCCGGCCAACGGGATCATGACATGGAGGCCGGAGGAGCCGCTGGTCTTCACCAGGTGCGGCAGGCGGATCTCCTCGCAGAGCTGGTGCGTGACCTGGGCCACCCGCACCACGTGCGCAAAGGGTGCGTCCTTGGGATCGAGGTCGAGCACGCACCAGTCAGGCCGGTCAAGGCTGGCGGTGCGGCTGGCCCAGACATGGAGCGGCACGGTGCCGAGATTGATCAGGTACAGGAGCGCGGCCTCACCGTCGCACACGAAGTAGTCGATTTCCCGTTGAGCCTGCTCGCTCCACATCCGCTCGGTACGGATCCAGTCCGGCACGAATCCGGGGGCGTCCTTCTGGAAAAAGGACTTGCCGGTGATCCCGTCAGGGTAGCGGGTGAGCACGACCGGCCGGTCAGTGAGGTAGGGAAGCAGCCAGGGTGAGATCGTGCGGTAATACTCGATCAGGTCGCCCTTGGTGTAGCCCTCGTCGGGCCAGAAGGTCTTCTTCAGGTTAGTGAATTCGATGCTGGGCGGCGAAGCAGCGGGGCCGCGGGACAGTGCCTTCGGCGGTTGCGGGGGGCCGGAATCCTCATCGAGTTCCACCACAGCCTCCTGCCCCCCGGCCCCGCGGCCCCGCCGCCCAGCTACCCCGCCGACACACTCCTCCGGGTCCTTGTCGTCGCGAAACCGCAGGAACACCGGCTGCCTCAGAAGCCCCTCGTCGGTCCACTCGGTGAACTCCACCTCACAGACCAGTCGGGGCTCGGTCCACGCGGCTCCCTTCTCCCGGGGTATGGGTCCGCCGCAGGGCGCGTCCTTGCGGCGGAAGGCCTCCAGCCTCGATCGCACCTCCGAGAGCTGCCCATCGCTGAAGCCACTGCCGGCCCTCCCGGAATAGACCAGCTCCCCATTCACGTATTGAGCGAGGTACAGCGCCCCGAATCCGGTGCGGGTTCCCTTCGGTGCCGTAAAGCCCACCACCACGAAGTCGTCCGTGAGCCGGGTGCGGACCTTGAGCCAGCAGGAGGAACGCCCGCGCCGGTAGGGCGAATCGGCCTTCTTGGCCATGATCCCCTCCAGGCCGAGCTGCTGTACTTGCTGGTAGAGCACCTCTCCCTCGCCCGCGAAGTAGTCCAGGCGGCGGATGACGCCGGCAGGTGGCAACAGCTTATCGAGCACCTCCTTTCGCGAGGTCAACGGCAGCCGCCTCACGTCAAACTCGTCTACCCCGAGCACATCAAACGCAAAGAAGGTGACCGGGTTGTCGATCATACCCCGCCGGATATCGAGTGACCGCGTAAGCTTGCCGCGTTGCTGCAGCCGCTGGAAGCTGGGCCTCCCGGCCTCATCCAGTGCTACTACCTCCCCATCGAGGAGAAAACGGCTGACCGGCATCGCGGCCAGGGCCCGGATCACCTCGGGAAAGCAGGCGGAGAGATCGTTCCCATTGCGGCTGATCAGGCGGGCCGACCCATCCCGGCGGACGGCCAACAATCGGTAGCCATCCAGCTTCAGCTCGAACAGCCATTCGGGATTCGAGAACGCTCCCTCTGCCGTTTCGGCTAACATGATCTGCGACGCCTCCGAAGGGACCTCGCCCCTGGGAGCGCCCACCCGGGCCAGCTCGGCCCTGAGCCCGTCGAGGGGGGTACGGCCGGCTTTCAGATCCTCGACGGTCAAACCGGACAGGACCGACTCCTCCCGCACGGGAGGAGCGGAGGGCCCGGCGTAGGCGTCGCGCTCCTTGATGAGGAGCCACTCCTTCTCGCTCTTCTTGATCTTCACCAGGGTCCACCGTCCCCGGAGCTTCACGCCGTGGAGGTCGAACAGCAGCTTCCCCCGCTCCAGCCCCGCAATGGGATCCTCGACCGGCGCCCAGCGTCCGCGGTCCCAGACGATTACCGCTCCCGCGCCGTAGTTCCCTTCGGGAATCAGTCCCTCGAAATCGCCGTACTCCAGGGGGTGGTCCTCGACGAGAACGGCCAGCCGCTTATCGGCGGGGTCATAGGAGGGCCCCTTCGGTACCGCCCACGAGCGCAGCACGCCCTCCATCTCCAGGCGGAGGTCGAAGTGGAGGTTCCGGGCGGCGTGCTTGTGGACCACGAAGAGCCCGCCACCGGCCCGGGTGGACGCGACCCCGGTCGAGCCAGCCGGCTCGGGGGTTCGCTCCAGGGCGCGCTTGGCGCGGTAGGGGCCGAGTGGATCCGGGTTGCGGGGGGGCATGCTGGAATTTACTCGCAATATCCTTGCGGGCCGGGAGTTTGCTTGGTATATGACACCCATGCCTCCAAGACCTATCAGCTCGGCCACCATTGCCTTCGGGCTGGTCTCCGTGCCCGTCAGCCTCTACTCCGCCAGCGAATCCTCCGCCACGGTCAGCTTCAACATGCTGCATAAGACGTGCGGCACCCGGTTGAAGCAGCAATACATTTGCCCCAAGGAGGGCAACGTGGTCGAGAAGGACGAGATCGCCAAAGGCTATGAGTTCGCCAAGGGACAGTACGTGACCTTCACTCCGGAGGAGATCAAGGCTCTGGATGAAAAGGCCACCAATTCCATTGAGATTGTGGAGTTCGTTCCGCTCTCAGCGGTGGACCGGATCTACGTGGAGAAAGTGTATTACCTGGGACCGGATAAGGGCGGGGACCGGGCGTACCGGCTGCTGGGAGAGGCTCTCAAGACCACCGGCCGGGCCGCACTGGGGCAGTACTCCGCCCGGGGGAAGCAGAACCTCGTGTTGCTGCGGCCCCTCGATGGCGTGCTGGTCATGGAACAGCTTCACTACGCGGCCGAGCTCCGTCCCGCATCGGAGGTGCCCCATCCGGAGACTCCGGTCAAGGATGCCGAGCTGGCGCTGGCGCGGCAGCTGATCGAGCAGGCGTCTACCGACGAGTTTCGCCCGGAGAACTATCACGACACGGTACGCGAGCGGGTTCTCGAGGCCATTCAGGGCAAGGTGGAAGGCCAGGAGATCACGGCCGAGGCCGCGCCGCCCGAGACCAAGATCATCGACCTGATGGATGCGCTGAAGGCCAGCATCGCCAAGCAGAAGAAGACCGCCGGCAAGGCCGCCGAAGAGCCCGTGGTGGAGGAGGCGAGGAAGAAACGGAAAGCATGAACGTCCTGGTCGGCACCAGTGGCTGGTCTTACAAGGAGTGGAAGGGAAGTTTCTATCCCGCGAAGATGCCGGCCGAGGAGATGCTCCGTTTCTATGGCGAGCGTTTCCCGGCCGTTGAGGTGAATAACTCGTTCTACCGGATCCCCGCCGAACGGGTTCTCGCCAGCTGGGCCGAACAGGTGCCCCGGCAGTTCCGGTTCATCATGAAGGCCTCCCGCAGGATCACTCACAACAACCGGCTCACCGATGAGGACGGGTCGCTGGCGTACTTCCTCCGGGCGGTCAATCCCCTGGGCGAGCAGCTGGGCCCTACCCTGTTCCAGCTCCCGCCTACCCTGAAGAAGGACGCTGAGCGCCTCAAGCAGTTCCTCGGCAGGCTGCCGAACCGCTGGATGGCCGCCATGGAGTTCCGCCACCCCTCCTGGTTCGACGACGAGGTCTACCAAATCCTCCGCGCCCACGGCGTGGCGCTCGCGGCGGTGGACGAGGCCGAGGGCATGGGCGCTCCCCTGGTGCCCACGGCAGCATGGGGGTACCTGCGGATGCGGAGCCAAAGCTACGACACGGCCGCGCTGGAGAGCTGGGCCGCCCGCATCCGGGAGCAGCCCTGGTCTGCCGCTTATGTCTTTCTGAAACACGAGGATGGCAGCCCCCGAGGACCCGCCGCCGCAGCCGAAATGCAGCACATTCTGACGAAACCTTCCCAAAAGTGACCTCGGTCACGACCTGATCCGCCTCTCGTGGCTACTGTACGGGTCCCAAGCGGTAGGGGACCGAATTAGCAGTAGGGATACCGAATTCCACGGAGGACATAATGGCTACCAATACTGATAGAACGTGGAACGACGAAGACACCTGGTGGCGCGACAATTTCAGCTCCAGGCCCTACGCCACCGGACGCAGCTATGACGATTTCCGTCCTGCGTACCAGTACGGCTTTGAATCCGGCCGGCACCACATGGGCCGCCAGTGGAACGACGTGGAGTCCGATCTGGAAACGGGTTGGGAGAAGTTCGAAGGCAAGCGTGGTGCCGGAAGCACGTGGAACAATGTCAAGCATGCTGTTCGGGATGCCTGGCACCGGGTGACCGGGCAGCACGATGTCGACACCGACAGAATGAGCGAGTCTGAGGTGGACCGCTTCTCCCACGGCGGCCGGCCTCGTTAAGGGTATTCTCTGGGGGCCCGGGAATTCCCCGGGCCTCTCGTCGCTTCCTCGTACAACCGCCGGTGGATCTCGGCTGAACTCATAAGGGACACGAAATGACGATGCCAAACTCAGATACGGGTGAGTTCCTGGGCAACGGCGGCCAGCAGACCGGCACCAGCGCCCGGGAGCAAATCCGGGATGTCAAAGACCAGGTGGTAGGGCAGGCCAAGAGCACGCTTCAGCAGGCCCGCGATCGTGCCAGCAACAGCCTGGGCGAGAGCAAGAGCCAGTTTGCCGACCAGTTCGGCACGGTAGCAGACGCGCTTCGGCGCACAACCGAGCACCTCCGTAGTGAGGACCAGCAGCGCATCGCCGGCCTCACGGAAACCGCGGCCCGGCAGGTGGATCAGGTGGCCAACTACCTCAGGAGCAAGGACGCTCAGGCCATGCGGGCGGACATCGAGAACCTGGCTCGGCGCCAGCCGGCGCTGGTCCTCGGCAGCGCCCTGCTGCTGGGCCTCATCGGGGCTCGCTTCCTGAAGAGCTCTCAGCGGGACCGCCGCGGTACCGGCGTGAACTATGGCCGGGAGCCGCAATACAGCTATCCCGGCAACTCGTTTTCCTCAGGTCGTTCTGAGTCTGAACGCCACCTGAGCTCGGGAGGCAGGTATGCCGGAGCTTAACTACCGGGGGGTCCGGGAGGAGCGCAGCCTGGGCGAGTTGTTTGGGCAACTCAGCCAGGATCTTTCGCTGCTGTTCCGGCAGGAGATTCAGCTCGCCCGCGCCGAGTTGAGCGAAAAGATCTCCGGGCTGACCACTAACCTGGTCTCGGTTCTGGCGGGCGGCTTCGTCGCCTATGTCGGAGCGCTGGCTATCGTGGCCGCGTTGATTCTGTTCCTGTATGAGGTAGTGGGCATTTCGCCCTGGGTCTCGGCTCTCCTCGTCGGGGCGGTCTTCGCGTGTGGGGGGTACCTGATGCTGAGCAAGGGACTCAAGGAGTTGAAGCGGGTGGATCTCGCACCCCGCCGTACCGTGGAAAACATCAAGGAAGACGTGCAAGCCATAAAGGACGACGTCCGTCAAAGGAGCAACGGCCGATGAGTGAGTACGAACGGCAGGATCGCGGGCTCGCCTACGAGCCGTCCGCCCAGGGCAGCATGGGATCAGAGATCAGCTCCCGGGAGAAGACCCCCGAGGAGATCGAGCGGGAAATTGAGATGACCCGCAACCGGATGAGCCGGGATATCGACGAGCTGGGTGACCGGCTCAGCCCGGAGAATCTGAAGCAGGAAGCCAAGAGCGCGATCAAGAGCGCGGCCCAGGGCGCCGTGTCGAACGTCGGGGAATCCGCCCGGCGGACCGGCTCGCGCCTGGTGGAAGCCATTCGTGAGAACCCATTACCGGTCATTGCGGTGGGCGCCGGGGTCACCTGGCTATTGACCAGGCGTTCCAGCGAGGACGTCTCCGGCAACCGGATGGCCAAGTACGCCTACACCGGACCCGACCGGCGCTGGCAGGAAGGCACCGGTATCAAATCGCGGCTCGGTGACGCGGTCAGCGGGATCAAGGAAAAGGTGAGCGAGACCGCCAGCGACATTTCCGAGAAGGCGAGCGGGCTTGCCGAGGGTACCCAGGAACGTCTGGGTGAGTTCGGCGGTCAGGCCCGGCGCCAGACTCGGCGGATGAAGACCAACCTCGAGAAGACCTCCGAGGAAAATCCTCTCCTCCTGGCTCTCGGTGCCACTATCGCGGGGCTGGCCCTCGGTCTCCTGCTGCCGGGCACCGAGCGGGAAAATGAGTTGATGGGTTCCACGCGGGATCAGCTGATGGATCGAGCTGAGAAGACTGCCGAGCGGGTAAAGGATGCGGCGGTCGAGGCCGGCCGTGAGGTCAAGGAGACGGTCCGCGCCGAGGTGAAGGAGCGCACCCCCGAGATCAAGGAAACCGTGCAGCAGGCCGGACAGCAGGTGAAGGAACAGGTCAAGGAGTCAGCGAAGCGGGTCAAGAGCGAAGCGAAAGACGCCGTTAAGAAGAGCGGAGGCAGTACCAATACGCCGGTCTGATTGCCTGCACAAGCAAAGAGAAAAAGGCCCGGGAGTCCCGGGCCTTTTTCCTTTGCACCACTTTCCGCTTAGCGCGGCTTCTGGGCGCCGTCCTGGGGCGTCTCGTCCTCTTCGGCCAGCGATGCAACCGCCGCCTTGAGGTCGCAGGCCAGGTCCCGCTCGCGGCGGAGCGCGCCGATGAGAGCTTCCGCCTGCTTCATCTGGAAGCCCAGGGCCCCGGCCGACTCCATGGCGTGATCCACCACGGTCTTCTGGGCGGTGAGCGATTCGACCGTGGCCCTGATGCCGAGCGCCAGCGCCTCGGCGCGGGCCAGCCGCTGCTCGGCCCGCTCCAGCTGCCGCTTCCGCGCCTCGAAGCCCTTGAGGGTCTCCTCGGTGGCCTTGAACTGGTCCTGGGTGGCCTGCAGCATGGTGCGGGTTTCCTCGATCTCCCGCCGGGCCGATCCGATGGTCTGGACGTCCTCGACGGTGCGCTCGGCCAGATCGAATACGTGCTTGACCTGGGCTTCGATCGCTTCCACCCCTGCCTGCCGGGCCAGGGTCTGCTCCAGGGCCTTGGCTGCCTGGGTCTGCGCCGAATCCCACTTGCCGAGCAGCTCCTCGAAGTGCGACAGCTGGCCATCGATATGCTTCAGCGCGCCGGCACGAGTCTCCAGAGTGCCGGACAGGTCCTCGAGATTGCTGGCCCGCTCCTCGGCCTGAGCCAAGGTGGCGGCGACGGTGCGGGTGATCTCCTCCATCCGCTGCGCCACTTCGGCGGCTTCCTTTCGGAGCGCCGACGCCCGGGTGAGGTGCTCGGTAGCCTTGTCGAGCGCACCCTGCCGCTGCTCCAACTCCTGTCCCAGGAGCCGGATGCGCTCCTCGACCTGGTTGATCTGCTGAGTCCGGCCCTCCATGGCGCGAACCGATTCGTCCACCATGCCCATGCGGCGCTCCGCCTCCTGCACCGAGCCGGTGACCACCGAGATGGTATCGGACAACCGCTGGGCTCCCTCCGCCTGGCGGGCCAGCTGGGCAAACCGCGCTTCCGCGGCGTCCATCCGGGTCTTAAGTCCCTCGGTGCGCTCCTTGATCTCCCCGCCCACTGAGCCGATGTCGACCAGGTTGCGCTGAATTTCGTCCACCTGCTCCCGGCGAGACTCGATATGGCTCATCGCGCCCTTGACCTGCTCGACCTCGGAACGAATCCGCTCGACCGTCGGTTCCAGGCTGCTCAGCTCCTTGACCTGAGACTGAACCTTCCGGGTCCAGACGTCGGCATTGGCCAGCCACGTCTGGGTTTCCCCGTGGGTGCTGCGCAGGCGGGTCATCTCTTCCGCCGCCGCACGCATCTGCTCCAGGCCGTCGGCCAGCAGCTCACGGGTGCCCTTGAGCGCCGAGAGCTGATCCACCGCCTGCTCGACGCCGGGCCGGATCTCATCGAGACGGCGCATGCGAGACGCCAGCTCGGTGGCCATGCTGTCGAGGCGGGCCACATCCTGCCGGAGCGAGTGCGAGCGGGCGGCTTCCTGCGAGATGGCGGTGACCTCCTTGGACAGCTCGGCAATCTGCTCGGCGACGTTCCGGACCAGCGCCTGGACGGCAGCAGTGCCCTGGCTCGCCGCATCCAGCACGGCCAGCCGCTGCTCACACTCCTTGACCGCGTTGCGGAGATCCCCGATCCGCTCGCTGACCGCGTGCAGACCGCGATGCTCCAGCTCGAAGCCTTCGCTGCTCTTCCGCATCTGCTCGCGCAGATCGGTCAGGGCCTGCCGGGCCGACTGCTGGGCGTCCTCGATCTTCTGGGAGGTGGCCTGCAGCTCCTCGGTGCGGGACAGCACCTTGTCCTGGATCGTCTTCACTTCGCTGAGCTTGGCCTCGATGGGGCCGAACCGGCGGATCTGCTCTTCCTGCCGGCGGAGCCAGGCGTCCAGCTCCCGGTCCATCCGGGTGAGCTGGGCAATCTGGGTGGCCGCGCGATCCACCGCCTCGCGCTCCTGCTCCAGCATCGTGGTCTTCTGGGCCACCTGGTCGGCCAGCGCCTTGAGCACGGCCAGCTGGTGCTGGACGTCGGGAATGGCAGTGGAGGCCTGGTTGATCGGCTCCAGCGCGCGTTCGACCGTCTGCACCCGGCGGATCACGTCCTCCAGACCGCCCCGGGCCGCCTGGAAGTCGGAATCGAAGTTCTCGAGCCGCGAGGTGGTGTGCCGGTGGGCCGTGAGGGCGTCGTCGTGCTGGGTGCGCATCCGGGTCACGTTTTCCGCCAGCTCGTTGAGCTGGGCGCGGAGGCCGTCGGCGTCCGTCTTGAGCGCGCCGAGGGGACCCTGGAGGCTGAGGAAGGATTCGACCTGCTCCCGCAACAGGAGCGCGGTCTCGACCTTGTCGCTCAGCCCACCCATCTGGGTCTGGAGCCGGTCGAGGTATTCCGACGCGTGGGAGAGGCGGGTTTCGCTGGCGGTCTGGGTCTTGATCACCCGCTCGGCCTGCTCTTCGGCCATCGCGAGCTGGCTGCCGAGGCGGCCGAGGCCTTCGACCTGGCGCTCGACCTCCACGCACCGTTCCCGAAGCGCCTCGAATTCGGCCGTCCGTTCGAGGATCGGGGCGAGCGACCTCAGGTCGTTCGCGGCGGCCTCGGCACGGGCAACGAGGGCCTCGAGCGCGGCAGTAACATTTCTGCCGTTCGAGTCGATGGCCACCACCGAGTCGTCCTCACGGCGGCGACCTTTCAGGAAACTTACCATTGGCTACTCCGAGAAATGCGCGGGATCACGCTTGGTGAAGATTGTGGCACGAAGGCGGACTGCGGGCGCTATCTGCAACGCGTGTGCCCCGATAACCGAGGTTCGACGGGGGCCATCGAGACGGCGCGCCTCCCACGCAACTGCCTACAGGGGCGGAACATTGCCGGAACAATCTCGACGGCTTCAGAGGTCCGGACCTGCGACTCGGCGGTGGGAGCTTGGCGAGGTGCGAGAATCGCGGCAGGACGCATCCCGCCGGGTGACTCAGAACCGGGCGGAGACTCCAAGCCGGGCCACCGAGCTCTGGATGGGGACGCTGAGCCGGGCGCCGCTCTGATCGGTGCGGCGATCGATCCGCTGGAACTCGTAGTCACCAGTAATCCGGAACCGGCCCGACCCAGGGCCGTAGGCGGCGCTGAGGCCCAATTCGATGCCGAACGGCGCAGAGCCCCCACCACTGAAGCCGCTCGCAGCCACATAGGCGGTTCGAACCGCCACGTCGGCGCCAGGAGCGAGCGGATAGGCCGCGCGAACACCGAACGTGGCCGCGCTATAGGACTGGGAGGCGCGCGACGGTGAGGTAGAGCGCCGGAGGAAGCCGGCCTCGACCCCCACCACACTCATCGCCCGAATGCCCAGCCGCACGCCAATCTGGTCAACCTTGAAGGGATCGAGCGGAGTGGCGGCATCATCCGGTGGGTCGAGATCGAGATGGGACGCATCTACCCGGAGCGCCAACCGGCCCCGCTCCACCGTGAGCATCGCCGTGGGACCGCTTCCCTTGAAATGAAGAAAGGCAGCCTGCTCCTGATAGTCGGCCAGGGCATAGCCTGCTCCGACGGTCACCTGCTGGGCGGCAAGCGGCGCGGCGGCCCCTATGAGCCCGAGTGCGAGCAGCGCGCCTCTCATGATTGCTTCCCGTTCCGGGGCTGGGGAATGATCCCCAGCTTGACCTGGCGACGGCGGGCGGCGTTTTCGGCGGCGATCTCCGCGTTGCGGCGGGCGAGCTGCTCCCGCACCAGGCTGTTATAAAGGATGTTGGCCTGAGCCGGCACCGGAGTCGGCTTCTTCATGGTGGCCAGAAAACCGACCAGGGCCGCGCCGCCACCGATGGTGAGGATTTCCCGGCGGCCGCCGCCGCCCAGCTTCGAATTCTCCAGGGCCAGGCTTCCGCCCAGCGCGAGCGACGTGGCCATCAAGGCCAGGCCCACCGGCTTCCAGCTCCGGGCCGGGACCACCTTCTCCGGCAACAGGTCGTATCCCGGGAGAGACTTGAGGTGGGGGACTGTGTCCACCACTCCAGGCTCGATCCAGAAGGGCAGCGAGGCCGCGTAACTGTCCCGGCCCGCCGTGGCCTCCACGATCAACCGGTAGGCGCCGCGCACCGGTGGCTGCCCCCCGCTCAGGAACCCGTTCCAGCTGAGCCGGACGGATCCCTCTCCGAGCGTCGAGTCGATCGTGATGGAACCACCGGGACCCACCAGCCTGGTGCGGAGCCGCGCGCTCCGGGTCACGTTGAACCGAATGGGCACGCTGCCGGATCCGGCGATGAACTCGGCGCTGTCAATCCGAACATCCCGGAGTACCAGAACCTGGGCCAGCGCCAGGGCAAACGCGCTGGTGATCTTGGGCGAGATCCGGCTCGGGTCGAGCCCGCGATCCGGATTGAGGAGCAGCACCTGCTTGAAGGCTTCGGTCGCCTGGCGGGTGCTGTCGAGCGAGGCGTAGGCCAGTCCCAGCAGCTCGTAGGCCCGCGCCTGTTCCTCGGGGCTGAGCCGCTCGCGCGAGGCCTGCCGCGCCAAGCCAATGGTCTCCCCGTAGGAGAGGTTGGCGTAGGCATCGATCGCCCGTCGCAGGGTGGGGCTGGTCTGCGCCTCCAGCGGGGCCCAGAACGCCAGGCTCAAAGCTGCGGCGGCCGCAAACAGCGAGGCGCGGCTCATTCGGGACCCGCCGGCTCCAGGCTATACCGACGCCTGATGGGATTGGGTCCTCGCACCACAATCGTCTCGATCTTGGTCCGGAAGCCTTCCTGTTCGATGCGCAGCCGGTAGGTACCCAGCTCGAGGCGGTGATCGGCCACCGGAGTGGGCCCGATCTCGACACCGTCGATGTAGAGAGTGCCCCAAGGCTCCGAGGCCACCGTCAGCAACGCGTACTGCTTGGGCGCGGGCTTTGGTTTGGATGCCGCAGGCTCGATCTCCGGCGCGCTCGTTCCGGCGGACGCGGCCGGCTGCTGACCGGACACCGCAGGTGGGGTCGTGGTCTTCGGCAGGACTGTAGCGGATCGCGCCCGGGGAGCCGGCGACTCGATCTCAGGTACCAGTGGATCGGGATCCACTGAGAACTGGTTGAGTCCCGCCCACGCTGCTCCACCGATGGCGGCGCACAGGCCCACCACCATAATGCTGCGACTCACCAGCCGGCTGGACCCCTTGGGCCTCGAGGCCGTAGGCGGGCCCGGCTGGGTGAGCGGCTTGACCGGGGCGCTTACCAGGGTAGCCTGTCCCGAGCGGCGCCTCGCCCGATCACCGCTCACCGCGCTCGCAAATTCCTCCATACTGGCGAAGCGTTTCTCCGGCTCCTTGGACAGGGCCCGATCCAGAGCGGCCGCCAGATCGGGCGGCGCGTCCGGACGGGTTTCGAACACGCGCGGCGCCGGCTCGAAGACGTGCTTATAGAGGATGCTGTGGGAGGAGCCCTCGAACGGCTGCTTGCCGGTCAGGATCTGATAGCCGACCACCCCGAGTGAGTACTGGTCCGCTCGCCCATCCACTTCGAGACCCTTGGCCTGCTCCGGGGCCATGTAGTGCGGGGTCCCGATGATCGCGCCGGTCCCGGTGAACCCCGACCCGCCTTCGAGCGCCTTGGAGATGCCGAAGTCCGTCAGGATCACCCGTCCATCGTTCTCGAGCATGATGTTGGCCGGCTTCACGTCCCGGTGCACGATGCCACGCTTGTGGGCGTGTCCCAGCGCCAGGGCGGCCTCACGCAGCACCCGGCGAGCCAGATCCAGCGGCAGCGGACCCTTTTCCAGCATCTGATCGAGCGACTGCCCGGTTACATACTTCATCACGAAGTAATCGAGGCCGGCTTCGCTCTCGACCCGATAGATCGGGATGATGTTGGGGTGGTCCAGCTTGGCCGCGGTCTTGGCCTCCTGCTGGAACCGGGGGATCAACTTGGTGTCGAGCGACATGTCGGGCGGCAGGACCTTGATGGCCACCTGCCGCTCGAGCCCGAGCTCCTTGGCCAGGAACACAACGGCCATCCCGCCCCGCCCCAGCAGCTGGGTGATCTCGTAGCGGCCGGCCAGGGTACGCGAGAGACGGTCCTGGAGCTCCTGGACCGGATCGGGAGGACAGACGTGCGCCAGTTCCTGCGGTGCCCCGCAGTTGGAGCAGAAGCGTCCGTCCACCGGAAGCGGCGTGTGGCACCGGAGGCACTCGTTCACCGGATTCCTCCGGGCGGAATACGCAGAGGTGCCCGCGACATCGCAGGCTGAGTGGCGATCGTGAAGCCGGTCGGCATGGTACAGGTCGTTCCCACCGCCGCGCAGAGCGAGTAGCGAGCGGGATTTCCGGCAAAGTCGGTCACCACCATGTAGTACTCACCGGGGTCCAGGGTAAGCGTGAGCGACTCGTTGGAGCCCTGCGTGCGCGAGGAGCCGCGCACATCGAGCGGTGAGCCGGCGATGGGGATGCCGAGCACATAGAGATCCACGTCGCCCGCCTTGTTGCCGTTTACGCCGGTGGGAGGAGCGGTCTTGAACGTGACCAG
Source organism: Gemmatimonadales bacterium (assembly GCA_036379675.1). GTDB lineage: Bacteria > Gemmatimonadota > Gemmatimonadetes > Gemmatimonadales > GWC2-71-9 > CAVVWJ01. The sequence continues at coordinate 18,006 of DASVGF010000191.1, read as the reverse complement.
CTGGGGGATCACGCCGGGCACCCGGAACCGGATCCAGTCCACGTCGTGCGCGTTGTCGATGGTCAGCGCCTCGGAGAACGGGCTTGCCAGGTCCACCAGGGTAGCCGGATTGGCGAAATTCCGGTCGGCATACTCGCAGTTGTCGTTCTCCTCGAATCGGTCGAATCCGATCGCCGGATTGCTGGTGATGTAGCCATCTACCACCGCCAGCCCGTACCTGCCGGACAGCACGAAGAGAGAGACGAAGTCCATGGAACCCGCCGGAACGTTCTTCAGCGCCACGATGAGCGATTCGGCCGGCTGCTCCTCGACCTTGAACGCGTGGTCCTTGCAGTAGTAGAGGCCCGACCCGATGGTCCAGCCCGGAGCGGAAACCGAATCCGCATCGTTGACAGACGCGCCCAAGAACGTCAGGTGGGCGTTCCTGAAGGTGGGCGCCATGAAGATCAGGCTCAGGTCGCTCCCCGCGGTGATGCCCGTCAGGCGATACCAGTCGACCCCCAGCGTGTCATTGCGGCCAAGGTCCTCGAATGCCAGCGCGGGGTTGTAGTAGCGCACGGCCGGCAGGGTCGGGAACGGCCCGACGCTCAGGTCGATCGTCTGGGGCGCGCTCGAGTTGGGCTCGTAGAGGTCTTCCTCGATCACGGTGGTCGACTCCGGAGCGAAAACGATCTGGCCCGGGCTCAACACCAGCACCTGGCCGCTCGTAGCCGGCGGCGGGACCCAGAAGCTGAACTGGCCGATCCCACCCGCGCCCGCGGCCACCGAGAACGTATCAGGCAGCAGGGTCGCGCCCTGCAGCGTCGCGAAGAACAGCGAGTTCACCCCGACCCCGTACATCGTGACCTTCTCGCCGTAGCGCACCACGGCCGGCCTGATACTGTCGATCTCCAGCGGATCGGAAACGCGGAGGGCATACGAGGCCGCCGCCGCCCCCTGGAAGCCGGTGGCCACGGCGCGGATCTGCACCGTGCCCGAGTTCACCCCGGTCGCGATGGTGGTGTTGTTGTCTTTGGCGGTAATCGTCGCCAGGGTGGGATCGTCGCTGGACCAGATGAGCTCGGCATTCCGTACCTCGACCGAATCACCCGGCGAGGTCCGGGCCCACAGCCTGGCGGTGAGCTCGATCTGGTCACCCCTGAGGACAACCGGACTGGGCGACGAGATGGTGACGTAGGCCTGGTCCAGGGCCTCGGTGGAGTCGGAGCAGGCCAGCGAGGCCGCCACAAAGGCGTAAATCACACACCTTTGGATACGATGCAGGGATCTGCAGGCCGCGCTGAGCACAGGTCCGAGGCCTCTCCTTATAGAACTCGACTCTGGTAAAACCCCAGTTAGGTCTGGCGGAGTCCCGCAAAACGCGCGGGTCCCGGACCGGCTGGTTACCGGAGGTCTAGGAATGAAGCGGAGTTAGAGTGACGCTGAGGTGGGGTCGAGCAAGGCCTGTGCCCTTGGGCTAGCCCGCCTGGCGAATCGGACGGGTTTCCTGCTTCACCCTTACCGCCCCGGGCTCCGGCTGGACTCCCTCGCCCCGACGCACCGCCCAGGTCTCGGTAAACTCGGCCCCGAAGAGAACGATGAGCGCCGAGTAGTAGATCCACAGCAGCATGACAATCAGCGAGCCGGCGGCGCCGTAGGCTTCCCCCGGGTTGCTCTTTCCGATATAGAGCCCGATCAGAAACTTGCCCACCACGAAGAGCACGCCGGTGAACGTTCCCCCCACCAGCGCGCTACGCCACGCGACCTTCGCGTCGGGCAGCACCTTGAACATCGCGGAGAAGAGCAGGCTGATGACCGCGAACGAGACCACCAGGTTGATGACGTGCAGCACCCCTTCGGAAAGGCCTGCCGGCAGGAAACTGGCCAGCCGGTCGCCCACGCCTGAAAGCATGGTACTGACCACCAGCGACACCATTAGCAGAAATGCGATCGAGAGCAGCATGCCGAGCGAAAAGAGCCGCTTGGTCAGGAAACTCCTGATTCCGCCCTGCGTGGGATCCGGCGCCACACCCCAGGTCCGGTTCAGCGCCGCCTGAAGCTGACCCATGGCCCCGGTGGCCCCGAAGATCAGGGCTGCGACTCCAACGATCGTAGGGATCAGCCCTCCACCCGGCCGCTCGGCCTCCCGAAGAATGGTGCGCACTTCGCCGCCCGCACTGGGGCCCATGAGAGCCTGAAGCTGAGACTCGAGACCGCCCCGAACGTCGTTCGGGTCCATCACCGAGCTGACCACCAGCATGAGCAGCATCAGGATGGCGGGGAGCGAGAAGACTGTATAGTAAGAAAGCGCGGCTGCAGACGTCATGCAGTCGTCTTCCATGAATTCCTTGAAGCTCTGCTGGAACATCCCGAGCAGACCGGGTTTGAAATCCGCCATCCTGTTCCTGCCCCGCTGGAGTGTGATCGAGATTGCCCGCGGCGTTGCACGAAGATGGGCCGGCCGGACTCGGGAGGAAGTGACCAGTGTCACGGGGGGAAGGCCGACGGATGGACAGAGGCGACCGGCCACCTGTCCATCCATCCACCCGCACTACTTAGGCATTAAGACCTGGTCGATTACGTGAATGACCCCGTTGCTGGCCTCGATGTCCGCGGTCGTGACGGTGCTCTTGCCCACCTTCACCTTCCCGTCCTTGGCCTTGATTGACAGCTCCTGGCCGTTGAGCGTCTTGGCGGAAGACATACCGGCGACCTGACCGGAGGTAACCTTGCCGGCGACCACGTGGTAGGTCAGAATAGCCGTCAGCTTGGCCTTGTCTTTGAGAAGCGCCTCCAGGGTGCCCTTGGGCAACTGGGCGAATGCTTCATCAGTTGGTGCGAACACGGTAAAGGGCCCTTCGCCCTTCAGGGTCTCTGTCAGGCCGGCGGCCTCAATGGCCCGGCCGAGGGTCTTGAACGATCCCGCAGCCGACGCGGTCTCGATGATATCCCCAGCAACCGTGGGGGACGCCGACTCGGAATAACCTTGGGCCTCCTGGGCCGCCAGCAAACCGGGGACCGCCAGGGCAGATGCCAAGGCGATGGTGCGCAGGTAACTCATGTCAAATTCCTCAGGGTAATGTGGGTGGGTCAGCGAGCAGCCGTGACCTTGACCGGGCTGGGCGTGGCAAAGGCCCAGCGGTGTTGAATCGCCTTCCATTGGAGCGCCTGGTACAGTGCGGCCACGCCGACCAACAGGTAGACCAGCCGGCTGGCGGCGGTCATTTCCCCGAAGATCGTGGCAACGAGGTCGAAGTTCGTCGCACCGACCAGACCCCAGTTGAGACCGCCGATGACGAGTAGGATGGCGGCGGTTACATCGAGCGATTTCATGTTTCCTCCCTTGGGTTGTCTAACTAGTGTAGAGCAATGTATAGGCTTTGTCTAACTTGTCAAGGGCTTTCTATGGCAGGCGCTTGACATTAGTTAGACATGGCGCCAATTTGACGCATGGAATCGACATATAGCGAATCCACACCTCGACATCCGGTTCGATTCGCCGCCCTTCGGACCGGCTTGACCCCCCATACCCTCCGAGCCTGGGAGCGTCGCTACAACCTGGTCGCGCCCAGCCGGAGCGAAGGCGGACAGCGCCTGTACTCCGACCTCGACCTCCAGCGGCTCCGGCTGCTGCGAAGGCTGACCGAGCGAGGTCACAGCATTGCGCGGCTGGCGAGCGCTTCATTTGAAGAGCTTCAAAGGACGGCGCGGGAGGAGGACCTGCCGGAGCAGCGGGAATCGACGCCGGCAGCCCGTGATTCGGAGGCGGAGGCGTTCCGCTCGGCGGCGGGGGAGGCGTTGCGGAAACTCGATGGCGGCGAGCTTCAGACCGTGCTGGAGCGCGCGGCCATGAAGCTCGGCGTCCCCGCCTTTCTCGACCTCGTGGCCGTGCCGTCGCTTCAAATGATCGGCCAGGGCTGGAGCGAGGGCACGGTGACAATTGCCCAGGAGCACTTGGCTACCTCCGTCTTCCGTCGTGTGCTCGGCTGGATTCTTCGGGTGTCCGAGGCGAACGAGGGCCGTCCCCGTCTGGTCGTGGCCACCCCGCCCGGGCAGATCCATGAGCTGGGAGCCATGCTCGCGGCCGATTCGGCTGCGGCGGAGGGATGGGAGGTGACCTACCTGGGCGCGGACCTCCCGGTAGCAGACATTCTCGCCTCCGCCCAGCAGGTCGATGCGAACGGTGTCGCCCTGAGCCTCGTCCACCCGGCCATCGATCCCACTCTCTTCCGTGACCTGGAGCGCCTCCGCGGTGGTCTGGATTCGCGAACGGCATTGCTCCTGGGCGGGGCCGCGGTCCTGGCAGCTGGGGATCGGCTCCGGGCGATGGGCGCCGAGGTCGCAGACTCTCTCGCCGACTTCCGAAGCTCCCTCCGGCGCCTGCAGGATCGACGATGATTCTGCTGACCGGTGCCACCGGCTACGTCGGCGGGCGAGTGCTTCGGGCGCTGGAGGCAAAGGGGCAACGGGTCCGGTGCCTGGCGCGACGCCCGGAGTTCCTGGCGTCGTGGGTCGGGCCCGGAACGGAGGTTGTCCGCGGCGACGTGCTCGACCCCGCGTCTCTCAGGGCTGCGCTCGAGGGAGTGCACACCACGTACTATCTGGTGCACTCGATGGCGGCAGGAGGCCATCGCTACGCCGACGACGACCGGCGAGGCGCCACTAGTTTTGCCTCGGCGGCCCGCGAGGCCGGCGTGCGGCGCATCGTGTACCTGGGCGGACTGGGCGGCGAGGGAGAGCGACTTTCTGCTCACCTCGAGAGCCGGCAAGAGGTGGGAAGAATCCTGCGCGAGTCAGGAGTTCCGACCGTCGAGTTTCGCGCCTCGATCGTGCTTGGCTCCGGAAGTCTCTCGTTTGAGGTCATCCGCGCGCTGGTGGAGAAGCTGCCGGTCATGGTAACTCCGCGGTGGGTCCACACCCGGACCCAGCCGATCGCGATCGAGGACCTGGTCGCCTACCTGGTCGAAGCGCTGCAGCATCCGGAAAAGGAAAGTGGCGTCTACGAGATCGGGGGTCCCGACCAGGTGTCCTACGGCGAGCTCATGCGCGAATACGCCCGCCTGCGCGGACTCCGGCGGGTGATGATTCCGGTGCCGGTGCTGAGTCCCCGGCTCTCAGGACTGTGGCTCGCTCTGGTGTCGCCGGCTCACGCCCGGGTTGGGCGGGAGCTGGTCGCAGGGCTTCGCAACGAAACCGTAGTGCGGAACGATCGGGCCCTCCGGGTGTTTCGGGTGCGGCCCCGGGGTGTTCCCGAGGCGCTGGCCCGCGCCCTCGCCAAGGAGGATTCGGCCTTCGCCGCCACGCGATGGACCGACGCGCTTTCCGCCCAGGGGCCCGCGCCGAACTGGGGCGGGCTCAAGTTCGGATCGCGGCGGGTGGATTCCCGGGTAGCATGGGTGTCCCGCAGCCCCGAGCTGGCATTCCGGCCCATTGCCCGGATCGGCGGCACGGCAGGCTGGTACTATGGCAACCGGCTGTGGCGGCTTCGAGGAGCGCTCGACTGGCTCGTCGGAGGTCCGGGGATGCGGCGGGGCCGCCGCCATCCCGAGACTCTGCTGCCGGGCGACACGCTCGACTTCTGGCGGGTCGAGGCGGTGGAGCCGGGGCATCTTCTCCGGCTGGCGGCAGAGATGCGCCTGCCGGGCCGCGCCTGGCTGCAGTTCGAAGTGAACGGTCAGGACGGCGGAAGCCTGATTCGCCAGACCGCGCTCTTCGACCCCCTCGGTCTCGGTGGACTGATCTACTGGTACGCCCTTTGGGTCATCCACCAGCTGGTGTTTGCGGGAATGCTGCGGAGCCTGGTGAGGGAGGCAGAGAGTGGGTGAGCCAACCGGCCTGATCCGGGTTATTTTTTGGCGATGTCTCTCTCCGCTTTTCACCCTGTCGTCGCCCGCTGGTTCGAGCAGAAGTTCGGCGAGCCAACCCCCCCGCAGCGCCTTGGCTGGCAGGCAATCCGGGACGGCCGGCATACGCTCATTGCCGCGCCCACCGGGTCGGGCAAGACCCTGGCGGCCTTTCTCGAAGAGCTCGACCGGCTGTTTCGCGAGGGCCTGGAGTCCCCCCTCCCGGATGAAACCCGGGTGGTCTACATCTCGCCGCTCAAGGCCCTCAGCGCCGACATCCATCTGAACCTGGCCGAGCCTCGCCGGGAAATCCGCCGGCTGGCGGAGGAAATGGGGCTCGAGGCGCCCCGGATTACCGCCGCCATTCGCTCGGGTGACACCCCGGCGGCTGACCGGGCGGCCATGCTCCGGAAGCCCCCGCACATCCTGGTCACCACCCCCGAGTCGCTCTACCTCCTGCTCACGGCCAGGCGCAGCCGGGAAATGCTCCGAACCGTGCGCACCGTGATCGTGGATGAGATCCATGCGGTGCTGGAGTCGCGCCGCGGCGCCCACCTGGCCCTCAGCCTCGAGCGCCTGGCGCACCTGGCCAACGGGCCGATCCAGCGAATCGGCCTCTCGGCCACGATGGAGCCGATCGGCGAGGTGGGTAAGTGGCTCGTAGGCGGGGCAGCGGGGCCGCAGGGCAGCAGGGGAGTTGGTTCTGCCAAGGAGAATGGCGCAGAATCCCTGGGTTCAAGCGAGTCGAGCCGCCCCGCTGCCCCGCCGCCCCACTGCCCCGCCATCATCAACACCGGCCACCGCCGCGAGCTCGATCTTGGCCTCGAGCTCACCAGCTCGCCGCTCGAGGCGGTCATGTCGGGCGAGGCGTGGGATGAGATCTACGACCGCCTCACCGGGCTGATCCAGGCCCACCGCACCACCCTCGTGTTCGTCAACACCCGCCGGTTGGTGGAACGGGTGTCCCGCCACCTGGCCGAGCGGCTGGGCGAGGAGGCGGTGACCGCACACCACGGTAGCCTCTCCAAGGAAACCAGGCTGGACGCGGAGGAGCGGCTCAAGACGGGCAAGCTCAAGGCGCTCGTCGCCACCGCCTCACTGGAGCTCGGCATCGACATCGGACATGTCGACCTGGTCGCCCAGCTGGGAACTCCCCGCCGGATCTCGACCTTCCTACAGCGGGTGGGCCGCTCGGGACACACCGTGCACGGTACCCCCAAGGGCCGGCTCTTCCCCCTTACGCGAGATGAGCTGGTCGAGTCCACCGCCCTTCTCTGGTCGGTCCGCAACGGGATGCTGGACCGGCTCATCATTCGGGACAAGCCGCTCGACGTGCTGGCCCAGCAGATCGTGGCCGAGGCGGCGGGCGAAGACTGGGAGGTGGAGCCGCTCTTTGAGCTGGTGCGACAGGCCTACCCCTATCGCACCCTGGAGCGGGGCGAGTTCGATGGCGTAGTCCAGATGCTGGCGCAGGGTTTCTCCACCCGCCGCGGCCGGAGAGGCGCGCTCATTCACCACGACACGGTGAACAACCGGATCCGGGGCCGGCGCGGGAGCCGGATGCTGGCCATCACCTCCGGCGGCGCCATCCCCGACAACGCCGACTTCCGGGTGGTGCTCGAGCCGGAGGGCACCTTCATCGGCACGGTCAACGAAGACTTTGCGGTCGAGAGCCTCCAGGGCGACATCTTTCAGCTCGGCAATCTCTCATGGCGCATCCTCCGGGTGGGCCAGGGCATCGTGCGGGTCGAGGACGCCCGGGGACAGCCGCCCAGCATTCCGTTCTGGCTGGGCGAGGCGCCGGCCCGGAGCAACGAGCTGTCGGGTGGGGTGTCGGAGCTGAGGAAGGAGCTCGATGAGCGGCTCGACGATCGGGCCGCGGCAACTGAGTGGGTTGCCGACATTCTCAACGCCGGGACGACGGGCAACGACTCTCACGCGGCCGCGGCCCATCAGCTGGTCGAGTACCTGACCGAGTCCCGCCGCCTGCTCGGCTGCCTGCCGACGCAGGACACGCTGGTCGCCGAGCGGTTCTTCGACGAGGCGGGGGGAATGCAGCTCGTCATTCATTCCCCTTTCGGCAGCCGGGTCAACCGGGCGTGGGGCCTCGCGCTCCGCAAGCGGTTCTGCCGGCAGTTCAACTTCGAGCTGCAGGCGGCCGCCACCGAGGACGCCCTGCTGCTCTCGCTGGGACCGCAGCACTCGTTCCCGCTCGACAGCGTCTTCAAGTTCCTGCACCCGGACACCGTCGAAGAAATCCTCGCCCAGGCGCTGCTCGACGCGCCCATGTTCGGCACCCGCTGGCGGTGGAATGCGACGATTGCCCTGGCGGTGGCGCGGAGCCGCGGGGGGCGCAAGAATCCCCCGCAGATTCAGCGAATGCAGTCCGAGGATCTCCTGGCCGCCGCCTTCCCCGACGCGGCGGCGTGTCTGGAGAACATCCCCGGCGACCGGGACATTCCCGATCACCCGCTCGTGCGCCAGACTATTGACGACTGCGTGCACGAGATCATGGATCTCGACCTGCTCACTGCGCTGCTCCGCCGGATCCATGCGGGTGAGGTCCGCGTCGTCGCCAGAGACCTACCCGAGCCGTCGCCGCTGTCACACGAGATCCTGAACGCCAAGCCCTACGCCTTCCTCGACGACGCTCCGGCCGAGGAGCGCCGCACGCTCGCGGTCCAGACCCGCCGCGCCTTCGAGCCCTCCTCCGCCGACGACCTTGGCGCCCTGGATCCTGCAGCCATCGAGCGGGTGCGCGACGAGGCCTGGCCGGAGGTGCGTGACGCCGACGAGCTGCACGACGCCCTCCTCACGTCCGGGTTCCTGACCGAGCTCGAAGGCCTCTCGGGCGGACGGGACGGCACGTCCTGGGGCGGCTTCTGGAAGGAGCTGGTGGAAACCGGCCGGGCCCATCGGGTGCAGGTGGCTTCCGGCCACGCAATCTGGGTGGCGGTAGACCGGCTCCCCGAGGCCAAGGCGGTCGCCTGCGGGGCAGATGAGCAGGGGGGCGGCGGGGCAGTGCCTTCCAGAGAAGATGGTACTCGTGAGCTGCTTCGGGGACGCCTGGGCATCGTGGGACCGACCACGGCTGCGCAGCTGGCGTCCTCGCTGGGTGTTTCCGAGGCCGATGCCGATATCGCCCTGGCGGCGCTGGAGGGCGAGGGCGTGGTCCTGCGGGGCCGGTTTACCGCGGGAGCAACCGGGCTCGAATGGTCCGACCGCCGGCTGCTGGCCCGTATCCACCGCTATACCCTCAACCGGCTGCGGGCAGAGATCGAGCCGGTCACCGCAGCCGACTTCATGCGCTTCCTCTTTACCTGGCAGCGAGTGGAGCCGGAGCACCGAGCTGGAGGGCTCGAGGGTCTGGCGGGGGTCATCGGCATGCTGGACGGGTTCGAGCTGCCGGCGGCCGCATGGGAGAGCGACGTGCTCGCCAGCCGGGTGGCCGAATACGATCCTGCCTTGCTCGATACCCTGTGCCTGATGGGCCGGGTGGCGTGGGGACGAACGGGCGGGCGGACCGACGGGCGGGCGGGTGGGCCGATACGGTCCACACCAATTGCACTGTTTCTCCGGGAGCACGCGGATGGGTGGCTCGCCGGCAGGAACGGCGGAGATTATGAGCTCTCCAGCTACGCTACGGTTGTGAGAGAGGTCCTCCAGCAGCGGGGCGCGTCGTTCTTCCACGAGCTGACCGCCGCATCCGGGCTGTTGCCCACCCAGGTGGAGCAGGCGCTGGGCGAGCTGGCCGGCACCGGGCTCGTCACCTCGGACAGCTTCGCCGGGCTGCGCGCGTTGATCACGCCCTCCAGCAAGCGAAAGCCATTGAGCGCCGCTCGCAGACGCGTTCGTACGGCGCCGTACGGCATAGAGAGCGCGGGCCGCTGGGCCCTGCTCGGCGGACATGCCGAGGGGCGGAACGGGAAGGATCCAGGAACAGACAAACCGTCCGACCGTCCTGCCGGCCAGTATACCGAGCTGGCTGCCCGCGCATTGCTCCGTCGTTACGGGGTGGTGTTCAAGCGACTACTGGCCCGGGAGGCCGGCGTGCCGGCCTGGCGCGACCTGCTCATGGTCTATCGCCGTCTCGAGGCTCGGGGCGAGATCCGGGGTGGACGGTTTGTGACAGGCATGTCCGGTGAGCAGTTTGCCTTGCCCGAGGCCGTGGCTCAGCTCCGCGCCATCCGCCGCCAGGAGAAGACCGGTACCCTTACCGCCGTCGGCGGGGCGGACCCCCTCAACCTGGTGGGCATCATCACACCGGGCGACCGGATTCCGGCGCTCACCTCCAACCGGATCCTGTATCGCGAGGGTGTTCCGGTGCTCGCGCGCGAGGCAGGCGAGGTGAGGTCACTCGAGCCCGCCACGGCGGAGCCGTCGGCCGAGCTCCTCCAGGCCCTGGTGCGGAAGCAGAGCACACCGGCGCTGCGGCGGTATATGGCGATGAGCGGGGAGTCGGCGGGGACAGCTGTGTTAAATCGCCCTCGCAAGCGCCGTAAGCACCCAGCGGAATCGAAGCCCGTATAGGGCGAGCTTGACGGGCCCGGGACCTGCCCGTACCGTCTCCCGGTACATTCATCCTTCTCACATCCCCAGCCGGGAGGCTTCATGCGGTACCGGCTAGCCCTTCCGTTCATGGCGGTCGCGGGACTCATCTCCGCCTGCTCCGATTCGAGTACGCTCGAGCCAGTGGCCTCCACCGATGGAGCGGCGACCTCCAGCGCACTCTCGAACCGCCTCACTGTCCTGACGCGTAACATTTACATCGGCACCGATGTAGACCTGGTGATCGGCGCTCTGGCAACGCCCGATCCCACCGATGACATCCCTGCCCTGCTGGCTGGCGTCGCCACCCTGCAACGCACAGACTTCCTGGCCCGGGCCGCGGCGCTGGTGGACGAGATTGCCCGCTACCGGCCCCAGGTCATAGGGCTGCAGGAAGTGGATAGGCTCGACATTCACCTGGGCCCTCCGCTCCCGGTCGTGGACATCTCGCAGGACTTTCTCGCCATCCTCCAGGACGAGCTGGCCGACCGCGGGCTTCCCTACGTGGTCGCGGCTCAGGTGAAGAACATTGATGCCTCGCCCTTGCCGGGCATCCGCCTGGTGGACCACGATGTAATTCTGGTGGATGCCGGTCGGGTCAGCGTCGGCCCGCGCTTGCTGGAGCGGAACTACAGCTTCAACGTGGGGCCGGTGGCACCGGGGGTGAGCTTGGTAAGAGGGTTTGTAATGATCGATGCGACCATAGCCGGCATGCCACCGGTCAGGATCGCCAATACCCATCTGGAGAGCGGCTCCCAACCCGGACTGTCAGAGCTCCGGGCTGCCCAAGCCACTGAGCTGCTGGCGTACGTCGAATCGTTCTCTCCGTCGGTGCTCCTGGGCGACTTCAATGACGGTGAGGGGTCACCCATGCACTCGATCGTTACCGGGGCCGACTTCGCGGACGTTTGGGCGGACCTGCGGCCGGGAACCCGCGGTTTCACCTGCTGTCATTTCGCCGATCTCTCGAACCGGACGTCGGCGCTGAACCAGCGAATCGACTACGTCTTTGCCCGCGGGATTGGCGGCCCGCAGGGCCAACTCCTGGGCCAGGTGCGCATCATCGGCGACCAACCGTCCAGCAAAGTCGCTGGTCCCCTCTACCGTCTGTGGCCATCGGACCATGCCGGCGTGTTGGCGCAGTTCCTCCAGCCCCCGGCGGGCGCCATCACTTCAGCCCGATAAAAATCATGGAACTGCCCTGGCTGCTTCAGTTCGATGACCTGGCCCTGCTGTTCCTGCGGGCGCTGGTGGGGGTGGTGTTTGTCTCCAGCGGATGGAAGCATTTCCAGGAGCCGGTCGCCCGCGGAAAGAGCATCGGCCTGAGCCCCGGAGTCACCCGTTTTCTCGGCCTGGCCGAGATCTCGGGTGGCCTGGGCGTAACACTCGGGATCCTCACTCAGGTCGCAGCGCTCGGACTCATCCTGGTCATGTTTGGCGCGATCCACCGCAAGATCTTCGTCTGGAAGACCGGGTTCTGGGGCCCCCACGGCGATGGCTGGAGCTACGATCTTTTTTTCGTGGCCATGAACCTGGTCATTGCTACCACCGGCGGCGGCCGGTACGTGATCTTCTGACCTCGGTCTCTCCTTTCTCCTCCCTTAGCTTCAGAGGGATTTCATGACTCGCACTGACATCGTGCACGATCGGGCCGAGGCCCTGGCCGCAGAGCTGGATCAGGAGGCGCGGACCACCCGGCGCGTGCTCGAGCGAGTCCCCGAATCGAAGCTCTCCTGGAGACCGCACCCGAAATCCTGGTCTCTGGGACAGCTGGCACTGCATGTCGCGAACGTTCCCGGTGGCATTGCCCGCGCCCTCTCCAACGACTCCTTCGAGCCTACCGGGGGCCAGCAGGAGGAAGCGACCAGCTCCTCGCAGCTTCTGACGGCGCACGACACGGGGATCGCAGCTGCACGCGAATTTGTCTCAGAGCTCTCGCCCGAGCGTGCGGATGCCGTGTGGCGGCTGATGCGGGGTGGTCGGGAGATCATGGCCCGCCCGCGCATTGAGATGATCCGCGGGTTGATGCTCAATCATTGGTATCACCATCGCGGGCAGCTCAGCGTCTATCTTCGCCTGCTCGACGTGCCGGTTCCCTCGGTATATGGGCCCACGGCCGACGAAAACCCGTTCTCGGGCTGAGTTCAAGCTCAAGCACTTGACGCACTTCGATTCGGCCCGTAGCCTCCCAAGAGGACCTACCGATAAACCTGGAGATTCACAATGCGACAACTTGCAATCGCGGCGCTGGCGCTGCTGCTGGCCACCAGCTGCGGTAAGCGGCAAACCGAAGAGGTCGGGGGCACCACCGACACCACCCTTGCGCCCGAGGCAGGCATCTCGGCCGAGCCGGAGGCCCCGCCGGGTGAGCTTTCCTTCGACCAGCGTCAGCAGTTCGGTGAAACCATCCGGCAGCAGCTCGCCGGCATCGACGCCGAAATCGACCAGCTGGCCGCCCAGGCCAAGTCGAAAGGCGGCGCGGTGAGCGATCGGGCGCTGGCCAGGATCCGGGCCTCCCGTCGAGCGGTGAACAATGACCTGAAACGGGTCGAGACGGCGACCGCCGACACCTGGGAGCAGGTCCGTAACCGTGTGACCCGGGCGGTCGAAGACCTGGAAGAGACGATGGGAGCGGCCCAGCCGAAGTAACCGCGGCAGGGCGTTACCATGAAGTGGATTGGCATCCTCGCTCTCGCAGGTCTGACACAGGTATCGACGGTTGGCTCGGCGCAGGACTCCGCCACCGTTGCACGCCTGAGCCTCAAGCATGCCACAGCGTCCCGGTTGCGCGTCACCGGGGCGGCTGGGCGGCTCGATCTTCCTTACGCCCGCATCACTGGCAGCGGAGTTCAGTACCAGAGGTTTTCGTCGTCCGATTCTCTGGGGCCCTCCGGCACGGCCACCGTAGTCGTCCCCTGGCCCGACATCCAGCGCATCGAGCGGCGGGGAAACTCGGCCGGCAGGGGTGCCGTGATCGGTGGCGGCACCTTCATGGTGTTGACCATGCTCAGCCTCCTGTCTAACGATTGCACCGCCGCGGAAGAGATGCTCTGTGGTGTGGCCGCGGGCGCGGCAGCCCTCGCAATCCCCGTCGGCACCGGCGTGGGCGCGTTGATCGGGCTGGCAATTCCCCGGTGGAAGTCCGTGTATCGGCGGCCCGCATCAGCTTCCTCCGGCGACGTGGCGGGCGGAGAGGCCGTTTTCCTGCAGTGAAGCTCGCATCGCTGGTGGAGACGTCGCGCCAGGTGGCGGAGGCCAGCGGGCGGCTGGAAAAGATCGGCCTGCTGGCCTCGCTGCTTGCCAGCGTCCCGCCCGAAGAGATCGAGATCGCCGTGGCTTTCCTGTCCGGATCCCTTCGCCAATCGAAAGTCGGTGTCGGCTACGCGGCGCTTCAGGCCGCTATGGGCACGAGCGCGAACCAGCCGTCGCTCCACCTGTCGGACGTGAATGCGGCCTTCGACCGCATCGCGCGGGTGCCTGCGGGCAAGGGCTCCTCGCAGGAACGGCAGCGCATCCTTCGGGACCTGCTCGCCCGGGCCACCGGTCCGGAGCAGGATTTTCTGTTCCGGCTGGTGATCGGCGAGCTGAGGCAGGGCGCAGTAGAAGGTCTGATGCTGGAGGCCGTGGCCAGGGCGGCCAATGTCCCGGCCGAGCGGGTGCGCCGGGCCCGGATGATGGCGGGAGACCTGACCAGTGTCGCCAGGAGTGCGCTGGGAGGAGACGCCTCAGCCCTGAGTGATTTTGCGACCCAGCTCTTCCGGCCGGTGCATCCGATGCTGGCCGGATCGGCCGACGCGGCCGAAGATGCGATGGCGGAGCTGGGGGAGGCAGCCCTGGAGTACAAGCTCGACGGCGCCAGAGTACAGGTTCACAAGAGCGGCGATCAGGTGAGCGTGTTCTCCCGCCGCCTGAACGACGTCACTGCGGCCGTGCCCGACATCGTGGAGCTGGTGCAGGGCCTGCCGGTGCGAGAGCTGATCCTCGATGGCGAGGTCATCGCCCTCCGGGAGAACGGAACCCCGCACCCGTTTCAAGTCACCATGAGCCGGTTCGGCAAACGCCTGGACGTCGACCGGGCCCGCGCCGATGTGCCGCTCAGCCCGTTCTTCTTCGATCTGCTCTATCTGGACGGTGCGGCCCTGGTGGATGAGCCCGCCCGCCGGCGGTTCACCAGGCTCAGCGAGGCGGTTCCGCCGCCCATGCTGGTTCCCCGGCTGCTCACCTCATCCGCGGAGGAGGCGCAGCGATTCCTCCAGGAAGCCATCGAGCAGGGACACGAGGGGATCATGGCCAAGGCGCTCGACCAGCCCTACCAGGCCGGGCATCGCGGGCGTCGCTGGCTCAAGATCAAGCCGGCGAACACGCTCGACCTGGTGGTGCTCGCGGCGGAGTGGGGTCACGGCCGGCGGCACGGCTGGCTGAGCAATCTGCACCTGGGCGCGCGCGATCCCGCCGGCGGGTTCGTGATGCTGGGCAAGACGTTCAAGGGAATGACCGACGCGATGCTCGAGTGGCAGACCAGGCGGCTGCTGGAGCTCGAGGTGGCGCGCGACGGCCACGTGGTCCACGTGCGGCCGGAGATGGTGGTGGAGACGGCGTTCAACGAGGTGCAGGCCAGCCCGCACTATCCGGGGGGCGTGGCGCTCCGGTTTGCCCGCATCAAGCGGTATCGGACCGACAAGACTGCGGCCGAGGCCGACACGATTGCCGCAGTGCAACAGATCTATGGCCGGGCGACCGGGCTGGAAGCGGTTGTGCGGTAGGGCCCACCCCCACACATCGCAGCGGCGGAGCAGCGAACCCTTCCGGGCGCTGCAATGCGCCTCGCAGTAGAGATCGGTCAAGAGGTTTGAGGGCTCACTGACGCGCCCTTCAGGGTCCACTGCTCCGCCGCTGCTCCACCCCACGCCAAGATGGGATGGGCGGAGCAGACGGCACGGGCGTGGGTTCGCAGGCAGGCTCCCAGGGGAAGGGTTGAGTGGTTGTCGCGGAGCCTGCCGGAGGGCCCATGTCCGTGGCGGCTGCGGTGGGTTGGGCGGGCAGGCAGAATGTCAGCCGTCAGTTAGCTGATGGTAGCGCGCCTCCCAGCGCCTTGTAGAGCGCGGCGTAAGAGGTTGCTGCCTCGGTCCGCCCCTGAGCCAGCTGATCCTGCGCCTCGAGCTGGGTGCGCTCAGCATCCAGGACCTGGAGGAAGTCGGCGACACCGCTGGAAAACCGCACCCGCGCCAGCTCCGCCGCCCGCTCACTGGCCGACGCCGCGTCCTGGATCCGCTCGACCCGGGCCCGTGAGGTCCGGTACCGCACCAACGCGCTCTCCACGTCCTGCAGCGCCAGCAACACCGTCTGGTCGTACTGGGCCCGCGCCTCCGCCTCGCGCGCGCGCGACTCGTCCACCCGCGCCTTCACCCGGCCGAGGTTGAGCGCGGGCCAGGAGATGATCGGCCCGACCGCGTAGCGGAAGGTGCCCTCATCACCCAGGGAGCTGAAGGTAGTAGAGGAATAGCCCGCGCTCCCTCCCAGGCTCAGGCGCGGCAGGTAGTCCGCCTTGGCGGCTCCAACCAGTGCCCGCTCCACCGCCAGCCGGCGCTCCGCCGCAGCCACGTCGGGTCTTCTGAGAATCACGGAATCAGGACGAGCCAGGGGCCCCACGCTGGGCAGCGTCGGCAGCCCGCCGGCGCCGGCGAGCTCCACGGCCACCGAGGCCGGCGGACGGCCCACCAGAACCCCGATCTGGTATTGAGCCTGTGCCACCCTCGATTCCAGGGCCGGGATGGACGCCAGTGTAAAGCTGAGCTGAGCCTGGGCGCGCTCGGTATCGAACGCAGTGCCCCGGCCGGCGTCGAGGCGCTGGCGGGTAACCTCCAGCGTGCGCTGCTGGTTCTCCGCGTTTCGCTGCGCGACGGAGAGCTGTTCTTGTGCACCGCGCAGGTCGAAGTAGGCCCGCGCAATCTCGGCGGTGAGCGACACCTGGATATCGCGCAGGTCTTCCCGAGCCACCTCCACCACCGCGCCCTGAGCCTGAACGTTCCGGCGTACCCGGCCGAACAGGTCGAGCTCCCAGGAGGCATCGAAGCCGCCGTCCCAGATGTCCTGGTCCGGAAACGACCCCGCGCCGATCGGGAAGGTTGCGCTCGACAGCCGCTGGCGGGTGTATCCGCCCCCGAAGGTCACGGTCGGGGCCAGATCGAGCGCCACCTGGGTGCGGGCCGCGCGGGCGCCGCGGACCCGCGCTTCAGCCGCGCGGACGTCGAGGTTGGCGCGAACCGCCTCGTTCATGAGCCGAACGAGCGTGGTGTCGCCCAGGCCCATCCAGACGGACTCCAGGGGAAGCACTGAATCGGTAACCGCCGCCCGACCCACCGGCGCCTCGCCGATTGCCGCGTGGGGCACACTGTCCGGCGTCTCCCGAAACGCCGTCGGGAGCTGGACCTCGGGAGGACGATAGGCCGGCGCCGCGGCACAGCCGGCCAGCACCAGCGAGAGGAGCACCACCACCACGTTATGCATGCTTGGAATCCTTGTCGTGAGCCGGCTCCAGGGCGAACTGCCTCGCCGTCCTTCCCTTGCGCTCCGCCAGCCCCTGAATCACTACGTAAAACACCGGCGTCAACACCAGCCCGAAGAAGGTGACGCCCAGCATGCCGGAGAACACCGCCACGCCCATGGCATGCCGCATCTCGGCGCCCGCGCCGCTGGAGAACACCAACGGCAGCACGCCCATGATGAATGCCAGAGACGTCATCAGGATGGGCCGGAGCCGGATCCGGCAGGCTTCCAGCGCCGCCTCTACCCGCGATTTCCCCTGGAGGTGAAGCTCGCGGGCAAACTCAACGATCAGGATCGCGTTCTTGCAGGCCAGCCCCATCAGCACCAGGAACCCGATCTGGGTGAAGATGTTGTTGTCACCCTTGGTGAGCCACACGCCGCCGATGGCGCACAGCAACGACATCGGGACGATGAGGATGACCGCGAGCGGCAGTGACCAGCTCTCGTATTGCGCCGCCAGCACCAGAAAGACGAGCAGCACGCACAGCGGGAAGATGAACACGGCCGTATTGCCGGACAGCTTCTGCTGATAGGTCAGGTCGGTCCACTCGTAGCCGATGCCATTGGGAAGCACCTCGCGCATGAGGGCTTCGATCTTCTGCTCCGCCTGGCCCGAGCTGTAGCCCGGGGCGGGCCCACCGTTGATGTCGGCCGAGGGATACCCATTGTACCGGACCGCCTGATCGGGACCGTGGGACTGCTTTACCGTGATCACGGAGCCGAGAGGTATCATGGCGCCCTGCGCGTTGCGCACCTTGAGCTGCGCGATATTCTCGGCCGTGGCCCGGAACTGCGCGTCGGCCTGCACCTTGACCTGGTAGGTACGGCCGAACTTGTTGAAGTCGTTCACGTACACCGACCCGAGGTAGGCCTGCATGGTCTGGAACAGATCGGTGAGGACAATGCCCTGGTCCTTCACCTTGTCCCGGTCCACCTCCACGTCGAGCTGGGGGACGTTGACCCGGTAGCCGCTGAAGACTCCGGCCAGCTCGGGCGACTGATACGCCCGGCCCAGGAGCGCCTGGGTGGCGTCATTGAGCGCCGCTTCACCCAGGCCGGCACGGTCCTCCAGCTGCAGCTTGAATCCGCC
>DASVGF010000190.1:0-5231 GCA_036379675.1 Gemmatimonadales bacterium | reverse complement strand
TTCACCGCGAGACGATCGTCGGGGGTCGCAGGCCCGCTCTCGCCCAGCTCGTCGAGCGCAGCGAGGGCCCGACGGGTGAGATGGTACGCACCGAGGGCGTGCTCGAAGCGGCTGTGGGTGGCGCCGGGGTAGACCAGGAAGGAGTGACCGACTTGCCGGATATAACGCAGGCGCTGAACGGTGGGGGTGTCGAGCGCCAGGAGTGCGGGGCGTTCTACCCGGATGTTGTCCCAGAGCGGATCACGGATGCTCTTGGCAGCGGGGCGGTGGGGCGGCGGGACGGCGGGGCGGGGCTCGATGTCCGGGGCTCGTGTCGTGCTTTCTTCCACTCGACCTGCCCCGCTGCCCCGCTGCCTCGCTGACGTCACACAACCGGCCCCGCTGCTGCGACGGACGCCGGCACCTCGGCCCGGAACTGCTCGAAGTTCTCCCGGAACATCGTGGCCAGCTTCCGCGCCTGCGCGTCATAGGCGGCCGGGTCGGCCCAGGTGCCGCGGGGAGTCAGAATGGCGTCGGGTACGTCGGGCACCGAAGCGGGCACCTCGAAACCGAATACCGGATCCCGGGTGAACTTCGCGCGGTCGAGACCACCCGACAGCGCGGCCCGCAGCATGGCCCGGGTGTAGGGCAGCTTCATGCGCGACCCCGTGCCATAGGCGCCCCCGGTCCACCCGGTGTTTACCAGCCAGACCTTGGCGCCGTGCCGGGCAATCCGCTCGCCGAGCATTTTGGCATACACACCGGCATGCAGTGGGAGAAACGGCGCTCCAAAGCAGGCGGAGAACGTCGCAGACGGCTCGGTAACGCCCCGCTCGGTGCCGGCGACCTTGGCCGTGTAGCCCGAGAGAAAGTGGTACATCGCCTGATCCGCGGTGAGCCGCGCGATCGGCGGCATGATGCCGAAGGCATCGGCCGCGAGGAAGACGATGTTTTTCGGATGCCCGCCCGCCCCGCTGGGCAGATGATTCGGGATGTAGTTGATGGGATAGCAGGCCCGGGTGTTCTCGGTGACGGTATCGGCATCGAACTGGACCGAGCGGGTGGCGGGATCGAGCACCACGTTCTCCAGCACCGTGCCGAACATCTCGGTGGCTCTATAGATCTCGGGCTCGGTGTCGGGCCGGAGCCGGATGACCTTGGCGTAGCAGCCACCCTCGAAATTGAAGACACCCCGGTCGCTCCAGCCGTGCTCGTCGTCGCCAATCAGCTGGCGCGACGGGTCCGCCGACAGCGTGGTCTTGCCGGTACCGGACAGACCAAAGAAGATGGCCGTGTCTCCCCCGGGGCCTACGTTGGCGGAGCAGTGCATGGGCATGACGCCCTGACCGGGGAGGATGTAGTTCAGCGCGGTAAAGATCGACTTCTTCATTTCCCCGGCGTACCGCGTTCCCCCGATAAGCACCAGCTTCTTGGCGAAGTTGATGACAATGAAGGTGCCGGTGCGGGTGCCGTGCCGGGCCGGGTCGGCCTGGAGATCGGGGGCGTGCAGCACGGTAAAGCCGGGCCGGAACTGGGCCAACTCGGCCGGCAAGGCGCGGATGAACATGTTGCGCACGAACAGGGCGTGCCAGGCGTTCGGGGTGATGAACCGGACCGGAAGGCGATAGGCCGGGTCGGCCCCGGCGAAGAGGTCCTGAACGTACACCTCACGCGAATCCAGGTGACCCCGTACGTCCTCCAGCAGCCGGTCGAACGCCATGGGATCGAGCCGGCTGTTCTTCTCCCACCAGATCCGGTTATTGGTACCCGGCTCTTCGACCAGGAACTTGTCCTTGGCGGACCGGCCGGTGTGCGGTGCGGTGACCGCCGTGAAGGCGCCATGATCGGTAAGGACCCCCTCGCTCCGGCGGAGCGCATGCTCGATCAGCGCTGGAGGCGTCAGGTTGGCGTGAATGCGAATGGGGAAGAGGCCGTGTTCGACCAGGGTGAGGTTCTCGCGGGCGACTGCAGTGGTCTCGGTATTCATACGCTCCCAATGCGCGTGCGTCGCGCGTTATTCAGAGCCCAGGTCGATAAAGATCAACAGCTTGGCCGCATGGTGCAACCTCAACGCGGACCGGGTGTCAACGTCGGCTCGGTATGGTACGCCAGCTCCGCCGTCGAGCGATCCCGGCTGCTGGGCACGGCAACTACGGGATCGCCATACATCAGGTCGGCCGGGTTCGGCGAGTGGGCGAAGATCCCAATCGCGTGACCCAGCTCATGGGCAGTGGTCAACGCCATGCACTCGGCCACGCCGGGAGCGGCCGGGTCGAACCGGGGATTGACGAAGACACGTATGGGCATCACCAACTGGTTGCTGCCGGCCGGAAGCTCGAAGTCGGTGCCGCCCTCGCATTCAGGAGCCAGGGAGCTGGACAGCCGGATGATCGAGAACCCGCCCTTCACCGCACTGCCCGCCCGGACGATGACGTCCGCCGCATTCGAGTCGGAAACCAGCTCGGCCTCGAACTCCCCATAAAGGAAGGTGGCCTCCCACTGCGCTACGCCTCCCCGCACATCGGCCGGCAGCGCCAGGGTGTCCTGAGCCCAGATCCTCACGGGCAGCCGGGAGCGGGGCCAGTGAAAGCTGAGGGTATCGGCGCTCCCAGGGCCGGTTGCGACGATCCGGCGCCACTCGTACGCATTCCCCCGGCTCGGGGCGGCGATGTCGGCACAGGAAACTCCGCCGGCGCCCAGGATCAGGACAACAAGTATCGGCAGATTTCGGAGAAGCTTCATCGCGCACCCCGGCCCAGGCCAATCGTGGCCGAGATGCGCTGCACACCCTGGCTCTGGGCAAAGCCGCGGGCCCGGAGCTCGTCGGCGGTGAAGCGGTGATAGTCGTAGCGCAGTGATGCCATGAGATCCCACCTGGTCATGATAGGCCACCGATAGTCCACCCCGGCGCCGGCCAGGAACCGGGTGGTGCCTCCCTGCAGAAAGATGCCGCGCTTCTCGCTGGGCCAGTAGCGAAGGAGCCCGACAGCCGCACGCCAACGCACGCTGGAGGCAATCGGGCCATCCAGCCCCAGCGTGACCGCCGTGGTTCGAATGGTGCCGAGATCGGCCTCGGCGCCGGGCTCCTCGCTCTTGTATCCGGAGGAGGTGAGGGAGGCTTCCAGCCCGGCGCGGTAGAGCGGCGCGATGGGCAGCGCCGCCCCCAGCACCAACGTGGGCGCCAGACCCGGCTTCACCTCGATCTCACTGATGATCCGGTCTTTGACCAGGGCGGTGGAAAATGTCGCGCCGAGGCGGGCGTAGTAGTCCGTCTGTGCGGCCAGCGGCGAGGGGCTCGCTGCCGGCAGCAAGAGGGCGAGGGCAACTAGCGGTCGCATCATCGCAAGTATGGCCGGAGGAAGAGAGACGGTCAACGCGCGGGCCTCGCGGCTCTGGCATAGTGGCGCAACCGGCGCAACATTTTCCGATCCGCCGTGACGCCGTCGTCGCCCTTGGGCGTTTCCAGGATCATGATGACATGCGCCAGGCGGGGATCCGTCATGACGCGGCGAAACGGCTGCGGGCCCAGGGAGCCTTCCCCGATCAGCTCGTGGCGATCGCGCCGGGATGCAAACTTTGTCTTGGAGTCGTTGAGATGGAGACAGCGCAGCTGCTTCAGGCCCAGCACTTTTTCCCACCGCCGCCAGACACCGTCATAGTCGTCCTTCAGGTCATACCCCGACGAATAGAGATGGCAGGTGTCGGCGCAGAAGGCGATCCGGTGCCGCACATCGTCGCCGATGAGATCGCGCAGTAGGGCCAGCTCCTCGAGGGTGCTGCCCAACGCGGTGCCGCAGCCCGCCGTCGTCTCGAGCAGCACGGTCACCGGGCCCTGCACCGCGCGCAGGGCGCGGGTATAGGCGGCCGCGTTCCGCTCCAGCCCCGCCTCCCGGTTATCGATGTAGTTGCCCGGATGCGACACCAGATAGGGGATGCCGTACCCGTCACAGCGCCGGAGCTCAGCCATGAAAGAGGCTTCCGAGCGCGCACTTAGGACCGGATCCGGGGAGGCCAGGTTGATTAGGTACGAGTCATGCGCCACTATACTGGCTAACTGGCACCGCTCGCACTCCCGCCTGAACGCGGTGTGCGACTCAGACGAAATGCCCGGCTCGCGCCATTGGCTGGGCGTTTTGGTGAATACCTGGATCGCGGTCGCTCCGATCGCCTTGCCCCTGACCGGCGCCTTTTCGACGCCACCCTGGACCGAAACATGAGCTCCGAGACGTTCCGGCGTGTTCTTCCGCTGACGCATTTGCTCCTCTGTTGCCGGTGAACCAGGGGGCTGCGGGGTCGCACCCACGCCACCGGGTACTCCTGGCCGGGGACCCGTCCGCGCGCCCGTTCGGGCTGGTGCAGGAGCTGATCCGGGCGGGTTTTCAGCTGGTCGAGTGTGAGAGGGGTGGCGCGGCCCCCAAAGCCGACGCCATTCTTGTCACCCTCAAGGATATCCAGAAGTCCAGCCTTGCCGGCCTGGACCACAGCCTGCCCCTGCTCGTCCTCATCGATGCCGCCAACCGGGACGCACCCGCCCAGGCCCTGGCGCTGGGGGCTGCCGACGCGCTGGCGGGGCCGGTCCATTATCCCGACCTATGCGCCCGGCTGCGGGCCAGAATCCGGGAACGGCAGGAAGGCCAGCCCACCGCCCCGGAACCCCTCGACCGCCGCATGCAGCAGGAGTTCGAGCGGGCCCGCCGCTACTCGCTCAGCTTCAGCCTGGTCCTGCTGGGCATCGAAGAGCTGCGGGAAATTGAACAGCGGGGCGGTTCCGAGGAAGCCGGGCGGCTTCGGCGCGCGGTCGTGGAAACGCTGCGGCGGGAGCTCCGGCTGCCCGATTTCGTGGTGCCCCACGGCGCCAGCGAATTTGCCATTGTTCTGCCCGAGACCGGCCAGACGGGGGCCCGTCAGTCGGTCCTCCGGGTCCGCGAGCGCTTGGCGGTGGTTCCCTACGACGCCGATCCCCGCCTGCCCCGCCCGCGGTTCAGTGCCGGGATCGCCACCTATCCCCACCCCGCGGTCTCCCAGACCGACGAGCTGGTGGCGCTGGCAGAGGCGGCTCTGATGCGGGGACGGGCCCAGGCCGGCGAGCGAATCGGGGTGGCAATTTAGGTTCCCTACCGCCTCCGAAGCCACACGGTGGGATCCAGCGCAATCTGATTCTCACCCCGGATCTCGAAGTGCAGGTGGGGACCGTAGTCGGAGTTGGCCCCACCCACGGTGGCGATCACGTTCCCCTTGCTGACCTGCGCGCC
>DASVGF010000189.1:0-9216 GCA_036379675.1 Gemmatimonadales bacterium | reverse complement strand
GGTGCCGCGCCGTCGGCTTTCGCACCGATAACTTCAACTTCGCATCCCAGCGGGCGATTGCGGCGCTGGGCGCTCGACTGGACGGTGTAATCCGGCATCACCAGGCCCGCCGGGACGGAACCGTTCGGGACACTGTCATGTACAGCATTCTGCAGTCGGAATGGCCGGACGTGAAACGGCATCTTTCCACCCGCATGGCGCGGCACGCAAGGTAAGCCATGGCTGACCGAGCTCAGACGCTCATTGCCCAACTGGGCCTGAAGCCGCACCCGGAAGGCGGCTACTACGGCGAGCTCTACCGGTCGGAACAGAGCGTGACCCCGGCCGATGGCCGGGGACCCCGATCAGCGCTCACCACGATCTACTTCCTCCTCCCAGCTGGCGCCGTGAGCCGTTGGCACCAGGTGCAGTCCGACGAGGTCTGGCATTTCTACGAAGGCGCGCCACTCGAGCTCTGGATCGCGCCCCCGTCGGGCGACCGGATAGACCGCCGGCAGCTGGGAGCGCTGGGTGCGCGGCAGCGCCCGGTGCACGCGGTGCCGGCCGGCTGGTGGCAGGCCGCTCGGTCCACTGGGGACTACACCCTGGTGGGCTGCACGGTAGGGCCGGGCTTCGATTTCAGGGATTTTGTGCTGGCGTCCGACGTGGCGGCGGCGCCGGCTTCGTTGCGAACCGGCGGCGCGGACTTGCTCAGTCCGTAGCTGTCAGCGCCAATCCCGCTTCCGCTGCTTCCAGAAATCGGGCGAGGTAGGGCCCGGTGCGACTGTCGGGCGAGCGAGTGACCTCGTCGGGCGGGCCCGATACCACCACACGTCCTCCTTCGTCACCCGCCCCGGGGCCCATGTCGATCACCCAGTCGCTCCCGGCCACCACCCGCATGTCGTGCTCCACCACGATCACGGTATTCCCCGCCTCCACCAGCCCCTCCAGCTGAGCCATGAGCCGCTCTACGTCGGCGGGATGCAGGCCGGTGGTGGGCTCATCAAGGATGTAGAGCGTGTCGCCCCGCGAGACCCGCTGCAGCTCGGTGGCCAGCTTGATCCGCTGAGCCTCACCCCCGGAGAGCTCGGTGGCAGGCTGGCCCAGCCGGAGATATCCCAGTCCCACTTCCCGAAGCACGCCCAGAGCCCGCTGCACCTGCGGCTCCTCAGTGAAGAACTCCCAGGCTGCATCCACCGTCAGGGCCAGCACGTCGGCGATGGATTTGCCGCGGTACTTGATCTCGAGCGTTTTGGCGTTGTAGCGGGCGCCGTGGCAGGCGGGGCAGGGCGCATACACGCTGGGGAGAAAGAGCAGCTCCACCATCACGAACCCCTCGCCCTCACAGGTCTCGCAGCGGCCCTTGCGGACGTTGAAGGAGAAGCGTCCGGCATCGTAGCGTCTGGCGCGCGCCGCCTTGGTGGCCGCGAACAGCTTGCGCACATAGTCGAACAAGCCCGTGTACGTAGCCAGGTTCGATCTCGGGGTGCGGCCGATCGGCTTCTGATCCACCCGCACCAGCCGCCTGATCCCTTCCATCCCCCCCGCAATCCGGCCACTGGCGGTTACCACGGCCGCGCGCTCCAGCTCCTCTCCCTCCTCGACCTCGGCCGGAGCCTCGTGGCCCAGGTGTTCGAGAGCCAGCTCCGGCAACACCTGACTCACCAGGCTGGACTTGCCCGATCCCGAGATGCCGGTGACCGTGGTGAAGACGCCCAGGGGGAAGTCGACGTCCAGCCCGTGCAGGTTGTTGCGGGAGACACCAGTCAGGCGCAGCCACCCTCGGGGCATCCGGTCTGGCCGTGGCGGCAGCGGAACCTCTCCCAGGAGGTATCGGCGCGTCTGCGAGTCCTGCACCTGCTCCAGCCCGTCCGATGGGCCGCTATAGAGTATCCGTCCCCCGTGCTGGCCCGCCCCCGGTCCCACGTCTACGATCCAGTCGGCGTGCCGGATGACATCCAGCTCGTGCTCGATCACGAAGAGGGAGTTGCCGGATTCCTTGAGCTGGTCCAGCGCCCGCAGCAGGGCCTCGGTGTCAGCCGGGTGCAGGCCGGCCGACGGCTCGTCCAGCACATAGACGACCCCGAACAGATTCGACCGTACCTGGGTGGCGAGACGGAGCCGCTGCAGTTCCCCTGGTGACAGGGTAGGAGTGCTCCGGTCCAGCGAGAGATAGCCGAGTCCGAGATCGAGCAGGACCGTGAGCCGCGCCATGAAGTCCTCCACGATGCGGTGGACAACCATCGCTTTTTCGGGATGGTCGGCTTTCAGGCGGTCCCACCCCTTCGCTCTCCCGATCGCATAGGGCGCCAGGACCGCACTCAGCCGCTTCAGCGGGAGGCTGGAGATATCCGCGATGTTGTAGCCGGCAAACCTGACGGACAGAGCCTCGCGGCGGAGCCGCTTGCCATGGCAGACCGGGCATTCGGTGCTGACCATGTACCGCGACACCCGCTTCTTGATCATGGGGCTCTCGGTGGTGGCAAACGTGTGCAGCACGTACCGCCGGGCGCTCGAGAAGGTTCCCATGTAGCTGGGCTCCTCCTTCCGCCTGAGCGCCCGCCGCACCTCGGCGGGGTCATAACCCGCATAGACCGGGACAACGGGCTGCTCGTCGGTGAAGAGCAGGTAGTCGCGGTCCTTTTTCGGCAGGTCCCGCCATGGGCGGTCGATGTCGTAGCCGAGCGTGACCGCGATGTCCCGGAGATTCTGCCCATGCCAGGCGGGAGGCCACGCCGCGATGGCCCGTTCGCGGATGCTCAACGAATCGTCCGGCACCATGGAGCGGTCGGTCACCTCGTATACCCGGCCCAGCCCATGACAGCGGGGGCACGCGCCCGTCGGCGTATTGGGCGAGAAGTCCTCCGCATGGAGCATGGGCCGGCCCGGCGGGTAGTCCCCGGCCCGGGAGAAGAGCATCCTCAGCAGGTTCGAGAGCGTGGTCACGCTGCCCACAAACGAGCGGGTGGTGGGGGTGCCGCGCTGCTGCTGAAGCGCGACTGCCGGCGGGAGCCCCTCGATCGCGTCGACCTGGGGCACCGCCATCTGGTGGAACAGCCTTCGGGCGTAAGGGGACACCGACTCGAGGTAGCGCCGTTGGGCTTCGGCGTAGAGGGTGCCGAACGCCAGTGAGGACTTGCCGGAACCCGAGACACCGGTGAAGACCACCAGGGCGCTCCGGGGAATGTCCACGTCCACGTCTTTGAGATTGTGCTCGCGGGCGCCGCGCACCCGGACGAAACCGGTGCCGTTCAGCATGGCCTGTTTCCGTGAAAGGGTGCGATCGATCATCCGGGAAGGCTAACCGGATAATTGCCCGAATCGCTGTGTCCGATGACCGCAAGCCCGGGCTTCATCGCTGACCAACTTCAGGGCATCTTTATGGACAACACCAGCCTCATCCTGCTGGAGGTGGCATGATCACCAAAATCAATTTGACGGAGAAGTTCGGGCTTTTCGACGACCGGTGGAGTCCCAAGATCGTGGCCGATCTCAACGACAGCCACGTCAAGCTCGCCAAGCTCCAGGGCGAGTTCGTCTGGCATCGGCATGCCGAGGAGGACGAGCTGTTCATCGTGCTCCGGGGGGAGCTGACCATCGAGCTGCGGGACGGATCCGTCACTCTGGGTCCCGGAGAGATGGTCGTGGTGCCCAGGGGAGTCGAGCACCGGCCGGTGGCGCCGGAGGAGGTGCATGTAATGCTGATCGAGCCCAAGGAGATCCGGCACACGGGCGACGTGCTCAGCGACCTCACGGTGCACGAATTCGCCCGGCTTTGAACCGGCCCGGCGTTCCGTCCGGGCTGCACCGGGGCAGGATCAGCCCCGTCTCGCCACCCACTGGCGCATCGACACTGAGGGCCACACCGTCCAGGTGTGGGCCCCTGGCCCCCGGGAGGAGGTAGCCATGCGGCTCCGCATCTGTGACGGCGAGCGCGAGCGCACCGCACCGGCCTCACTCGAGCTGGTGCAGGAAGCGTTTGCCCAGCACCCCGTCGGTGAGGGGCACGAAATCGCGCTCGCCGATGGCGCACGGTGGCTCGCCGCCGTCGCCGTGCTGAAGCAGCCCGGAGGAGAGGTGGAATACGTGGTGTCCGGTGAAACGGGCAACGAGGCCCCCATTTCCGGCCGGCTCAGCCGGAGCGAGGCCGTGCAGCGGTTCCGCGAATTCCTGGATTACACCCAGTGCCACACTCGCGCCGGCCAGACTGGCTGATTCGGATCGAGACGTTGGGCACCACGCTCACGGTATTGCTCGTGGGCGGGATGATGATCTGGTATGAGGCGATCGAACACGGCGCCTGGCTCGCGGTCACCATCAGCAGCGCCGCGATTCTCTATGTGGCCGGAATCGTGCTGGCTGGGCTTCGCTCCGATCCACAGCGGATCGCCTGGTGGCCATTCGTGCTGTCCGGGTCGGTGGCGGGCGCCGTGGCCGAGTTGATCAACGCCCAATTCGTGGTAACGCGCGAGCTCTTCCTGGCCGCCGTTACCGGCGTCGTCATCGGAACTGCTCACTGGACCGCCCTATGGATCTGGATTCGTCTGAACGAGAGACGTCCGGCTTGACGGCGTTACGCTCTCGGTCTCTCCGGGCATTTCTCATCGGGTGCGCCACCGGGGCTGCCATCTGGCTACTGAGTCCCTTGATCACCGGGCGGCAGGAGCCTTGGGATGCGGCTGTGTACTTCTATCCCGGCGCGCTCTTCATCGCAGGCCTGCTGCCGGGCGCATTCAGCCCGGGGCACCCGCGCGCGGCGGCGCTCGGGGTGTTCGCCGGCCAGGCGGCAGTGCTCCTGGCTGGAGTGGTGATGCGTCCAGCCGACGGCGGTCTCTGGCCTCTGGGACTGATCCTTCTCGCCGTCTACTCGCTGGTGGCACTGCTCGGAGCGGCCCTGGCCGATGTGCTCGCCCTCAAGCGGCGTGGCTCCCGGCTGGCGCCCGCGATGTTGATCGCCCTGACAGGCCACGCCGCCCCGTTGGGGGCGCAGAGCCGTCCCCCGGTACCCGAAACGGGGCAGTGGACCATGCCTGGACGGGACCACGCGGTAACCCGGTTCAGCCCGCTCACGGACATCACCAGCGCAAACGTGCCGAGGCTGCGGCCCACCTGGACGTTTTCGACCGGGGTGCTCGGTGGCCACGAGGGCCAGCCCCTCGTCGTGGGCAGCACCATGTTTGTCGTGACCCCGTATCCGAACGTCGTCTACGCCTTTGACCTCACTCAGGAAGGCTATCCGTTGCGCTGGAAGTACCGGCCCAGGGTGAGTCAGCTGGCGGTCGGGATGGCGTGCTGCGACCTGGTCAACCGCGGGGCGTTCTACGTTGATGGACGACTCATCTACAACCTGCTCGACGGCCACACGGTCGCCTTGGACGCGGCGACCGGCCGGGAGCTCTGGAAGACGAAGGTGGCCGAGGTGGGCGTGGGTGAGACCACGCCGATGGCCCCCTTGGTGGTACGGGACCGCGTGATCATTGGAGTGGCGGGTGGTGAGTACGGCGTCCGTGGCTGGGCCAAGGGGCTGGACCTGGCAACCGGGCGCGTGGTGTGGACCGGCTATACCGCGGGCTCCGACGCGGAGATGCTCGCGGATCCCCAAAGCTTCAAGCCGTTTTACCAGGAGAGCTCGGGATCATCGGTGGAGAGCTGGCCCCCGGATGGGTGGCGCCACGGCGGCGGGCCCGTGTGGGGGTGGCTGTCCTACGATCCCGACCTCGACCTGATCTACTACGGCACCGGCAATCCTGCACCCTACAATGCCGAGCAGCGGCCCGGGGACAACCGCTGGACCACGAGTGTGCTGGCGCGCCGGCCCGGTGATGGCGCGCTCCGCTGGGCCTACCAGTTCACCCCCTCCGACAACTGGGACTACGACAGCACCCAGGAGATGATCCTCACCGAGCTCGCGGTGAAAGGCCGGATGCGGAGGGTTCTGGTCCACTTCGACAAGAACGGGTTCGTCTACGTGCTGGACCGCGCTACCGGCGAGCTGCTGAGCGCCGAGAAGTACGTACCGGTGAACTGGGCCCGGCATGTGGATCTCGCCACCGGGCGCCCGGTTCTCGATTCTACCAAGCTCACCGGGGCCTCGCGGGGCAATGTGACCGACATCTGCCCCACCTTGGAGGGGGGCAAGAACCAGCAACCCGCGGCGTGGTCGCCCGCCACTCGGCTTTTCTACGTGCCCACGGCCAACATGTGCATGGATTACGCGACCACGCCGGCGGCGTACGTGGCGGGGACCCCCTACGTCGGTGTCACCGCGCCGTATAAGCCGGGGGCGGGCACTCATCTGGGAGCCTTGATCGCCTGGGATGCGGAGCGGGGCAGGAAAGCCTGGGAGATCAAGGAGAAGTATCCGGTCTGGAGCGGCGCGCTGGCGACCGGCGGGAACCTCGTCTTCTATGGTACGCTCGACGGATGGTTCAAGGCAGCCGACGCCCGCAGCGGTAAACCGCGCTGGAAGTTCAAGGTGGGCTCGGGCGTGGTGGGGAATCCCATCGCGTTCCGTGGACCCGACGGGAAACAGTACGTGGCGGTCTATTCAGGCCTGGGAGGAGATTGGAGCCAGCTGGCCGGGGATGTTCGCTCGGACGATCCCGACGACGTCCGGCCGCCCGCCCCTTATATGAAGGACCTCGCCCGCTATACCAGCCTGGGCGGCATGGTGTGGATCTTCGGATTATGAAAGGCGGATCCGGGATGCTGCGATTGGCCCTGGTCGCCGCGGGGCTCGTCCTGTCCACCGCGATGCCGGTCACGGCGCAACAATCCCCCCCGCCCGCGGTGCGCTACGATGAGCACGCGAACGCGGGCCGCACTCCGCCACCGGCGGCGGCGCTCAGGAACCCTTTTGCCGGCGATTCCTCGGTGGCGGCAGAAGGGCAGAAGCTCTTTGAGGGGTTCAACTGCGCTGCCTGTCACGGAGGGGTCACCGGCGCGATGGCCCCGAGCATCGGGGACGGGCGCTGGCGCTACGGCGGCTCGGACGGGGCGATCTTCCACTCCGTCTTCTACGGCCGGCCCCGCGGCATGCCGGCATTCGGCGGCCATCTACCCACGGAGTCCATCTGGAAAATGGTCACCTACCTTCAGTCGATCCAACCGACCCGGGATACCCTCGCGACCACCACCTGGTGAGCTGACCGCATGCTGCAATTGATCTCCCTCGTCGGCGCCCTGCTTATCCTCCTGCCGTTCGCGGGCAGCCAGCTCGGCAGGCTGTCAACCGGCAGCCTTGCCTACCAGCTGATGAACCTGATCGGTTCGGCGTTGCTGACCGGCGTGGCGGTCCTGGAGCGACAGGCCGGTTTCATTCTGCTGGAGGGAACCTGGGCCATCGTGAGCGCGGTGGGATTGGCTCGGGTGAGCCGGGTCGGGAAATGAAGCGGCCCTCCGGGAGACCGGAGGGCCATCATCAGTCAGAACTTGCCACCAGGTCTACTGCTTGACCCAGGTAGGCCGGAGATCGCGGGTCACATCGGTGACCAGCTGGCCCACCACCTCGCCATACGCCTCTTCCTTGTCCCGCATCGCGATGGACGGCAGCCGGTCGGTGAGCGCTAGGGTGCCAACTGTCCCATTCGCGGCCGAGCTCGAGCGCCAGACGGTTCCGCCCGTCCGGGTGGACAAGAGCCGCACGGTGAGCTCCGCCGACACCGCTGCCCGGACGTTCATCCCGGTCACCCCGAGGTGGCCCCGGGGCTTTACGCCCGAGACTTTGAGCGATCCGACGAAGACCGCGGGCACATCCTTGTCCCTGCCGAGCAGCCTCGCGATCGCGGCCGCGTCGGCGTCGGGGTTGAGACCCTGGAGCGACGAGTCGCTCGTCTGGAGCTCGAGCAGCTCGATGCCCGACTGGCTCGCCAGCAATACCTCGGCGAATCGTTGGGTGGCGAGCATGCTCATGGCACGGTTCGGCTGTTCGGCTGAGAAGGTGACGATGGCAATCCGGCCGTAGGGTGCAAGATCCAACCGGGCGGGCACGGCCGCGTACTTGGAGGAGCAGGCCGAAAGGGCCAACGCTCCGCAAAGCGCGAGTGCGTATTGCAATCGGACAGGCTGTGTTGCGCTGTTCCTGAGCATTAGGGCCTGCATTGTTAGAGATGCCACCTAATGGGCAAGAGGTGCGCCATGGACGGCATCGGGATTGCTTGTGAGCAGGCCGGCTGTCCGACCATGGCTCTAAACAGGAGCGACTGCGATGAAACCTGATCCTATCCCGCCGGTGTCCGGCTCGGCCGGTCTCCCTGGAGTCTTGCGCCTGACCGCGGGCCTCGCCGTCCTGGCGCTGGCGGTTCTCGCTGGGCTGGTGGTGCTGGAGGTGGTGCCCCGTGAGCAGCTGGCGCCGGTGGGACGCCGCATTCTCCTGCTCAGCCTGATCGTGGTGCTGGCGTCGGCCGCGATCGCGGGACTCTCGGGGTCGCGCCGCAAGAGCTGAGCTATACAATGAGCAACCGTCTGGCGGAGCTGCTGGCCAGAGGCAAGGCAGGACGGCTTACCCCGGCCGAGACCGTTGAGCTGGGCCGGCTGTTGAACGCCCCTTTGCTCGGCACGCCGGACCATACTCCGCCGAAGGTCGCTCCTGCCCGGGCGCTCGAATCGAGCGACGTCCCCTCCCGGCTGCGTGCGGTCAACTGGTTCGCCCGGTGCGGCGAGCCGGTAACCGTGGAGCTGTCGATGCCCCTCGAGCAGGTCCCGAGCTGGCAGGCGGCGGCTCAGCGGTGCCGCGAGCTCAACTGGGAGACCGCGCAGCTGGCGGCCCAGAATCAGCTCAGCATGTGGCTCCATCTGCACGATCGCGGGGGCTATGCCCGTTGGAATCACCTAGTGGCCGAGCACAAGGCGGCGATGATCGACCCGCTGACCCAAGCGCGGTGGCTGCCGTACCAGACGAAGCACGGCCTCGATGCCAAGGTGACGTCTTCAGTGCAGTGGAATGTGCTGGGCGCCCTGATGGAGCACAGCTACCGGCGGAGCGGGCATGGCTGCTCGTTCTTTCTCGAGCTGCTCACGTTATACGAGGCCGGTCATTGCCCATGCGGCTGGAAGGGAGACTGGCCGGGCGGCACGCTGCTGGTGTACTGAAGCGAGGAGGCTAAAACGAGGTCTACCGACCCCTCTCCAAGAGCGACCGGCCACCGGACGGTGACGGATTC
Source organism: Gemmatimonadales bacterium (assembly GCA_036379675.1). Lineage (GTDB taxonomy): Bacteria > Gemmatimonadota > Gemmatimonadetes > Gemmatimonadales > GWC2-71-9 > CAVVWJ01. The sequence continues at coordinate 76 of DASVGF010000189.1, read as the reverse complement.
GCCCTGCCTGGTCCGGTCGAGACCTCGTTCAGATTTGGCGACAGTCTCGATCGAAAATTTCCAGGTATCGGCGTCC
>DASVGF010000188.1:0-6312 GCA_036379675.1 Gemmatimonadales bacterium | reverse complement strand
CCAGCCAATCAGGGTGTTTCTGGCGCTTCGCTGACCCGGGGTAAAATGAAGCGTTGGGGCATGGCGCAATTCGGCATCCACCGAGTCGAAATGCGCTCGCAGTCGTGCCACTTCAGTCCGTCGGGCCATCGGTGGTACCGGCTCGGCGGCAGGAACCGCTCCGACGCCATGGAGATAACCCGGCGCGCCCGTCACGACACCGGCGGTGAGGATCATCCAGTGCCAACCCATATGCCTCCCTTCAGTCGCCCTTGCCGCGTTCGACTGGTATATCGAAGTGCAGGACGTCCTCCCGGACTCCCAGCTTCGAGTACAGCGCAATCGCCGGCGCATCACCCACATCGGCCTGCACGAAGATCACGTAGGCCCGGCGTGCGGCGGCCAACTGCTTGAGCTCCTGGATCAGCGCCGTTGCGATCCCTTCACGTCGATGGGGTGCTGCGACGGCAAGATCGTAGATGTAGATCTCGCTGCGCTCCTGCTCGAACTTCTTCAGCTCGTAGGCCGCCAGGCCACCGACCACCTCACCGTTCTTCAGCGCGGCGAGCGCGATGAAGTCGTCGCGGCCCAGCAGGCGCCCGAGGTAGGCTGCGCCCGGTGGCTTCCCGCCGTAGGTCGCGACCTCGTCGAAGGCCTCGCCGAAGGTGGCCAACAGCGCTCGCATCAACGTCTGATCGCCGGGCGTGAGCCGACGTATCATCGTCACTCCCTCAGGGGCGGCCAAACTCTACGGTGCGGACCTTGAGCGTATCCGCTTCCCGCATCACGACCAGGGTCACGGCCTCACTGTACACGCTGCCCCCGATGCTGATGTAGACCCATCCCACATCCGACGGTTGCTTGGCAGGCCAGCTCTCCATGGTCTGGCCAACCTCGACGGGCCCAACCGTGCGCCAGTCAGGGGGGACGATGGCTTCAAAGGCGGCCCGCATCTCATCCAGGGTGGTGCCGCGTTGGTAGCCACGCGAGGTCATGGCGTACGCGGCCGGATAGTCACGACTGGCCAGGGCCGCGGCGAACGCGAGACCAACGCCCGGGTAATCAGGAGTGCGCGCGGAGGGCATGCGATGCTCTCGATCGGAGCAGGCAAGTATGAAGATACTGAGCCAAAGCGATGTACGGAGCACTATGGGCTCGCCCCAACGTCCTTTTCCCACTGGTCGATTGCCGCACTCAGCTTTCTGACCACATCCGGATGTCGCGCCGTCAGATCGTAGCGTTCGCCCGGATCCGCGGCCACGTCGAAGAGATAGAAGTGGACCCCATCGTGGACCAGCTTCCACGATCCGGATCTCACGGCCCTCTGTGCCGTTGGACGCACCCTCCGCCAGAAGAGCCGCCGTTCGACAAGGGGCGACCGTCCGCTCAGGATCGGCAGGAGATCGATTCCATCGAGCGCGTGATTCGCCGGAGCTGCGGTGCCCGTCGCCGCGAGAATCGTGGCGGTCAGATCCATGGTGATCGCCACCTGCCGGGACGTCTGGTTGGCGGGGAGAACTCCCGGCCACCGCAGGAGCAATGGGACCCGAATGCCGCCTTCCCACAGCGTGAATTTCCGGTTCGTGAGTGGCGCGTTGCGTGACAGCCACTCGCCTCCATTGTCGCTGGTGAAGATCACCAGCGTGTGTCCCGCCAGACCAAGCCGGTCGAGCGCCCGGAGGATCTCTCCCACACCCCGATCGGCCCGCTCGAGCATGCGCACGTAATCGGCGCGGGTGGGGGGAATGCTGTCGGTCGGTCCCTGATACAGCCGCGGTTCTCTCGCCGAGGGAGGGTGGGGGCGAGGCCTGTCGGGTATCTGGAACGGCCAGTGCACGGCATTGTAGGCGACCTCGAGAAAGAACGGCGCGCCCGCGTGGCGCTCCACAAAGCCCACCGAGCGCCGGGTGATCTCGTCGGTGAGGTAGGCCGGCACCTGGACGGCCGTGGTGTCTACGTAGAGATCCGGCGTGCCGTCACCCCGCCGATGCAGGTAGTAGTCCACCGCCCCGCTGACGAACCCGAAGAACTCGGCGAACCCGTGCGCGTTGGGACCGAACTCCGGCTTGAATCCCAGGTGCCACTTGCCGATGAGCCCCGTCGCGTAACCGTTGGCCTTGAGCAGCGCCGGCAGCGATGCACCGGTCACGGGCAGGCCCCGGGCCGAGTCGCCGGCGACGGAACCGAGGGGCCACTCGATGCCATAACGCTGCTGGTATTGGCCGGCCATCAAGCCCGCTCTGGTGGGCGAGCAGCTGGGTCCGTTCGCATACGCGTCGCTGAGGCGGAGACCTTCGCGGGCCAGGCGATCGAGGTTGGGCGTTTTGGCGTCCTGAACGCCGTAACTGCCGAGATCGCCGTACCCCAGGTCGTCCATCATGATGAGGACGACGTTGGGCTGGCGAGTCGCCTGTTGGGCGGCGCGCTGAGCAACGAGGCAGGAACCCGGCGCACTCGCGCCCAGAATCAATGCGGCGACGATGAACGCTGGATGCGGCATCTGTCCCTCGCTGGTGGCGTGCTACCGCTTCTTCGGCGGCGGGCCATTCCGGGCCACCGCGGCCTTCACGAGAGCCTTGAACGCATCCGCGTCGACCTGCTCCCCTTCGTGGATGTCGATCGCCCTTCGGGTGTTGCCTTCCAGGCTGGCATTGAAGAGGCGCGACGGGTCTGGAATGCTGGCCCCCCGGGCGAACGTGAGCTTCACGACTTTCGCGTACGCTTCTCCGGTGCAGACATTCCCGTGGTGCGACCAGACCGGCGTGCCCATCCACTTCCACTCCTCGGTCATCCCGGGGTCGGCTTCCAGGATCAGGGCCCGCATGCGGGCCAGGGTCTCCCCGCGCCATCCCCCCAACTCACGGATCCGCTGGTCGATGAGCCGGGAAGCGGCTTCTCCGGTGGCCCGCTCAGACTCGGCAGCCGACGCGGGTGGCGCACCCGTGCGCGGCGTGCCCTTGGATTTCGACTGGTCCACGAGGGTCTTCTCCCAGCCTGGCAGCGTCCCAAAGAACCTGAACGTTTCAGAGATACTCGCGAAATGATGTGCCCAGCAGGCCGCCGACGCAAACGCCGTCGAGCTCATCTACCCGAAGGCGGCGCGGCCGGTGAGGCGGCACCGAAGGTCGGCGGGGCATCGGAAGGAAGTGTAAGGTTCAGTCCATGAACGTTCTTCTGCTCTCCCTCGCCCTCCTGACCTCAGCCACGCTCCCCGCCCAACACCCGCCCCCGGCCATGGACGGCATCAGCAATCAGGGCCGGAACGGGAGCGACCCCTACGTGACCGCGGGAGACCGGTCGTACGCGATCGGCACCCAGGACGGCAACTTCCCCGACCTGGGCAGCCACGTGCCGGGCGAGATGGGCGGGATCTGGGTGCCGCCGGTCAAGCTGCTGGATGGCCTCTGGGCGGCGGTGGGTGAGAGCGGGGGCCAGGAGGTGCCGCTCTCGAGGGCCGGCGAGTTCATCAACTACCCGTACGGCAACCGCTTCCGGTACGGGGCCGTGCTGGATGGGCTCGAGGTCGAGCGATTTCAGTTCAGCCCCGACGGTCATCCGGGGCTGATCGTCCAGTACACCTTTACCAATACGAGCGCCCACCCGAGGGCGCTGACGTTCCGGCTTGCAGCCAGGACCGACCTCAGCCCGGTCTGGCTGTCCGAGAAGATCGGCATCGAGGACGCGCCCGACGTGGTGGCCTGGGATCCGAAAGGCAGCCGGTACACCGCCCAGGACCAGGGCCATCCCTGGTTTGCCGTGTGGGGAGCCGCGGCCGCGGCCGGCGGGCAGCCGGTAGCGGATCCGCTCCCGATCAAGGCGGCGGGCATGGGGGTCGTGGCCGGATCGCGATACCGCATTTCGGTCCGGCCGCACGATAGCTCGACCCTGACACTGGTCATCGCCGGCTCGGCCCGGTCGAAGCGGGAAGCCGAGACCAACTACGCCGTTCTCCTCCGAACCCATCCCGCTCTCCTGAAGAAGAAGAAGGCGCACTACGCCGCCCTCATCGGACGCGGCAGAATCGCCATTCCCGATCAGCGCCTGCAACAGGTTTACGACTGGGTCCGAATCAACGCCGAGTGGCTGGTGCGGGACGTGCCCGGCATCGGACGGGGGGTCACGGCCGGCTTCATGGAATATCCCTGGTGGTTCGGAACCGACGGCGCCTACTCGGTGCAGGCGATGCTGGCGGCAGGAGACCCGGACATCGCCCGGCAGACGCTGAGGCTCTTGCGGAACCAGTCGGCAAAGTTCAACGGCAACGGCCGGATCATCCACGAGGTCAGCACCTACGGGGCCCTGTCCCATCCGGGGAACACCCAGGAGACGGCGCAGTTCATCATGACGGTGGGCCAGACCGTGGATTGGACCGGCGATCGCGCCTTTGCCCGCGAGATGTACCCGGCAATGAAGCAGGGACTGAAGTGGCTCCTGGGGGACATGGATGCCGACGGCAATCTGTTTCCCGGTGGGTACGGCATCACCGAGATCCTGGGTCTGAATGCGGAGCTGATCGACGTTTCGGTGTACACCCAGCAGGCCCTGCTCGCCGCCGCCAAGGTCGCCGCTGTTCTGGGCGAGCAATCAGACAGAGACCGCTATCAGCGGCTGGCCTCAGAGCTGAAGCGGAAGATCAACGACCGCTTCTGGCTGGAGGAGGAAGTCTCGTACGCTGACTTCTACGGCACCCGGGACCAGGCGATCGGCGCGGCGGAGGGCGCCATCAAGCAGATCAATCTCCCGGGACCTGACAAGCTGACCGCCCGCGATCGGGAGCTCATCGGATACTACGAGCGGCTCAGAGCGAAGCTGGCGGCGATGCCGGATACCACCCGAGGCTGGATCACCAACAGGAACTGGGTGGTGGCCACGCCGATCGAAGTTGGGATAGCGCCGAGGGACAGGGCCATCCGGGTGCTGGACCGGATCCGCCGGAACGATGTGGGGGAGTACGGCCCCTATCTCTCCGCGGTCGGCCGGCAGGCGATGATGACCATCTCGACCGGGGTGCTGGCGGTGGCCGAGGCGCAGTACGGCCGCATCGACCAGTCCCTCTGGTACACCGGCAGGATCGTCGAGACCTTCAACCGGAAGCTGCCGGGCTCCATCTCCGAGATGATGCCGGACTACGGCTGCTTCGTCCAGGCCTGGACGTCATACGGGGTCGTGGTGCCGCTGGTACAGCACGTCTTCGGCATTCGGCCCGATGCGCCCAACAAGACCGTGGTCTTCCAGCCGCACCTTCCCACCGGGTGGGAGGACATGAGTATCGCCGATCTGCCGGTGGGCGCCAACCTGATCTCGTTCGCCCGCGCCAGGACCGGCAAGAGGATCGAGTACCGGATCGAGGGCACCGAGCCCGGCTGGCGCTACGTGCTCAAGGCGGAGCAGTTGCCCGGGACCAGGTACTTTCTGAACGGGAAGAGCGTCACTCCGGACTCGGCCGGCGTCCTTAAGTAGTCCCGCTCACGCCTTGACATACAGTTCTCCACCGCCCTCGCGAAATTCAACCGCCTTTGCCTCCATCTCCGCCGCGTAGTCCCTTACGTCCTGGGTGATCTTCATCGAGCAGAACTTGGGACCGCACATCGAGCAGAAGTGGGCCACCTTGGCCCCCTCGGCCGGCAGGGTCTCGTCGTGGTATGACCGCGCGGTCACCGGATCGAGCGCCAGGTTGAACTGATCATTCCAGCGGAAGTCGAACCGCGCCTTGCTCAGGGCGTCGTCCCATTCGCGTGCTCGCGGATGCCCTTTGGCGAGGTCGGCCGCATGGGCCGCGATCTTGTAGGCGATGACCCCGGCCTTCACGTCGTCCTTGTTGGGCAGGCCGAGGTGCTCCTTGGGGGTCACGTAACAGAGCATGGCGGTGCCGTACCAGCCGATCATCGCGGCACCGATGGCGCTGGTGATGTGGTCGTAGCCCGGCGCGATGTCCGTGGTGAGCGGTCCCAGTGTGTAGAAAGGGGCCTCGTCGCACCAGGCGAGCTGCTTCTCCATGTTCTCCTTGATGAGATGCATCGGGATGTGGCCCGGCCCCTCGTTCATCACCTGCACATCGTGGTCCCAGGCGATCCGGTTGAGCTCGCCCTGGGTCTCGAGCTCCGCGAACTGGGCCTCATCGTTTGCGTCGGCGATGCTGCCCGGCCGGAGCCCGTCCCCCAAAGAGAACGAGACGTCGTACGCCGCCATGATCTCGCAGATCTCGCGGAAGCGGGTGTAGAGGAAGCTTTCCTGGTGATGAGCCAGGCACCATTTGGCCATGATCGAGCCGCCGCGCGACACGATGCCGGTCACCCGATTGGCGGTCAGCGGGATGTACCTGAGCAGCACGCC
>DASVGF010000187.1:0-3149 GCA_036379675.1 Gemmatimonadales bacterium | reverse complement strand
GGCGGCGCCTGGCGCTGCTGGCCGAAGCCCGGGCCCGCGGCGACCGGATCGTGGTGAGCGACATCCCGCTGCTCTTCGAGGCCGACGATCCCGGCGCCTTCGACAGGGTGGTGCTGGTCGACGCGCCCGAGCCGGTCCGGCGGGCCCGTCTGCTGGCCACCCGCACGCTCACGCCCGCCGACGCGGATCGCCTGATGGCCACCCAGCTAACCCCGCGAGCCAAGCGCGCGCGCAGCGATCACGTCATCGACAACGACGGCGACCTCGCCGCTCTCGAGCGCAATGCCCGCGCCGTGTGGAACATGCTCGTCGCCCGCGCTTGACCTCGCCAGCCGGTCCGCCTATCCTCCCTCGCGCAACCCCTTCGGGAGAGCGCGGGTGTCGAAAGTGCCAGAGAACCTGGTCTATACCGCGGAACACGAGTATGTGGCCCGGACCGACGATCCCGCCGTGGTGCGCGTGGGCATCACCGACTACGCGCAGGGCGAGCTGGGCGACGTGGTCTTCGTCAACCTTCCCAAGCCAGGCGATCATCTCGACAGCCATCAGTCGTTCGGCACCATCGAGGCGGTCAAGGCCGTTTCCGAGCTCTACAGCCCGGTTGCCGGAGACGTGGTAGAGATCAATCCGGCCATCGAGGGCGATCCTGCCGTGGTCAACCGTGACCCGTATGGCGACGGATGGATGGTGAAGCTCCGCATCAAACCCGATGCGCTCAAGGGTCTCCTGTCTCCCAGCGCCTATCGGTCGCACATAGGGGAGTGACCGCGGGATTCGATGCCCAGCCTCTTTGGATGTAATGCGATGGAACCAGATGACGGGACGCGCCATGCCTCGAGAGCGTTGACTCGGGGCATTTTTTGTGTGCTGGAACGGGACGACCATGACGAGTAGAGTTTCGCAGGACGAGATCCGGGTGACCGGCGTGGGACGGAAGCTGAGCGCGCCGACGCTCGACGTGCTGCATCCCTCCCACTTCGCCTACCGCCACATCGGGCCGCGACGCGCGGATGTGGAGGAGATGCTGGAGCTGCTGGGGTACGACTCCCTCGAGAGCTTCATCGACGACGTGGTGCCGGAGGAGATCCGGCTCCGGCGGCCGCTGGCTCTGCCCCCCGGACGGAGCGAGCGCGAGGTGCTGCAGGCCCTCCGCGGCATCGCGGGAATGAACCGGGTGTTCCGGTCGTATATCGGCATGGGATACGCCGGCTGCTTCACGCCCCAGGTGATCCAGCGCAACGTGCTGGAGAATCCCGGGTGGTACACCGCGTACACCCCCTACCAGGCCGAGATCGCCCAGGGCCGGCTCGAGGCGCTGCTCAACTTTCAGACTGTGGTCTCGGATCTCACCGGCCTGGAGGTCGCCAACGCCTCACTGCTGGACGAGGCCACCGCGGCGGCCGAGGCTATGAACCTCAGCCTCGCCGTCAGCCCGGTGCAAGGCGAGCCGGTCTACCTGGTCGACGACCAGTGCCACCCCCAAACCATCGCGGTCGTACGCACCCGGGCCGAGGCCCGGGGAGTCCGGGTGGTGGTGGGCGAACCGGACCAGCTCGAGTTCGGCCCTCAGGTCATCGGCATCCTGCTCCAATACCCCGCCACGGACGGCGAAATCCGGGACTTTCGCTCGCTGTGTGAACGGGCCCATGCCGGCAAGGCTCTGGTAACCGCGGCCACCGACCTCCTCAGCCTGACGCTGCTGATGCCGCCGGGCGAATGGGGGGCCGATATCGCGATCGGCAACAGCCAGCGGTTCGGCGTGCCCATGGGGTACGGGGGACCCCACGCCGCGTTCTTCGCCACCCGCGATACCCACAAGCGGTTCATGCCCGGGCGCATCATCGGAGTCTCCAGGGACCGCGACGGCCGGCCGGCCATGCGCATGGCGCTGCAGACCCGCGAGCAGCATATCCGCCGCGACAAGGCTACCAGCAACGTCTGCACCGCCCAGGTGCTGCTCGCGGTCATGGCGGGCATGTACGCCGTGTATCACGGTCCGTCCGGACTCCGGCGCATCGCCGAACGGGTGCACACCCGCACCGTCATCCTGGCCAATGCACTGCGCCGCCTGCGCTACCGGGTCGTGCACGAGAACTACTTCGACACCATCTGCGTGGAGGTGGAAAACTGGGCCCTGCCCCGGCTGCTCGATGCCGCACGGGTGCGCAACATCAATCTCAGGCAGCTTTCCCCCACCCGGATCTGCGTGGCCCTGGACGAGACGGTCACGCTGGGAGACGTGGCGGATCTCATTTCGATCTTCTCGTTGAACGAGGCCCTGCCCTTCATGCTGGACGACATCGGGGTAAAGCGGGAGCGGGCCATCCCGCAGGGACTCAGCCGTACCACGTCATTTCTCGAGCACCCCGTGTTTCACCGGCACCACTCCGAGACCGAGATGCTCCGCTATATCAAGCGGCTCGAAGCCCGGGACCTCTCGCTCACGTCGGCCATGATCCCGCTGGGCTCCTGCACCATGAAGCTGAACGCGACGACCGAGATGATGCCGGTGAGCTGGCGCGAGTTCAATCGGCTGCACCCCTTCGCCCCGCGGGACCAGACGGCGGGCTACCAGCTGCTCTTCAACCAGCTCGAGTATCAGCTGGCCGAGATCACCGGATTCGCCGCCGTGTCGCTCCAGCCCAACGCCGGCTCACAGGGCGAATACGCCGGTTTGATGGTCATCCGGGCTTATCACCGCTCCCGGGGCGGCCATGCCCGTACCACCTGCCTGATTCCCCAGTCGGCGCACGGCACCAACCCGGCCAGCGCGGTCATGGCCGGGATGCAGGTGGTGCCGGTGAAGAGCGATCCCCGGGGCAACATCGACGTGGACGATCTCCGGACCAAGGCCGCGGCGCACCGCGAGACCCTGGCCGCGCTCATGATCACCTATCCGTCCACCCACGGCGTCTTTGAGAGCTCGGTGCGTGAGATCTGCCGCATCGTCCACGAGCACGGTGGCCAGGTCTACATGGATGGCGCCAACATGAACGCCCAGGTGGGGCTCTGCCGTCCCGGTGATATCGGGGCCGATGTCTGCCATCTGAACCTGCACAAAACCTTCTGCATCCCGCACGGTGGCGGCGGACCGGGCATGGGGCCCATTGGGGTAGCCGGCCATCTGGTTCCCTTCCTGCCGGGACATC
>DASVGF010000186.1:0-2904 GCA_036379675.1 Gemmatimonadales bacterium | reverse complement strand
GCCAGGTCGCTGGGCACCGTCGGGCTGGCGTGCTCGTCGCCCTCGATGGCCACCGGCCTGGACTTTCCGTCGGTGGGATCGACGGTGGTCAGCGGCTTGCCGTCTTCCCCCACCACCAGCCAGCGCTTCCGGCAGCGCGGGGGGACCTCGCTCTGGGCGAGCAAGGGCCGCACGGCCGGCGCGGTCGTGCTGGGCTGGCCGGCCGCGGCGGCCGTCATCTCGAAGCCGCTGTACCAGCCCGTCGCGCCCGGCGCCGGCGCTCCCGCCGCCCGGTGCAAGGCGTGGGTGACGAAGTGAGGCGTCCACTCCAGATCGCTGGTCAGGTTGTCGGTGAGGAAGCCGCGCAGCCGGGCGGTGGCGCCCGCGTCGAGCTGACCTTCCAGCGCGTAGGCGTAGAGCGCCAGGCGGATGTCGGACGCATAGCTACAGGTTGTCGGGAAATTCGGGGCGGTGATCGCCACCCCGGCCCGCGGCCGTTCGGTCCCCCCGCCGGCTGCTGATCCCCCCGCTGCAGCCCCGGCAGGGGGCCGTGCCGGGGGGAGGCCGTTCATCCGGCCAGAATCAATTTCCGTTTCTCGGCGATCCCGCGAACCAGCTTCGTGAGGTTGAAGCCCAAGGCTGCGCGCTGACCGCAAACGCCCATCATGGCGGCCGAGCGGGCCGCGGGACGATTGAATCCGTATTTCGCGCCCTTGATAGTGCCGATCGAGCCCTCGACCAGCGCCCGCTCCTTGATGAGTCGGTCTTTCACCTTGCCCTCGATTTGCCATGGCGTGCGCCCTCGGGGGGCCAGTCCCACGTCGCGGACGCCTAGCTCGCCGAGTCGCTCCACGTTCTTGGCACTGTGGCCGGCGCGATCGTAGGCGTAGGCGCGCGGTGCCTTGCCGAACAGCGTGACCAGGTCCTCGACTGCTCGCACCGCGAACTTGGTATCCTGCAGATCTGCCTTGTCGCGAGCCATGGTCGCCAGCACGAAGCCTCCGCGCAGGCGCGTGACACCCCAGGACAGCCCGAACTCGACGGTCTTGCCCACCTTGCCGCGCACGATCGAATACAGCTCCGGGATGTGCAGGTTGATGATCTTGCCGGCTGCCACGTAGCCCGTGCGCAGCCAGTAGCGAATCTGCGGCAGGAGCTTGCCGACCGTCTGGTGCAACTGGGCCAGCTTGCGTCGAGCGACCACGCCGCGCCCACGCAGTCTGTGGCCCTGAGCCGAGGCCGCATCGAGCGCCCTTGCCAGCTGGCCGTTGAGCTGCCCGATCAGATTGGCCATCCTGGCCACCGCTCGATCCTTGGCAGCCTTGGTCTTGGCAAACAGCCGGTACTTGCGCACCTGCTCCTTGGCCTCCTTGATCTTGCGGGCAGCCTTGGTCACGAAGCCCTTGACGGTCTGTCCGGCCTTGCGCGCCGTCGACTCGACCGATCGGACAAAGCCGGCCAGCAGTCCCATCTCGTTGGGATGTGGGATCGCCGCCTCCTGTGCCGTCATGTCCGCGACGGCGACCCTGGTGTCGGCCAGCCCCAGCGCCACCGCCTGCTCGACCACGCTTTCGTTGATCAGCCGCACGCCGTCCTCGCCCATCAGCTGCGCGAAGTCGTGGACGGTGGTGAAGTCCGGCGTCCAGTCCGTCTCGGTCAACCCGCACAGGTACCTTGCTGGCGCGTAGTAGCGGATCTGGTCCTCCAGATCGCGGTAGGGCCGATTCCTGATCGCCATCAGAGTCAGCGCACCCAGCAAGGCCCGGAGCTGGGGCGGCCGTCCTGCCGCATTCTTGAGCTTCTTTTCCCGGATCTTGTCGGCCCGGACCTCCATCTCGGTCCAGTCCACCGTGTCGGTCAGGACGACGATGGGATGGTTGTCGGGCAACTGGATCGCCGGGCGTTTCGAGCGGGGGAACAGATCGGACTGGCGGTTGCGGCCGCTCGGTCGTCGAGGCATCGCGGACCTCCTTGGTCACGATTGTCCATCAGCCACATCTGGCCGCGCTTGTCGATCCTCTATCTCCCCGGTGATCGAAAACGAGGTCGGCGGTTTTCATCGAATTGCACGGTTCATCATTTTCGTGAGCATGGCGGCCACCCGCCCCACCAACTGCCGAGCGCGCGGCCGGATCGTCGAAGGACACAAACCCCGATGCTCCAGGAGCGTCATGGCGGCATCTACTTCGAGAGCGGAACCGCTCGCGATCTTCAGGCAGCGCGCTCGGTCGGCGCCATCGCGGCCGATGGCCTCGGCCAGGTTGAGTACTGTGGAGCCGGACGCTCGCTGCGCCTGATCGAAGAGCCAGGCCTGTCCGCGGCTGCCCTGCCGTGCCAGGCGGGCGACCAGTTCATCAAGCTCGACCGCGACCCGGTAGGCGTCCAGACGCTCGTGATCCAGCGTCCCGTGCCAGGCGGCATGCTCGTCGACTCGCTCATCTTTGGCCATTCACCCTTATCGGCCCGAGACCCGCTGCAGGTTCGTGCACGTGCACGGAAGACGTGCACGGGATCCGTCAGACGTGCACGACTCACGTGCTCGTACACGGAAGACGTGCACGGATCTCGGACGGCCGCAGGCCTGGGAATCCCGGTGGGTAGCGCCGAATTTCCCGACACCCCGTACCTATGTACCCGGTCCATACCTACCCCTTCCTGCTCTCCGAGCGCCTCGCGGACGGGGACGGGGACGCATACGGGGACGGGGACGCGTACGCCCACGCGCGGGGCCCCCGCCTCAAGTAGGTCAGTCGGGCGGCCGGCACCGGTCGACCGCCCCTGACCGCCCGGTGGACGGGCGCGCCGGGGCAGCCCCAGCACCGCGCTCACGCTCGACAACCCCGGCGGGATGTCGTGCGTGGACCACCCCTGCTACGTGCCCCCCCACGAGCGCTTCGTGATCCTGATACCGCGGCAACGCCGCTG
>DASVGF010000185.1:0-5877 GCA_036379675.1 Gemmatimonadales bacterium | reverse complement strand
GGGTGGCGGACGGCTCCCTCCGGGTCGGGCTGGCTCATGTGAGCTCCAGGCTACTCGGCGGTACGGGTGCGCCGGCTGATGAAGGTAAGCGTGGGTGGCTACTACGGTTAGCCCGTATTCTCACTGTTCTCGGATTTGTGCATAAACTGCAATTCAGCCGAGGCATGTATGCCGTTTTATCGGATTTGGCGACCCAATAACTAAGATTTTCTGCAAATCCTGCAAAAATGTCTTGACAGTCAGCGTACCCTTCCGTATACTTATGGCCATGCACCAGCCTCCGACCATCCCCAATCCGGCAGCGGGTACCCCGGCTGCGCAGCGAAACCGGCGCATGCCACCGATCGAACCGCCAGGACCGAGGTCTGAGTAGACCGTTGCTCACCCGATGCCCCTGCGTTCGATCCAGCAACGCAGGGGCATCGTCTTTAACCCTGACCTGACCACCGCGAGACCTCCATGGCAACGACGGCCCGCACCAGCGCTCCAGTACGCAGCTCGACCAGCAGTGAAGTGCAAAAAGTTCTGGATCTGATCAAGCAGCAGAACCTCCAGGTGGTGGACGTGAAGTTCTGCGACCTGCCCGGCACCTGGCAGCACTTCTCGATCCCGGCCGCATCGCTGGATGAGGCCATGATCCGGGAAGGCCTCGGCTTCGATGGATCGTCCATCCGCGGCTTTCAAGCGATCAATGAAAGCGACATGCTGCTCTTGCCTGATGTCTCGACGGCCTTTGTGGACCCGGTGCTCTCGGTGCCGACACTCTCGCTGACCTGTGACATCTACGATCCGATCACGCTGGAGCCCTACTCCCGCGACCCCCGCTTCATTGCGTTCAAGGCCGAGGAGTACCTCAAGACGACCGGCAGCGCCACCACGTCGTATTGGGGGCCGGAAGCCGAGTTCTTCATTTTCAATTCAGTGCGCTTCGATCAGAGCACCAACGAGGGTTATTACCACATCGACTCGGAGGAAGGGGTATGGAACTCGGGCCGGAATGGCACCCCGAACCTGGGTCACCGGCCGCGTCACAAGGAAGGGTATTTCCCGGTTCCACCGGTGGACCGGCTGCAGGACGTACGCTCCAAGATCATGCTGGCATTGCTCGAAGCCGGCATACCAGTGGAGGTCCAGCACCACGAGGTAGCGACGGCAGGGCAAGCCGAGATCGACATCCGCTTCGGCTCGCTGGTGCAGACCGCCGACCGGCTGTTGACCTACAAGTACATCGTCAAGAACGTGTGCCACAACCTGGGGTACACGGCCACCTTCATGCCGAAACCGCTGTTCGGCGACAACGGCTCCGGCATGCACGTGCACCAGTCGCTGTGGAAGGGTGACCAGCCGCTCTTCTTCGATGCGAATGGCTACGCCCTCATCTCGGAGACGGCGCGGCACTACATCGGCGGGTTGATCGCCCATGCGCCGGCATTGCTGGGCCTCTGCGCTCCCACCACCAACAGCTATCGTCGGCTGGTGCCCGGCTTCGAGGCGCCGGTCAACCTCATGTACTCGGCGCGTAACCGGTCGGCCATCTGCCGGATTCCGATGTACTCGAGCAACCCGAAGGCTAAGCGGGTCGAGTTCCGGGCCCCCGATCCGACCGCCAACCCCTATCTGGCGTTCGCCGCCATGCTCATGGCCGGTCTCGACGGCATCCAGCGCAAGCTGGAGCCGCCGGCGCCGATCGACGAGGACCTGTACGAGCTCCATGATGAGCGGAAGAAGCTCATCAAACAGGTGCCCGGCAGCCTGGGCGAAGCCATCGACGCGCTGGAGCAGGACCAGGCCTTCCTCCTCGAGGGTGACGTCTTCACCCCCGACGTGCTGGAGACCTGGATCGCCATGAAGCGGGCCAAGGATATCGCGCCGGTCAACCTGCGGCCGCACCCATACGAGTTCTTTCTGTACTACGACGCGTAGGAAATGGCTGACAACCCCATACCTGGAGCACTGTCGTGACGACCCCTCTACCCTTGCTTCTCGCACTGCAGGATGCCGCGCCGCCGAGCATCGCTCCAGCCGACACGGCCTGGATGCTGATTTCGACCGCGCTCGTCCTGCTCATGACCCCCGCGCTCGCCTTCTTCTACGGTGGCCTGGTGCGGAACAAGAACTCGCTCAACACCATGATGATGAGCTTCGTGGCGCTGGGCGTGGTGGGCGTCACGTGGGCGGTTGCGGCCTACAGCCTCGCCTTCAGTGAGGGCGGCCCGCTGATCGGCAGTCTGGCCAACTTCGGCCTGAGTGGCGTCGGTGTCGAGGCCAAGGGCACGATTCCCCACGTGCTCTTCATGGCCTACCAGGGGACGTTTGCCATCATTACGGCCGCGCTCATCTCGGGCGCCGTGGTCGAGCGGATGCGCTTCGGGCCCTACCTGGCATTCGCGGCGCTCTGGTCGATCCTCGTCTACGCGGTGCTCGCCCACTGGGGCTTCGGCGGTGGGTGGCTGATCGAGAACGGGACGCTCGACTTCGCCGGCGGCACCGTGGTCCACATCAACGCCGGTATCTCGGCGTTGGTCGCGGCGCTGGTGCTCGGCTCACGGAAGGACTACGGGCGGCAGGCGGTTCTCCCCCACAACGTCCCCTTTGTGTTGCTGGGCGCGGGCCTGCTCTGGTTCGGCTGGTTTGGCTTCAACGGCGGCAGCGCGCTGGCGGCCAACGAGCTGGCCGGCCTGGCCTTCACCAACACGTTCCTGGCGCCGATGGCGACACTGGTCGTGTGGACCTTGCTGGACTACTTCCGGACTGGGCGGGCCACGGCAGTCGGAGCCGCCACGGGCATCGTGGTCGGGTTGGTGGCCATCACGCCGGCCGCAGGGTTCGTGAGCCCGTCCAACGCGCTCGTCCTGGGCGCGGTGGCGGCGTTACCCAGCTATTTCATGATCCAGCTGCGCTCGCGTACCCGGATCGACGATTCGCTCGATGTCTTCGCCGGTCACGGAATCGGCGGACTCACCGGCGCCCTGCTCACCGGCGTCCTGGCGCAGAAGGCGTGGAACTCCGCGGGGAACGACGGCTTGTTGTATGGTAACGCCCACCAGCTCGCCATTCAGGCGCTGGCCTGTCTCAGCGCGGCGCTCTATGCCGCCGCGATGACCTTCGTGATCCTCAAGGCGCTCGGCCTGGTGATGGCGCTGCGAGCGGTGCCCAAGGTCGAGGGGATCGGCATGGACGTAAGCCAACACGGCGAAGAGGCCTACGCCAGCGGCGAAGGCTCGATCCTGGTGCCCCCCGAAGCGGCGCTCGTTCCCGAGCCGCTGCCCGCGTTTACTCCTCAAGTTGCCTCGCGCTGACCGGAGAGATGACCATGAAGCTTATTGTCGCAATCATCCGCCCCGACCGGCTCAACGAGGTCCTGGAGGCGCTGTACCGAACCGAAGTGCGCGGCCTCACTGTGTCCCGGGTCCTGGGACACGGCGGCGAGACGGAGCGGGTCGAGACCTACCGCGGCACCACCGTCAAAGTCGAGCTGCAGGAGAAGGTTCGCCTGGAGATCGGCGTGTCCGAGCCGTTCGTGGATGTGACCGTCAAGGCAATCCTCGGCAGCGCGCGCACCGGCGATGTCGGCGACGGGAAGGTGTTCGTGCTCGACGTCGCCCAGGTGTACCGCATCCGGACCGGCGAGAAGAACGAGGCCGCCGTGACGCCGGCGGAGCCAGTAGAGGCGTAGGCGGTAAGGCGGTAAGACGGTAAGGCGGTAAGGCACATCCTCATCCCGAGCGTTCACTTGAGCTCACTCGGGATGAGATGTTGGTCCGCCGTCTTCTTACCGCCTTACCGCCTTACCGCCTTTCCCCGTACATTCCCCTCATGCCCAATAACCTGAGAAGCAGCGCCATCACCCAGGGCGTGCAGCGCGCCCCCAACCGCGCCATGCTCCGCGCTGTCGGCTTCGGCGATGATGATTTCAGCAAGCCCATTGTCGGGATCGCCAACGCGCACAGCACCATCACTCCCTGCAATGCCGGCCTGGACCAGCTGGCCCGGCGGGCCGAGGCCGCGGTGAAGGCGGCCGGCGCCATGCCGCAGACGTTCGGCACCATCACGGTAAGTGATGGGATCTCGATGGGCACCGAGGGCATGAAGTACTCGCTCGTATCCCGCGAGGTGATCGCCGACTCCATCGAGACCGCGTGCGGAGCGCAGAGCATGGATGGGGTGGTCGCCGTGGGCGGTTGCGACAAGAATATGCCCGGCGCCATGATCGCCATCGCCCGGATGAACATCCCGGGCATCTTCGTGTACGGTGGCACCATCAAGCCGGGACACTACCGGGGGCGCGCGCTGACGGTGGTGAGCGCATTCGAGGCCGTGGGGCAGCACAGCGCCGGCACCATCGACGACCGGGAGCTGCTTGAGGTGGAGCGGCATGCCTGCCCGGGAAAGGGCTCCTGCGGCGGCATGTTCACCGCCAACACCATGTCGTCCGTATTCGAGGCCATGGGCATGAGCCTGCCCTATTCGTCCACCATGGCCGCCGAGGATGCCGAGAAGGCGGACAGCGCCGAGCGCTCCGGCGCCGTTCTGGTCGAGGCCATTCGCCGCCGGATTCTTCCCCGCCAGATCCTTACCCGCCAGGCGTTCGAGAACGCGATTGCCGTCACCATGGCGCTGGGCGGCTCCACCAACGCGGTGCTGCACCTGCTCGCCATCGCGCGGGCCGCCGGCGTTCCCCTTGTCCTGGACGACTTCGAGGCCGTCCGGGGCCGGGTGCCGGTCCTCTGCGATCTGAAGCCTTCGGGCCGGTTCGTGGCCACCGACCTGCACCACGCCGGCGGCGTGCCCCAGGTGATGAAGATCCTGTTGGAGCACGGCGTGCTCCATGGCGCCGCGCTCACCATCAGCGGCCAGACCGTGGCCGAAGTGCTGCGGGACGTGCCGGCCGAGCCGCGACGGGATCAGGAGGTGATCCGCCCGTGGTCTCGGCCGCTGTACGCGCAGGGACACCTCGCGATCCTTCGGGGCAACCTTGCCCCGGAGGGCGCGGTCGCGAAGATCACCGGCGTCAAGACGCCGGCGATGACCGGCCCGGCGCGGGTATTCGATTCGGAGGAGAGCAGTCTCGACGCCATCCTGGCCGGAAAGATCAAGGCCGGAGACGTGATTGTGATTCGCTACGAGGGCCCGCGCGGGGGACCCGGCATGCGCGAGATGCTGGCGCCCACGTCGGCGATCATCGGTGCCGGTCTGGGTGACTCCGTCGGCTTGATCACCGACGGCCGGTTTTCCGGCGGCACCTACGGCATGGTCGTGGGGCACGTGGCGCCGGAGGCCGCCGCGGGGGGAGCCATCGGGTTGGTCCAGGAGGGAGACCGCATCACCATCGATGCCGAGCGCCGGCTGCTCCGGCTCGAGCTTGCCGACGCTGAGCTGGCGCGGCGCAGGGCCGCCTGGAAGGCGCCGGAACCCAGGTACACCACCGGGGTCCTGCACAAGTACGCCAAGCTGGTTTCGAGTGCCAGCGTGGGCGCCGTCACTGATCTATAGCGCCGGCTCCACCGCACCACCCCACAGCACCAGCCGCGCGATCTCCGCGCCGATCTCGCCGGTGGTGAGGGTGCGCTCGCCCGGGCGCGCGATGTCCGGCGTCCGGAACCCCGCCCCGAGCACGGCGGCGATAGCCTGATCCACCGCATCGGCAGACTCAGGCAGCTCCAGGCCCTAGCGCAGCAGCAACGCGGCCGACCCGATGGCTCCGATGGGGTTGGCGACGCCGCGGCCTGCGATGTCGGGGGCCGAGCCGTGCACCGGCTCGAAGAGCCCGGGCCCGTCGCCGATCGAGGCCGACGGCAGCAGTCCCAGCGATCCGGCCAGCACGCCGGCTTCATCGCTCAGGATGTCGCCAAAGAGATTCTCGGTGAGCAGCACGTC
>DASVGF010000184.1:0-13301 GCA_036379675.1 Gemmatimonadales bacterium | reverse complement strand
GCGGTCGCGTCGGTGGCCGCCGAGCTCGCCCGGGAGGGCGCCATCGCGCGCGATCAGGTTGTCCTCCATCTGTCCGGCCTGCTCGACCGGCGCGCGCTGCTTCCCCTGGAAGACACCGGAGCAGGACTCGGGTCTTTCCATCCGCTCCAGTCGGTGGCAGAGCCGGGAACCGCGGCGGAGCGTCTCAAAGGAGCGTATGTGGGCATCGAGGGAGACGACCGGGCTCTGACCGCGGCGGAACGCCTGGCCAATACGCTCCGGATGATTCCCGTCCGCATTCCGGCGGCGGCCAAGCCGGCCTACCATGCCGGGGCGGCCTTCGTTGCCAACTACACCGTGGCGCTCGTCGGGGTGGCCGAGCGGCTCGCCCGGGGCGCCGGGGTGCCAGCCGACATTGCGGCGCGAATTTACCTGCCCCTGCTGGGCGGGGCCGTCGCCAACCTGAACGCACTGGGTCCCGCTGCCTCCCTGACCGGTGCGGTCCGGAGAGGGGACGAGGAAACCGTCAAGGCTCACCTCGAGGCTCTGGGACCCGAGGAACAGAATCTCTACCGGACGGTGGGCAGGGCCGCGGTGATGCTGGCGAGGGAGGCAGGACTGGGTGAGAGCGCGGTGCAGCGGGTACTGAAGACCCTCGAACAGGACGACTAGCGCCTCGCCCTACTGATCCACTACCCGGGCGCCGGCGGGAACTTTGAACGTGAAAGTCTGCTTGGGGACCGTCTCATTGACCCGGAGGCGCTTGAGCCGCAGCGTTCGAGTGGCTCCTGCCTGCTCGTGGATCTCCAGACGCCGCGGCAGGGCGTCGTCGCGGTCGAGCCAGATGACGGCCCGGGAAAAAGGAAGGTCAGGCACCGCCGGTACCAGTTCGATCACGTCGGTTGGACGCCCATCGATCCGTTCGCCCCGCACATACCTGGCCTTGTACCGCTCCGCCGGACGATCCAGCAGCCACGCCAGCAGGTTGTAGCCGTAGACCGGGCCGCCGCTGGGTACCTTCGAACGGATGACCTGGCCCGGCACGCTGCTGGGCGTGTAGATCCAGACGTGCTTGCCATCCACGATAATTGCTTCGCCGGGCGGGTCGCTGAAGCGCATCGAAAGTCGCGCATCGCCCGCCTGCACGAGGGTGCCTTTGCTCTCGGCACTGTCGATCATCGGGTTGTTGATGATCTGGACGAAGTCGGCCCGCAGGCTGGCCAGGGAGCGGTAGACCCGCGATGCCCGGCCGATGAGCTCAGCGGCGTCCTGGGCGTGTACCGGGGCGGAGGCGGCCAACGCCAGAGCCAGTGCCATCGCAAGCCGCGTCATCACGCCCGGATCCCTGCGGGCTCAGCCACCCGCCGGCCGATCGCCTCCGCAATGAGCCTTACTTCCTTCATCAGACGCTCGAACTGATCGGGGTAGAGGCTCTGGGCGCCATCCGAGAGGGCCCGATCGGGGTTGGGATGGACCTCGACCAGGAGTCCGTCCGCGCCGGCCGCCACCGCCGCACGCGCCATCGGGATGACCATGTCGCGGTGACCGGTGCCGTGGCTCGGGTCGGCGATGATGGGGAGGTGCGAGAGCCCGTGCACCACGGCCACGGCGCTTAAGTCGAACAGGTTGCGGGTGGCGGGATCGAAGCCGCGGACCCCGCGTTCGCAGAGGATGACGTTGGGGTTGCCGGCCGCCAGGATGTACTCGGCCGAGAGGAGGAGCTCCTGGATGGTGGCAGAGAGGCCGCGCTTGAGGAGGATCGGCTTTTGGGCCCGCCCGGCCCGCTTGAGTAGAGAGTAGTTCTGCATGTTACGGGCGCCGATCTGGATGATGTCGGCCACCCGGGCCACGGCATCCATATCCTCGGTGTCCATCACCTCGGTGACGATCAGCAGCCCAGTCTCTTCCCGGGCGCGCGCGAGCAGATCGAGCCCGGCACGTCCGAGACCCTGGAACGAGTACGGTGAGCTGCGCGGCTTGAATGCGCCGGCGCGGAGCACGGTGGCCCCGGCCTCGCGGACGGCCCGGGCCGCCTCGAGGATCTGACGCTCGCTCTCCACCGAGCAGGGACCCGCCATGACCAGTACCTCATCGCCACCGACACTGAGCCCCGAGGGGAGGCGGATGACCGTCGAGTCCGCCTTCCATTCGCGGGAGACCTGCTTGTAGGGCTTGGTGACGTGGATGATCTCCTGCACCCCGGCGAGCGCTGCCAGGCGGGACCCGTCTACCCGTCCGTCGTTCCCCACCAGCCCGACCGTTGTGCGCTGCTTCCCGGGCATGGGGCGCGCCTCATACCCCATCTCTTCGATGGTTTCAACGACGCGTCGGATGTCTTCTTCGGGTGCGCCGTGGCGCATGACGATCAGCATGAGGGTCGAGAGTCAGGAGTCAGGACTCGGGGGTCAAGAGTCCCGAATCCACGGTTCAAGGTCGAGAATTACGCCGGTAGGTGAAGGATGCAGGCATCGTGCCATGTCAGCAACTCAAGCATGCTCCTTCTCGCCCAGCCTGACCCCCACGATGGTGGACACGCCTGGCTCCTGCATGGTCACGCCGTAGACGGCATCCGCCGCCTGCATGGTCCGAGGGTTGTGGGTGATGACCAGGAACTGGGTGTCGGCCTTGAACTCTTCCAGCAGCCGGGTAAACCGGCCGACGTTGGCATCGTCGAGGGGGGCGTCCACCTCGTCCATAAGACAGAACGGGCTCGGCTTGGTGAGGTAGATGCTGAAGAGGAGCGACACCGCCACCAGGGTACGCTCGCCCGAGGAGAGCAGGTGGATGCGCTGGGTGCGCTTGCCCCGGGGCGCGGCGTGAATGTCGATCTCACTGTCGAGCGGTTCGTCCGGATTGGCTAACCGGAGATCGCACTCGCCGCCCCCGAACAGGGTGGTGAACACCTTGGCGAAGTTGCCCTGGATGGCCTGGAACGTCTCCAGAAACATCGTGCGGGCGGTGCCGTCGATCTCCCGGATCGCCTGGATCAGCGACTGGCGCGCGCTGATGAGATCGTCCCGCTGGGAGGTGAGAAATTCCAGCCGCTTGCTCTCCTCCGCGTGCTCTTCCACCGCCAGCGGATTGACCGGGCCGATTGCGTCGAGAGCGGCCACAATGCGCGCCGCCTCGGTTTCCAGCGTCTCGAGATCCAGGTCGAGCAGGACCGCCGTGTCGATCAGCTCACTGAATGGCTTGTGCCACTCAGCCTCGACCCGCTCGAGGATGCTGCGGCGGAGCCCGGCCGCCTCCGTGAGCCGTACCTGCAGCTGGTGGCTCTCATCGCTCGCGGCCTCGAGCTCCGCCCTGGTCGCGTCCAGCTTTTGTTCGGCCTCCGCGAGGGTGGCCTCGGCGGCGGCGAGTGAGGATTCGGCCGCGGCCCCGGCGGTCTCCAGCTCCTGGAGTGCGGCGCGCCGCTCAGCCCGGATTTCCAGCCACTCGGTTTGTTGCGCCGCAATGGTCGCGCTGTCGGTGTCGAGCTGGCTGAGCTCGCCGCCCAGATTGCGCGCCGCCGCTTCCGCCTCGGCGCGGGTACGTCCGGCTCGTTCCAGGCGCTCGGTGGCGGCCCTGAGGTTGCCGGCCACGTGGGCCTCGTGGACCTGCCCCTGGGCCCGCTGCTCCCGGGTACTCTCCTGATCGGCTTCGAGCTCGGCCAGCCCGCTGCGGGCGGTTCCCAGCCCCTCCTCCAGCCGGGTGCGGCTCAACTCGCCATCCACCAAGGCGGAGTCGATCTCCGCCAGACGCTGCTCGGATCGGCTAACCCGCTCGGTCATCTGCCGCAGCTGCGCATCCGAGTCGGCAACCTCGCGGGCCAGATTTCCCACGATGCGGACGAGGTCGTCGCGGGCCGCGGCAGCCTGGCGTTCGCTCTCGCGCGCCTGCTCGAATGCCGTCGCCGCGTCGGCGAGCGACTTCTCGCGCTCGGCCAGCCGCGCAACGGTCATTCGGAGCGACTCGTCTGCCGCCGCCAGAGTGGCTTCGGTCAGGGAGACTTCCTGTCCCAGTGACGCCAGCTCGGCCCGGCGGCGCAGTGGGCCCGAAGGGGCGACCGCGCCCGAAAGGAAGATTGCTCCGCTCGCTCGACGAAGTACGCGGCCCTCCCCATCGAGCACCTCCGAGCCCGCCAGGGCTGCCCGCACCCACGCCACGGCCGGCCCGGTGGCCTGCAGGTGCCCGTCGAAAGCTGGGGTGTCCCCCGCGGTGAGCGGGCCGGGGTCAACCGGAAGGAGAACGAGGGCGCCGGGCTGCTGCTCTGTGTGCCAGGCCTGGATGGCGCTCACCGCCTCCCGGTCCCTCACCAGCACCGCATGCATCCAGTCGCCCAGCATTCGCTCGGCCAGCTCCGCATCCTGGCGGTCGGTTGTTACGAAGTCGCTGAGCGGCCCGAGAACCCCGCCGTTGAAGCGGTCGCGCGCATCGAGCAGCGCCGCCGCTGCCGGAGCGAGCCCGACGCGATCGCGCTCCAGGTCCTCCAGGGCTTGTCGCCGCGCGGTCATCTGCGCAAGCGACTCCTCGGCCTGCCGCCGGTCGGAGCGGTTCAGGGCCTCGTGCTCCCTGGTCTCGGCCACCAGGTGACGAGCATGCTCGGTGGCGGAGCCTGCCCGTTTGGTTTCCTGGCTCAGGAACGCGGCGCGTTCCACGGCCGCATCCCGCCGGCGTTCGGCGCCGGCCAGCTCGCGCTGCAGGGTCCCGCGATGCGCCGCCCCCTGGGCCGCCCGCTCGCGCAGCGAGGCCAGCTCACCTTCAAGGGCCGCGCGTTCGCCCTCCAGCGACCGCAAGGTCTGGGCGAGCTGCTGGAGCTCCTGCTCCAGCTGTCGCACCTGAGACCGCTGCTCGCCCAGCCGGCGGCGAACCGCCTCCTCCGCCTCGGCCCGACCGCTCAGCTCCCTACGAATACGGTCATGCTCGGCCGCGGCTGCGTCGCGGTCCGCAGCGGCAGCGGTTTGTTCGAGGGCGGCCGAACTGGCGCGCTGCTCCATCTGGGCCCGCTCCTCCGCGGCGCGAAGCCGGCGTGCGGCGGCGTTGGCCAGCCGTTCACCCGCCAGGGCCAGGTCGCCGTCGAGCCTGCCCAGCTCCACCCGGAGGGCGGCGAGCCGGTGGGTCATCTCGGTGCGCTGTGCTTCTGCGGCCGCCCGCGCCCGGGCCGCCCGATCCCGGCGCTCATCCGATTCCTCCAACCTCTGCCGGGTGGCGGGCAACAGCACCGATAGCTCGGCATAGCGTGCTTCCATCCCGGCCGCCTCTTCGGCCAGACGGTCCAATTGGCGCCGGGCAAGGGTGAGCTGCACCGAGAACTTCTCTTCCGACAGCTTGGCGTGGCGCTCGGCCTTGCCGCGCTGGCGGGCGAGACTCCGGATCTGGGATTGCACCTCGGCAATGAGATCTTCTACCCGCTGCAGATCCACGGCGGTCTCTTCCAGCCGGCGCTCGGTGCTGTGCTTGCGGTCGCGATAGAGCCCGATGCCCGCCGCCTCCTCGAACAATGATCTCCGCTCCTCCGCCCTGTCGGAGAGAAGGAGATCGATCATCTTGGCCTCGATCACCACGCCGGCGTCGCTGCCCAGTCCGGTGCCGCGCAGCAGATCCTGGATGTCCCGGAGCCGGACCGGCGAGCCGTTGAGCAGATAGTCGCTCTGACCCGAACGGGACAGACGCCGGGTCACTACCACTTCGCGGTAGGCGATCGGGAGCTCACCGTCGGTATTGTCGAGGTAGAGCGAGACCTCGGTGACGTTGACCGGCCGACGTGCCGCCGAGCCCTGGAAGATCACGTCTTCCATTTTGCCGCCGCGGAGCAGCCGGGCGGACTGTTCGCCCAGGACCCAGCGCACCGAGTCGGAGACGTTGGACTTGCCGCAACCGTTCGGTCCGACGATGGCGGTCACGCCCTGCTCGAAGGTGAGCGTGACGGTGTCCGCGAAGGACTTGAAGCCAGAGAGCTCCAGCTTGGTGAGCTTCATGCCGTCGATCCCTGCCGGTGGAAGGGTGAGGCTACTGGGACGACTGATCCTGAGCGGTGACGATGAAGGAGGGCATGCCGATCTTCCGGCTGGTCTCCATCGCCTGCTCCTTGGTGGCGTAGGGGCCCAGGACGACCCGGAACACCTCTCCCGAGCGCCGCGGCGGCAGTACCGCCGCCGGCAGGCCGGCGCCGCTGAGTTTGTCGGAAAGCTCGTTGGCCCAGGCGGGGTTCTGTGAGCTGCTCACCTGGAGGTACACGGAAGGGCGGGCGGGGCCGGTGTCGGCCGTGGCCAGCAGGGAGGTGTCGGAATCGAAGGGGAGCTCGTCCTGCGCCGGGGCCCACGCGATCGGGAGCCAGAAGTCAGCGGAGCCGCCTGCGATGCGGCCCAGCTCGGTGAAGCCGGTGGCCGAGAGATCGAGCGCGGCCAGGTCGGCTCCGCGGCGGACCAGGAGGGTATGCGGCGGTGCGACAGCGGGAAGATCCGCGGTCCAGCGTGCCGCGATGGATCCGAGAAGATTGCCGGTGCTGACGTCAATCACCCAGACCGAGTCGCCCTGCTCCGGCCGGGCCAGAATCCAGTTTCCATAGACATCGCCCCGCAACTCCTTCACGGCGCCCGGCAGCTCGATTTCCTTCAGCTTGGTTCCCTCGAACCGATCCAGCACCAGCAGCGGCTCGGTAGCCCGTCCGACGTAGAGACGATGGCCCGACGGAGAGAAGAGCACCGCCCGGGCGCTGCCGGAGACGGGAATCGACTTGGGCTCGGACTTCCGGCCGGGAGCGTAGAGCACGACGGCGGAGTCGGCGGCCACCGCGATGAGGTCGCCGAGGAAGGTGGCCGCTACCTGTCCGTCGGGGATTGGGGTCGAGGTGGGCGCCTGATCGGATCCGAGATAGTCCAGCGTGGGCGGCTTGCTGCCGAGCCGGGCCACCAATGCGCCCTCCATGGTGCCGTAGAGGTCGGTGGGCTTGCCCTTGAGCTTGGACCGAAACCTTACCGGGGCCCGGCGAACGAGTTGGACCACCGAGCCCGCAGTGTCCACGACATAGAGAGCCGCATCGGGACCCAGCGTGGCGTAGCGGACGTTCTCGAGGTAGGTGCGAACCCGTCGGGTGTCGAGGTCGAGGGCAGCAACGTTGTTCTTCCGGTCGAGCACGAACACGAGACCCTGCTCGGGGGCCGCACCAAGGGGACGCTCGATGGGGGGGAGCTTATCGGCAGGTTTCCAGGCGGCGGAGTCCAGCGCCGGCACCCGGTAGAGCCGTGCCATGCCACCTTCGCGGGGAATCCTGAGGACGCTCACACTGCTCAGGCCCCGGCTGGCCGCGGCCGGTGGCCCACTGGCCAGATCCGGTCCCCGGCTGCAGGCCGCTCCCACGAGGGCGGCTGCGACAAGGATCGCTTTGGGATTCACGGAGTGGAAAGATAGCGGGGCAGCGGGGCTGCAGGGCAGGGGGGCGGAGCGAACAGCAGGGCAGCGGGGCAGTGGGGCAGCGGGGCAGTAATTAAGAGAAGGATTAGAGCGGCAGGAAAATGATGGTGAATCTTCTGGGATCCCTAGTTAGGCTGCCGCGTGAATAATTCCGCGAAACCTCCGAGCCCCGCGACACAGGGCAAGCGTCATGAACAGCTGAAAGCATGGGTGGCGTGCCACGAGCTCACGCTGGCTGTCTACAGGAGCACTGCGGCTTGGCCTAAGCACGAGCAGTACGCGCTTACATCACAGGCGCGGCGAGCCGCTTTTTCTGCGGCGGCCAATATTGCAGAGGGCTCAGCCAAGCGGGGTAGCCGTGAGTTCCGGCGGTTTCTGGATATTTCGCTTGGGTCGCTCTCCGAGCTCGTTACTACCTCCTCTTAGCCCGAGACCTGGGTTATGTCCCCTCCGAGACGTGGGGCGAAATCGAGGCGGTTAGAGACCACGCCGGCCGCTTGACCTGGGGTTTGTATCGAGCCCTCGCACCCGATAAGCCGCCTCGCTCCGCTGCTGCCCAGCTATCAAGCTAAGCCGCGCCGCTGCCTTGCTGCCCCGCTGCCCCGCTGCCCCGCTTCTAGAACGCCGGTCCCAGACTGAACGTCCAGAGCCCCTTCACCGCCCGCCGCTCCTGCGGGATCGAATAGTCCACCCGCGCCACGGCGAAGCCGAAGAGATTGGTCCTGATCGAGAACCCAATGGTCTGGGACGGGGTACGGACCCGGAGGACATCGTCTCCCGGCCGGCGGTCCCACCGGATGGTACTGTTCTCGTCCCAGGTGACGCCCACATCATAGAAGATGGCGCCCTCGATGGGAGGGAATGCGTCGGGCAGGAACCCGAATTGTGGTGTCAGGATGGGGAAGCGCAACTCGGCGCTGGCTACGCCAATCTGGGTTCCGACCAGCCGGTCGAGCTCGGCGCAGCCGGTCTGGGTCCCGGCGTCGTTGGCGTTCAGGCACTCGTTGCGCCGGTACGACCCGGAGGTGTTGCCGCGGATCAGCTCCATGCTGCCGCCGAAGATCCTGAACCGGTCGGCGTCCCGTCCGATCCGGCCGAAGTAGAGCAGCCGGGTAGCAAAGACAATCGGTCCGATGATGCCGTCGTACCGCCGGTAGTCCGCCGTGACCTGGGAGAACTTCCAGTCGCCCAGGGTCTGGGCCAACTCCAGGCGGTATCGCCGCCCGTAAAACGGGGCCGTGTATCCGAACAGCGAGTTGTCGAAGACCAGCGCCGTCGACGGCTGCAGGTAGTTCACCCCCGGGCGATTGTTAGTCTCGAGGGTGGGATCCTCCGTGGCGTTGCCGAACACCGGATTGTACGGCTCCAGAATGCTGAGCAGCGCGTCGTCCACGTTGGCCACCCGCAGGCTGCCCTCGATCCGGCGGAAGCGGCTGATCGGATAGTAGGCCTGGCCAAAGGCCGAGCGCACTACCAGCCGGCGGACGTTGGTGACGAAGGTGTTCTCCGTCGGCGACGGCTCGCCCACCCGCACTTCACTCGGCTCGAGGAAGTAGTACGGGTCCTGTGAGATGCCGGCCACCCAGTTGATCCGGTGGCTCAGATTGGCGTACGCGGCCAAGACTTGCGCCTCGCTGATCCGGCCGTTCACATAGCCCGCAAAGATCAGCTGATGATTACCCAGAATGTCGCTCAGCGATACGGCGGTGCCGCCGAAGAAGCCCCGCCCGAAGTTGTCGCGGGCATAGCCGATCGAAGGCCGGGCCACGTAGTCCGGCGAGAAGCGCACCCGATAGTCCTTGATGGTGAACTCGCTCGTGTCGGGCAGACTGTAGCTGGCCGAGTCGAGCAGCGCCGCAATCGAGACCGGGGGAGCGACAAAGGCGGTGTCGCCGGTACGGCCCACCTCGCTGGACGACCGGAATCCCTGCGGCGTGCGGTAGATGGAGCCGCCTTCGCCCACCTGGGGGCGGGCATCCTCCCGCACTTGTACCGCCGGGGCGGTATCGGGCAGTGCCGGCGTGGTGCTGGCGAGGAGCCCGCTGCTGTCCGGCGCCTCCCGCCGGTACGGCTGCCGCTTCAGCGCACGCGGGTTCGAGAGGGAGTAGACATCGTACTTCCCCTTCTCGAAGTAGACGAACGCCAGGCGGTCGGCCTGCTGGGCCCAGGAGAGCACGGGGGAGAGGGGGGTGATCCCTTGCGCCCCGGTATAGAAGTCCGTGAGCTGGTAAAGGGATTTCTCAGGCAGATCGTATAAGAAGATGTTGCTCACCCCGTTACGATCCGACACAAATGCGATGGATTGACCATCGGGCGCCCATTGGGGACTCACGTTTTTCCCCCGTTCCATGCGGTTGAGCACCTCGATCGAGCCGGTGTCGAGGTCGTACAGGGCAATCCGCATGTTGCCGATCGCGAGCGTCTGGAAGTTGGTCTCACGCCCCCGGTCGGTGGCAAACGCGATGGTCTTGCCATCGGGTGACCACACCGGGTGGAGGTCGGCGTATTTGTCCTGGGTCAGGCGGCGCAGCCCACTCCCGTCGCGCGAGACCACGAAGAGATCGCTGAGCCCGCCGTCGTAGCCGGTAAAGACGAGCTGCTTCCCGTCGGGACTCCATGACGGCGTGGTGACGCCGCTCAGCTTCAGCTCGATCCGCTTGACCTCCTTATTGCGATCCACGTCCACCACGACAATCACGTCGCGGGCGCCCCGCTTGGCGGCGAAGGCGAGGAATTTCCCGTCGGGCGACCAGTTGGCCTGCGAGTTGATGAACCGGTACGTCTCGTAGTTGCTGCTGATGCCCGACTTGAGGATCCGGCGCTGGACCCTGCCGGTGTTGCCGTCGGCCAGGTAGAGGTCGACGAAGTAAAAGTCCTTCTCGCTGAAGTACGCCACCTTGGAGCCGTCGGGAGACAGCGCCGGCGCAAGGTGCAGCGTCCCTTCGGAGCGCCGCTCGGTGAGCAGCGCCTGCGCCACTGCCCGCGCCTTGGCCCGCGCGCCGATCTCCGGCAGGTACTTCTTCTGGACCGCATCGCGCCACTGGGTGGAGAGCTGATCGAGGGTCAGCCCGATGGTACGGCGGAAGGCCCCGTCGATGCCTCCTGCCAGGGTGCCCTTGAGAATCGCGCCGACCGCCTCGTCACCCCAGCGCTCTCCGATATACGACCAGAGGGCGTGGCCGAAGCGGTAGGGGAAATACTTGTAGGGGTCGAGTGTCATCTGCTCGATGGTCGGCAGCGTGCCCTCGAGCGAGGCATCCCGGAGCCACATGGCGGTCTCGGGGTTGATCGGTCCCAGCGACAGATACTCCGCCATTCCCTCGGCAAACCAGAGCGGGGGATTGATGGCGATGAGCGTGGACAGGCCGCTGCCGGCGCGTCCCCGGGCCCAGGTGTCGTACTGGAACTGGTGCACCATTTCGTGCTGCAGCACGTGCTCGAACTCGTCGTACGAGCCGGTGAACGGCATGACCGCGCGGTTGCGCTGAAAGTCGGTGACGCCGCCGGTGCCTTCGCCGGGGGCCTGGCCCAATGCGTTGGTCTGCTGGAAGTCGGAGTGCGAGGCGTAGAGAATGATCGGCTTGCGCTCGCGGAACTCGTGGTTGAGCACCTTGGACAGCCGGGCGTAGCCCCGCTCCGACATGCGGGCGGCGTCCATGGCGGCCACCCGCTCGCGCTCGTAGTAGTAGACGTCGAAGTGCTCGGTCTGAATGACCTTGAAGTCGAACGAGCTGTACTGGACCTTGTTCCGCCCGAAGTACTGGGCAGAGAGCAGTCCCGGCACGAGCAACAACAGGGCGAGGGCCGGGGCGGCGCGTCGGAGCATAACGAACCTCGATATCAGGAAGAGCTGATCAGCAGCTCGGGTGCATCGTCCCAGAGGCGCTCCAGCTGGTAGAACGAGCGGGTCTCCGGGTGGAACAGGTGGATGACGAAGTCTACGAAGTCGAGCAGCACCCACCGGCCGCTGTTCAGCCCCTCCACGTGATGGGTGTGATGACCGCGGTGGTCCAGCTTCTCCATGACCGACTCGGCGATGCCGCGGACGTGCGCGTCCGAGGTGCCGGAAGCGATCACGAAGAAATCGGTGGCGTCGTTGAGCCCGCGAAGATCCAGCACGACCAGGTGGTTCCCCTTCAAATCCTGTATAGCGTCCAGGGCCAGGCGAAGCGCCTCAGGTGGCCGCGACATCGCGGGCCGGTCTCTGCGTGCAATCATCAGCGCGGGCGTCCTCCCTCGTCGAGCGGGTCGGCCCCGTCCTCGACCTGATAAAAGATCCCCCAGGCTCCCGGTCCCACGTGGGTGCCCAGCACCCCCGTGGCCAGGGTCACGAAGCAATCCTGAGGGGTGAACCGATCCACCACTGCCGCCCGCATCCGTTGGGCCGTCTCCGGAGCGTCCGCATGAGCTATGCCGAAGCGAAGCCGCCGGGGGCGCGGCGTCAGCCGTTGGTCGAGCAGCGCGAGGATCCGGGCCTCCACGTTCTCCCGCCCCCTCACCCGCTCGACCGGGACGACCTGTCCGTCCGCATCGAAGGAGAGAATGGGCTTCACGTCCAGCATCCCGGCCAGCCAGGCCTTACCGCGGGAAATCCGCCCCGACCGCAACAGGTTGTCGTACCGATCCACCGTCAGAAGCATACCCGCCTGGCCCCGAATTCGGGTGAGCTCGGCGGCAATGCGCGCGGCCGGCCACCCGGCTTCGGCCAGCTCGGCCCCGCGGAGCGCCAGGAGACCGACCCCGAAGGAGGCCGACCGCGTGTCAACCAGATGCACTCGCTGGAGCTCCCCGGCACGGATGGCGGCCTGGGCCGAGGCGAAGGTGCCCGACAGGTTGGAGCCCAGCAGGACGGCCACGACTTCGTGGGCGGCCTGGCTCGCGTCTCGAAACGCCTGGATGAACGCGGCAGGGGTGGGCTGCGACGTGGTGGGCAGGTCGGTGGACTGGCGCAGCCGTCGGTAGAACTCCTCGGGTTTGAGCTCCACCCGGTCGCGAAAGGTGGAGCTGCCGAACATGACTTGCAGCGGGACCAGGGCGATCTGGTGCTGGTCGAGCACCGGGTCGGGCAGGTCGGCGGAGCTGTCGGCCACGATGGCCACGCCGCGGCGCTGCGGGTGCGCCAGGCGGCGGTGTTGCTGCCGCATGTCCTCGGCCTTCCTGGTGTCCACCCGGCCCCAGCGGGCCGCATAGTTAAAGACGGCGTCCGGGGTGTCCGTGTGCACATGGATCTTGAGGATGTCACCCATGAGCGCCACCACGGTCGAGCCCCCGAAGGCATGCATCGCCGTGCGCACTTCATTGGCGGGCGGCAGCCGGTCACCCCGAACCAGCACTTCGGTGCAGTACTGGAAGTCGCGCTCGGCCGCGACATCGACCTGCCCCGCCGGCACCAGGGCGGAGATGTCTGCTTCACCCGATGTGGTCACCGGCTCGATGGGCTGGCCGTGGATATAGCGCACCACCCCCTCGAGCATCCGCACGAACCCCTTGCCGCCGGCGTCCACCACGCCCGCTTCCTTGAGCACGGCCATCAGCTCGGGGGTGCGGGCCAGGGCCGCCTCGCCTTCCTCCAGCAGCCGCCGCATGAAGGCGCCGACGTCGTTCGAGCTCGCCGCGGTGGGTTCCGCCGCCACGGCCGCGTCACGCGCCACAGTCAGGATCGTGCCTTCGCGGGGATCTTCGAGCGATTGGTACAGGCGATCGGCGCCCTGCCGGATGGCGCGGGCGATGTCGGGCGCACGGGCGGTGGTGCGGTTGCCCAGCGAGTCGGTAAAGCCCAGCAGAAAATGCGCGAGCATCATCCCGGAGTTGCCCCGGGCGCCCAGCACCGAGGCCCGCGCCATGGTGGCCGCGGTCTCCGGAAGCGATGCGTCGCCGAGCGCTCGAAGAGCGTCGGCGACGGCCCGCAGCGTCAGGCTGAAGTTGGTGCC
>DASVGF010000183.1:0-11451 GCA_036379675.1 Gemmatimonadales bacterium | reverse complement strand
GCCGCGCCAACCGGCTGTTGGAGATGATGGGCAGCAGCGAGCGGGCCCAGCTCGATGATCACCTGGGGCTGCTCGAGCGGCTTGCCCCCCGGCTGCTCCCCCTCGCCGCGGACACCGGTCTCATGGTTCACCGGGCGGTCCGCGAAGGCCGGCGGGTCCTGCTGGAGGGGGCTCAGGGAGCGCTGCTCGATGTGGACCATGGCACCTATCCCTACGTCACGTCCTCCAACACTACCGCGGGCGGCGCAGCGGTGGGCGCCGGTATCGGCCCCACCGCGGTCCACGGCGTGCTCGGCGTGGTGAAGGCGTACACTACCCGGGTGGGCAACGGCCCGCTGCCTACGGAAGCCGAGAGCCCGTTCGGTGAGCGCTTGCGCGAGCTGGGTGGGGAATTCGGCGCCGTGACCGGGCGGCCGAGACGATGCGGTTGGTTCGATGCCACGGTGGTGCGGTACGCCGCCCGGGTCAACGGCTTGACGGGACTCGCGGTCACCAAGCTCGATGTGCTGGACTCCTTCGCCGAGATTCCGGTGGGCGTCGCCTATCGGCTCGACGGTGAGAGCTGCGAGGAGATGCCCGCCGAGGTCGGGGCTCTGGGCCGGGTCAAGCCCATCTATGAGAAGCTCCAAGGCTGGCAGCAGTCCACCGGTTCGGCGCGCCGCCTGGCCGATCTGCCAGCAGCAGCGCGGGGGTACCTGGACCGGCTGGAGCGGCTGTCGGGCGTGCCGATCCGCTATGTGAGCGTGGGCACCCGAAGAGATCAGATTATTGAAGTCTGACAGCGGGAACCGTAAACAGTGAACAGTGAACAGGCGGGGCTGGGCCTGTTCACTGTTTACCGTTCACCGTTCACTGTTCACGTTTTCGAGGGACATTGATGGAAGAGACTGACTTACTTGTGATCGGCGCCGGACCGTGCGGGCTGGCGGTGGGTATAGCCGCGAAGCAAGCCGGCCTGGATTGTGTGCTCCTCGACCGGCGGACGATCGTGTCGACCATCGAGCGCTACCCCCTCAGCATGACCTTCTTTTCGACCCCGGAGCGGATCGAGATCGGGCAGGTTCCCTTCATATCCAGCCACGAGAAGCCCAACCGTCACGATGGGCTCATCTACTACCGTCGCGTCGCCGAGCACTATGCCCTGGACATCCGGCCCGGCGAAGAGGTGGTGAGCGTTTCCCGGGACCCCGGCGGGTCCTTCCACAGTGAGGTTCGCCGGCCGCACGACCGCAAGAGCTACCGCTCAGCAGCCCTGGTGTTTGCCACCGGGTACTACGACAACCCCAACCTGCTGGGCATCCCGGGCGAGGACCTTCCTCACGTCACCCACTACTTCGTCGAGGGCCATCCCTACTGGCGCAAGAGCGTCATCGTGATCGGGGCGGGCAACAGCAGCGTGGACGCGGCGCTGGAATGCTGGCGGGCGGGAGCGACGGTGACCCTGGTACACTTCGGCGAGGGGTTCGACCGGACAGTGAAGGCCTGGGTGCTGCCGGACATCGTCAACCGGGTGAAGGAAGGCAGCATTGCGGTGCGGTGGCGCTCGCGGGTCTGCGCCATCACGCCGACGCACGTGGACGTCGTCTCGGACCCGACCGGCGCCTCGGAGCTGATCCCGGCAGACGCGGTCCTTGCCATGACGGGCTATCACGCCGACACGACCATGCTGGCGCGGCTGGGTGTGCCGGTGGATCCGGTGAGTGGCGTACCGGCCCACGATGAGGCGAGCATGGCCACTCCGGTGCCGGGCTGCTACCTGGCGGGCGTGATTGCGAGCGGAAACGATGCGAACCGGCTGTTCATCGAGAATGCGCGGGGCCACGGTGAGCTGATCGTGCGACACCTGGTGGCGGCGCGGGCCGCCGCTAGGCCGGCACCAGCGCAATCTGGCGGTCCCACTGTCGCATCATCGCGATGAACGACCGGGCGATGGCGGGGTCGAACTCCAGCCCGGCCCGGCTCTCGATGTAGGCCAGCGCGCGCTCGGATTCCCACGCCAGCCGATAGGGGCGGTTGGTGCGGAGGGCATCGTAGACGTCGCAGACATGGACCAGCCGGCTGGCATACTGCGCTCCGCGGGCATCGCGCAGGGTGGGATAGCCCCCGCCGTCCAGCATGACGTGGTGCTCATACGCTACTACCGCGGCGATCCCCATCGGGTCGGGATTCTGCAGCAGCATCCGGGCGCCCACCACCGGGTGCTCCTGGATCACCTTCCGCTCGGTGGGGGTGAGCTGCCCTGGCTTGATCAGCAGATCTCGGGGGATGCACACCTTCCCCAGGTCGTGCAGGAGCCCGGCCACCCCAATGGCGCGGACTGCAGGCCCTCCCAGCTCGAGAAACTCTCCCAGTGCCATGGCCAGCACCGACACATTCATCGAGTGAGTGGTGGTGTACTGGTCGAACTCCTTCAGCTGCAGCAGCGGCAGCATCATCGCCTGCTCGGCGTGCATGGCGATGGACAGGGAGCGGACCACCGCGTCAGCCTCGACGATGGGGAGCTTCGCTCCTCCCTGGATCTCGTGGTGCATCCAGTCGATGGTCTCGCGCTCCTCCCGCAAGCTGAAACTGAGTGCCGCGACCGGTAACACCCGCTCGGGCCCGGCCGTCTTGTGCTCGCCCAGCGTGACCAGTCCAAACCGAATGGATGCCTGCCCGATCTGCCAGAGGTCCGAACTGGTGCCGGGGCGGATGCCCAACCGTACCGCCAGGTGGCCCAGGAAGCGGGTGAACTGGTCCTGGCCTACCCGATCCAGGAATTCGATGCGCTCGACCCCGGCCTTTACCAGCCGGCCGCTCCACTCCCAGTTTTCCAGGCTGTGAACCGTCTCATTGCCGAAGAGCACCTCCCCCGCGAGGAAGGTGAATTCGAGCTGCGGCCGGACCGACTGAAGCTCACCCAGCCGCTCCAGGGCGGTCTCGTTGGCCCGGGCGGTGGCCGGGTGGTCGTCGCCGTAGAGCGACATGGTCGAGAGTGCCTGCGAGAGCGCGGTGAGAAACCGGACGGGATCGCTCATGCGGCCGACTGGCGGGCGGCGGCCCGGATCTCGGGATCCGGGTGGTCGTGGGCCTGGGCGAGCACCGACGCAGCGATCGGATCCTCCGGCCAGTGGGCGGCGAGGGCCGACAACGTGGCCAGCAGCTCGGGAGACTTCGGTGCCAGCTTGGTGCGGAACCAGAGCCGGCGCGTCACCGCGATACCGGCCAGGAGCTGCAATGCCTCCGGTGCGCGGGTGCGGGCCAGAATCCGGACGGCGGCCACCCGCATCTCCGATGGCCGCTTCGGATCAGCCGCGATCAGTTTCACGATCGGGAGCGCGTCGGCGGGACAGGACTTCAGGGCGGAGGCGAGCGCCAGGCCGACGATGCCTTCATCCGCGTCCCCCAGACCCATCATCACGGCCTCGTCGTGATGCGCCTCCATATCGAGCAACAGCTTGATCCCCTCCCGCCGGATGCGTGCATCGGCGTGCACGGCGTAACTCATGGGGGAGAACCCGGCCGGCCAGCTCCCCCGCTTGCCCAGCAGAACCAGGATATTCCGCTGCAGAAACCAGGGAGCATCCGGCAGCCGCGCCACCGCGGTCTTTCCTACGCCGGGTCCGAGCGCCTGCAGTTGTTTCATGATCGCCGCTCTGGTGGATCGGTCCTCGGCGCTGGCCAGGCGGTCGATCAGCGAGTTGGTGGCGCTGGCGCCGATGCGGTCCACCAGGATGGCGACCGATTCCTGATCCATGGGAGACGCGGCCAGCGCGTGCTCGAGCCGCTCCGGGGTGGCGATATGCTGCCACAGCTTCTCCGCGGTCGGGGTATGTGGCGAGGCCTTCAGCAGCTCGGCCAACCGAGGCAGCTCCCGGCGAAACAGCAGCTCTTCGACCGCACCATAGACCGCCGGCCCGAGGCTATCCAGCTCCAGTGCCATCTTGACCAGGATCTCGGGGGCGCAGCCCGAGCGGGCATCCATGAACTGATCGGTCGGCGCGTGCCGCACCATCCCTTCGAGGATAGCGGTGTAATGGTCAGGGTTGGGATCATCGAGCTCCCAGTCGCCGATGAGGCGGGCGACGTTGGTGCGCAGGGCTCCATCGGCTTCCGCCCTGATGCCGATAGGCCCGGACTCAGCGTGATGCGCGAGCTTGGTGAGCAGACGCAGGAGATTGTGGGAGATGCTCTGCTGCGATGCCGCGGCAGCGGCTTTCACGACCTCCATCACGGCGTCGGCGGCGAGCACCTGTGACGCGTTCAAGGCGAACCTTCGGCGTTCGCTGGCGGTTCCGCCGCTTGCGAGGAGCTGCCGGAGCGCTTCCGGGTCGAGCGCCTTGATCAGATTGGAAATCCGCTCTCCCAGCTGATCGTCGGCCGATCCCTTTCTGCCTGAAATCTCCTCGGCAATCTGGGTCAGGTACCCCAACACCACCCGGTCGTACGCGACCTCCCCCGACTTGCGATCGATCGCGTGGGCGAGCACCAACGGGTCGGCCACGGGATCGTCGGCGCTACCCTCATGGGCGAGCGCGAGCCGGGCGAGCTCGACCCACGGGTCGCGAATCGCTTCCGGCTGATCCGGGGCCGCTTCGCCGTCCGCATCGGCCTGTAGCGCGAGCTGGTCGTAGCCCACGGCCCTCAGCCTGATGTGCTCCCAGGGCCCGGTCCGATGGAGGCGGGGACCCAGCGGGCCGTCTCCCCGCTGCGGGTCCGCGCTCAGCGATTCGAGCAATGACTCGATCTCCGTGAGCGTGGCACCGCGTGCCAGATGAACGGAGGCAATGCGGTGGCGGTGCAGCCGGTGGGCCAGCTCCCGCAGCAACGCGTTATTGGGGTCGGTGGTCACTGAGTCGATGACGAGCCGATGGCGGGCCACGCCGAGGACGACCGCCTGGCGGGCGTCGAGCAGGATCCCGAGTCTCTGGGCGAACCGTTCAGCAGCTGCGTGCAGCTGAGGGTGTCCTGCCGGGTACATCGAGCGCTTGTTGAGCACGATCGAGAACTCGACCAGGAAGTCGGCCAAATCGCGCGAAAGCGCCGACGCCCGGCGAGCGTCAGGCGCCGGAGCTTCCAGCCCGGGCGCTTCCGTCTCCGCCGGCACCGCCTTGGACCGGCGTCTCGACCGAGATTTTCTGCCCATGACCAGCCTCGTGCAGCGTGCGGGAGGGGTGTTGGCCCGCCCGAAATGGCAAGTTCCACGCCCACCAGGGGTCAGCGACTAAACTACCGCTGAGCAATGGCTTAAGGCTCACCCGAGTGGGTCATGGGGTCCGGTCTCGCGGGAAATCGCTGTGAATGCCGCGCTTCCTTGCCATCGCAGGCCGGCCTATCTTCCCCCGCTGGTCTCGATCTTCTCTTTCTCCTGGCCCGGAACGCGATGGCTGACACCACCTTGATGGACAAGCTCGTCTCCCTCTGCAAACGCCGCGGGTTCGTGTTTCAGTCCTCCGAGATCTACGGTGGTCTTGGCTCAGTGTGGGACTACGGACCGCTCGGCGTCGAGCTCAAGAAGAACGTCAAGGATCGCTGGTGGAAGGCGATGGTTCAGGCGCGTGACGACATCGAGGGGCTGGACGCGGCAATCCTGATGCACCCGAAGGTGTGGGAGGCCTCGGGTCACGTGGCGGGATTTACCGATCCCCTGGTCGATTGCCGCCAGTGCAAGAACCGCTTCCGGGCCGACGACCCTCGGATCAAGGGGACGCCGGGTCAGCCGGATGCGCAGTGCCCCGTGTGCGGAACCCGGGGCTCACTCACTGAGCCCCGGATGTTCAACCTGATGTTCAGAACGTTCATGGGGCCGGTGGAGGATTCGGCGGCCGTCGTGTACCTGCGTCCCGAGACGGCACAGGGGATCTACGTCAACTACCTGAACGTGCTGCAGTCATCCCGCCAGCGGATTCCCTTTGGTATCGCGCAGATCGGCAAGGCGTTCCGGAACGAGATCACGCCGGGCAATTTCATCTTTCGGACGCGGGAATTCGAACAGATGGAAATGCAGTTCTTCGTGCAGCCGGGTACCGATGCGGAATGGTTCGAGCGCTGGCGCGAGTGGCGCATGAAGTGGCACCGATCGCTGGGACTCGCTCCGGCCAAGCTGCAATGGCACCAGCACGCCGGCAGCGAGCTGGCCCATTACGCCAAGGCCGCGTTTGACATTCAATACCAGTTTCCGTTCGGATGGCAGGAGATCGAGGGAATCCACAACCGGGGTGACTTCGATCTCAGCCGGCACCAGGAGTACTCCGGCAAGAAGCTCGAGTACTTCGACCAGGCCCAGAACACCCGGTACCTCCCGTACATCGTGGAGACCTCCGCCGGCGCAGACCGGGTGACCCTGACGCTGCTGGTGGATGCCTACCGGGAGGAACAGGTCGAAGGCGAGACGCGCGTGGTGTTGGGCCTCTCGCCCGCGGTGGCGCCGATCAAGGCGGGCGTGTTTCCGCTGGTGAAGAAGGATGGCATGCCCGAGCTGGCTACCACGCTGTACCACGAGCTGCGGCAGCAGTTCGCCTGCTTCTACGACGACAGCGGGGCCATCGGCCGGCGTTATCGCCGGATGGACGAAGCGGGAACGCCTTTCGGCATCACGGTGGATGGCGACACCCTCTCGGGCCGCACGGTGACCGTGCGCCACCGGGACACCATGCAGCAGGAACGGGTCGGCCTGGACCGGGTGGGAGAATACCTGAGAAACAAGGTGAGCGAAAGCAGCTAAGTGTCTACTAAGACATCATATGAAGCCATGAAGCTCTCGGAGTTCGAGACCCTGGTCCGACAGCTCTGCGAGGAGGTGCCCGAGCAGTTTTTCGAGGGCGTCGCGGAGGTGGTGGTGTCCCCCCGGGCCGTCCCCCACCCCGATCGGGCCGACATTTTTACTCTGGGCGAATGCATTCCACTCCCGGTCCAGGTGGGGAGCGGTGTGGAAGGGGTGCAGAGCCGCATCGTGCTGTATCACGGATCGTTCGCGGCGCTCGCCCATCTGCAGGACAATTTCGACTGGCGGACGGAAGCCTGGGACACGCTGAGTCACGAGCTGCGGCATCACCTCGAGTGGCGGGCGCACGCGCCCGATCTGGAGGACTTCGATTGGGCGGTGGAGCACAACTTCGCCCGGCACGATGGGGAGCCGTTCGACCCTACTTTCTTTCTGAGCGGGGAGTCTCCGGAAGAGGGGGTGTATCAGGTCGAGGACGACGTCTTCCTCGAGCAGATCGTGCGTTCGGTGCCGGAGCGGGTGACCTTCACGTGGCGCGGAACGCCGTACGCCGTGATTCCACCCGCCGGGGCCGAGCTGCCCTGCTTTCTCACCATAGAAGGGGTGGCGCAGGCTCCTGAGGGAGACCTGGTGGTGGTGCTGCGCAAGCGTCCCGGCGTGATGGACCTGTTCGGCCATGGCGGCGCGTTCCAGGCGACGGTGCAGGTCACGGCCTAGGCGGGTATCTTCCCAGCCGTTGCAGCGTCGGCATTTCGGGAGGACTGAACTGATGAAATACCATCTGGCCGCACTCGGGCTGATCCTGGTGGGCCCGGCTGTGGCCCAGAGCGCCGACCCGGCCTACCGGGTGGGAGTGGTCAGCGAGTCGGGCGACGTGGCCACCTGGTTTCGGCCGCTGGGAGACAGCCTGGTGGTCGACCGGGTTGTCCCCGTCGGTATCATGCCGACGGACATCGACGGTCCCCACAATCTTGCGGTGGCGCCCGACGGCCGGAGCTACTACGTCACCATTGCGCACGGCACGCCCTTCGGCGCGCTCTGGAAGCTGGATGCCCGGCGCGACTCGCTGGTCGGGCGGGCGCAGGTCGAGCTGTTTC
Source organism: Gemmatimonadales bacterium (assembly GCA_036379675.1). Taxonomy (GTDB): domain Bacteria; phylum Gemmatimonadota; class Gemmatimonadetes; order Gemmatimonadales; family GWC2-71-9; genus CAVVWJ01. Next base: position 3,651 of record DASVGF010000183.1, on the reverse strand, counting down.
CCACCACGATCAGCCTGACGCCCGATGGACAGTATGCCTTTGTGGCGAACTCCGACTTCCACGGCGACCATCCCCGCATCAACGTCGTGTCCGTCGTCCACACGCCCACCATGAACAAGATCACCGACATCCCGGCGTGCGACATGCCGCACGGAGTGAAGGTGAACCACGCCGGCACCCGGGTCTACGTCTCGTGCATGCACAGTGACGAGATCCTCCAGCTCGATGTGGCCACCTTCGGCATCGCGCGCCGCGCCAAGACCGGTGATGGGCACGCCATGGCCATGACGGGTCCCGGGCATCATGGCCCCGCCGCGCCGGCTGCGGCGGCGGCCGGCAAGGAATGCTCGCCCACCTTCGTGTCGGTGTCGCCGGACGACGCGCGGCTGTATGTGGCCTGCAACTACGGCAACAGCCTTCAGGTATGGGATGCCGTCCGTCTCACCCGGATCGGGGAGATCCCGGTGGGCAAGGGGGCGTATAACGCCGAGCCCTCGCCCGATGGCAAGCTGATTGTTGTCACCAACAAGAAGGACCAGAGTGTGAGCCTGGTGGACGCCCGGCAGCTGAAGGAGGTGGCGCGGATCCCCACCCGGAAGAAGATCGTGCACGGGGTCGCCTTCTCCCCCGACGGGCGGCTCGCCTACATCTCCACCGAATCCATCGGTGCCGATCCGGGCTCGGTGGATGTGATCGACCTCGCCGCCCGGAAGCTGGTGGCGAGCATTTCCGTCCCAGGTCAGCCGACCGGCATTGCCGTGCTGCGGTCGCTGCCGGCACCGACGAGGCGCTGAGCGATGGTCTACGAGGTGATCACGACGGTGGACGGGCCCGAAGTACTGCAGCGGGCCAAAAGTTTCTTCGCCGAGCGGGTACCCTTGAATGCCGCCTACCCGGAGAAAGAAGGACCCAGTTACCTCACGTTGCGAGGGCAGGGAGGGGAGGAGATCGCGCTCGCCGTCTGGCCCGCTCCCCACGGCACCCGGGTCCGGATCTCCACTCTGCTGTTCGATCAGGTGGTGGACCGGTTCCTCTCAACCCTGCCGCTGCCCTCAGAGCACGTGGCATGACCGGAGCCGTCCCCGTCCGTGTCATGGTGGAAGACGCCTGGGACGAAGTGGTGCTCGAGCTGCCGGAAACGACTCCGCTGGCTGAGTTGAAGCGCGCCGCCCTCGAGCTTACCCGCGTCACGCGCAATCCGTCCCACTACCTGCTCAAGTACCGCGGGGCCGAGCTTTCGGACGAGGAACGCACGTTGAGCCAGGCGGGCGTCGTGCCGAACAGCGCGCTGATCGTCCTCTCCCGCCGCCGCCGCCCGGTCCGCTAAGCGTGTCTCCGCAATTCGCCCGTACGCTCACCGTCGTCGCCGCCGCCGTGCTGGGCTTTGACGGAGCGGCCCTGGTGGTACTCGGCGTCTGGAGCGACCGCCTGGTCCTGGTCCCGGTCGGCCTGGTGTTTTTCCTCTCGGCCGGAGTGGTGCTGGTCTATTGGCGCTGGTATCGCCGTCGTCTCGACGACATTGCCGTGTCGCGGCGAGAGTTGGCGGATGAGGCGCGCGACATGCAGCGGGCTTTGCGTGAGAAACCGTGAGCGAAAAGGGAACCAGCGTGAGCGGTAAGCGGGGCGGCTCTCCGTTACACTCCCGCTTACGCTTTTCTGTTCCCGCTCACCGCTTACCGTTTTGAGCATGCCCGTCCCCGTCTTCACCAATTCCAGCTGTCTCGAGCACAATCCCGGTCCGGGGCACCCGGAAACGTCGGACCGGCTGCGGGCCATCCTGACCCGGCTGCGCAATGAGCCGGTGGCGGATGTCCGCGAGGCGCCGGCCTCGACTCGCGACCCGCTGCTCGCAGTACACCCCGAGGCCTATCTCGCCGAGCTCGAGACGATGAGCGCCCGGGGCGGCGGCGCCCTCTTTCTCGACACGGTTCTGAGCCGGGATAGCTGGGCCGCGGTGCTGGGAGCCACCGGCGCGGTGCTGGCGGCAGTCGACCATGCGCATCAGGAACTCGGACATGCGTTCGCTGCGGTGCGGCCGCCGGGCCACCACGCGCTCGCGGCCAAGGGGATGGGGTTCTGCCTGGTGAACCACGTCGTGGTGGCGGCACGACACGCGCAGGCAGCCGGCCGTGGGCGCGTGCTCATCATCGATTGGGACGTGCACCACGGAAATGGAACCCAGGCGCTGGTGGAGACGGATCCGTCGGTCCGCTACATCTCTCTGCACCAGTACCCCTGGTACCCCGGCACGGGGGCGGCGGAGGAGCGGGGGGTGGGGAACATCTTCAACGTGCCGCGCGGACCCGGCAAGCCGCCCTTGCTGTACGTCGGCGACCTGTGGGCCGCCATCGTGGCGGCTACCACCGGCTGGACACCGGATCTGGTGCTCATCTCGGCGGGCTTCGATGCGATGGCGGGTGATCCGCTCGGAGGCTTCACCCTTGAGCCGGTCCACTACGCCGACCTCACCATCAGGCTCCGCGAGCGGCTGCCCGGCACGCCGATCGCGGGCCTGCTCGAAGGCGGCTACAACCCGGACCGCCTGGCTGCGGGCGTTTCCGCCCACCTGGGCGCGCTTCAAGGCTGACCCCGCATCCCAGCTATCGTCCCTGGCTCCTAGCTCCCAGCTAGCTTCAAGTCGTATACTCCAGCCGTCGCCACCACCTACCGAGGGCCCTTTGCCTCATCCGCTGCGGATGGACGTCGAGCTGCTGCAGCTTCGCACCAAGCATCCCTTCATCATCGCCCGCGGGGGGCAGAGCGACTATCGCACCGTGTGGGTGCGGCTCACCGACGGCGAGGGACATGAGGGGTGGGGGGAAGCGGCGCCCACCAAGTTCTACGGGGAAACGGCCGAGTCGGTATTGGCGGCGCTCAAGGTCTACGGGTCGGCGTTGCCGGAGGACCCCTTCAACCTGGAAGAGGCGGAGCTCAGGTGGGCCACGATGCTGCGGGGCAATCCCGCGGCACGCGCGGCGCTCTCGTCCGCCCTGCATGATCTGGTCGGCAAGCGGCTGAACACGCCGGTATACCGCCTCTGGGGATTGGATCCCTGCAAGGCGCCTAAGTCCACCTTTACGATCGGGCTGGACACGCCGGAGCGTATCCGGGCCAAGGTGCAGGAGGCCGAGCAGTATCCCATCCTGAAAGTGAAGCTGGGGACCGATCGCGACGTCGAAATCCTGCAAACGATTCGAGACGCTACCGACAAGGAAGTACGGGTGGACGCCAACTGCGGCTGGACCGTCAAGGGCGCCATTCGCATGCTGCCGGTGCTGGACGAATTCGGCGTCACGGTGCTCGAGCAACCATTGCCTCCCGACGACCTCGACGGCCTTGCCGCCGTCACCGCCCAGGCCGACATCCCCGTTATCGCAGACGAGAGCTGCAAGACGGCAGCCGATATTCCGCCCCTGGTGGGCAAGGTGGACGGCATCAACATCAAGCTCGCCAAGTGCGGCAGCCTCCGTGAGGCGATCCGCATGATTGCGATCGCGCGGGCCCACGGCATGATGGTCATGGTCGGGTGCATGATCGAAAGCTCGTTGGGCATCACCGCCGCCGCTCATTTCACCCCCCTGGTGGACATCGTGGATCTGGACGGCGCCGCCCTGCTGGCGGACGACCCCTTTACCGGAGCGAGCATCGACC
>DASVGF010000182.1:0-22506 GCA_036379675.1 Gemmatimonadales bacterium | reverse complement strand
CGGGAGCCGCCCCCGACGTGCAGGTGGACGATGCCGGCCTTGCCCGCCATCAGCCCGCCCACGTGGGCGTCCCCTGCCACCCGCAGCAGCTCGTCGAGGGTGGGCTGGCTGGAGCGGTGGTCGCTGATCGCCAGCTCGCCCACGCCCAGGATCAGGTCCACCAGGACGATGTCGCCCCTGACGCTGCCGGTGACGGTCACCGGCGGCACGTGGTAGCCCCCGGTGTAGCAGTATGCGCTGATCCCTTCCGCGATGAGTCCGCGAGCCGTGGTGACCAGCTCGGCCGGAGACCGCACGATGTCGTCGGTTCCCAACACCCCGACGGCGGTGGTGACCCCGCCGGCCGTGAGACGGCTCAGGGCGATGGGAGGCACCCGGGTGTTCGGCCCCGCCTCGCCGCCACCGCCGGTGAGATGAACGTGCCCGTCGATGAGGCCGGGAATCACGCGGCGCCCTTCCAGGTCGATCTCGGTGACGCCGAGCGATCCCGGGAGGGCAGGGACCGAGGCCCCGATCCACGCGATGGACTCGCGGGCCACCAGGAGATGAGCCCGCCCGATGTGCTCGGGATCGTACAGGTCGGCGTTGCGAAGCAGTTGCAGCATGACTCCGGCAGTCGAATGCGAATGGACAACTTACTCTCGCGAAATGACCACGGCTATTGGGGTTGGAGCGCTGGTGATCTGCATCACGCCCGCCGCCGGTCCTGGCCCAAAGGTTGGTAGGCCCATATCGAAGCAAGGAAGCATGCCCGCCGCTGCTTTGACCGCCACTCTGTCCCGCCGCGATCTGGCCGAGCTCCTCGCCGAAGCGCGTTCCCGCACCGTTCTTCTCGTCAGCCCGCTCTCCGATGCCGAGCTGTTCCTGCAGCCGGATAATTCAGTCCGGAGTGTGATGGAGGAGTTGGACGAGATCATCCGGTTCGAGGGGCGTTGGCTGGGAAGTGATTCGCCTGAGGAAGCGGGCTCCCAGTCGTACGACGAGTGGTTCGACCGCATGGTGGAGCTCCGGCAGCAGGCGCTCGACCGGCTGGACGCGATGGAGGGGCAGCGCGCGCGGCTGGTGCTGGAGCACGAATACCGCCGGGGCGAGGCAATCCTGGAGACGTTGCAGCTCCTGGGCGAGACCTACCGGGCGCCCCGCCGCACGCGACTTCCCCGCGGGCGCCGGCTGGCCGATCCCGGAGCGATGACCCGCTTTCCCGGCGGGACGGTGGAGCTCGGCGCTCAGCCGGAGACCCCGGTCTGGCCCGACGAGCAACCCGCGCGCCGGCTGGAGGTGGAGCCGTTCTGGATGGACGTGCTGCCGGTGACCAATGGGGAGTACGCCACCTTCATGGCTGCCGGGGGATACATGGAATCCGGGCTCTGGTCCGATGCGGGGTGGAAGTGGGTGCGCGGTACCGAGGCCAGGATGCCCGCGGTGTGGATCTGGGAGGAGGGTGCGTGGTGGTGCCGCTGGATGGACCGGATGGCTCCCCTCGATCTCAATTGCCCGGTGGGGCCGGTATCCTACTACGAGGCGGAAGCCTTCGCCCGGTTCGTCGGCAAGCGGCTGCCCACCGAGGCGGAGTGGGAAGTGGCGGCCTCCTGGGACCCGGAATTCCAGTCGCGGCGGGCCTACCCCTGGGGCAACATGCCTCCCTCACCCAACGTGGCTAACCTGGATCAGCTGGCGTTCGAGCCCGCCGCCGTGGGCGCCTTCCCGGGCAACATCTCGGCGCTCGGCTGCTATGGTCTGATCGGCGATCTCTGGGAGTGGACCGCCAGTGCGTTCGACCGCGCCGGCTTCAAGGTTCTCAAGGGAGGATCATGGGCCTCGCGGCCGGGAGCCATCCGCACCACCATCCGCAAAGCGGCCGATCCCGGGGCCCGACATTGCTTCAGCGGCTTCCGCTGCGCGCACGATGCGTAGGCGGTAAGGCGGTAGATACAGCGGCGGTAAGGCGGCAAGGCGGACGGAGCCAGACAGCACCTCATCCCGAGTGCAACGAGGGATCTACTGAGCCGGCTACCGAAACTCGTGGGGTAGATCCCTCACTTCGTTCGGGATGAGGTGCGGTTTGTTCCCGCGTTCTCGCGTTCCCCCGTTCCGACGTTCCCACGTTCCGCTCACTTCTCCCTCCCCGCCGGCACGCCGTTCGGATGCCGCTCCTGGATCGCCTCCTGAATTCGCTGGATCCGGTTCTCTGGATTGGGGTGGGTGCTGAAGAACTCGGGAGGGCGGCCTCCGCTCGATTCCTGCGAGGCCAGAATCTTCATCAGCGCCACCATCGAGCGCGGGTCGTATCCGGCCTCGTCGGTGAAGCGTACGCCGAGCCGGTCGGATTCGAGCTCGTCCTGGCGGCCGAAGCGCATGTTCACCAGTTGGCCCAGCATAGCCGCCACCGCGGCGGAGTTCTGGGTCGAGGGGTTGTTGGGATCGTACGTCGCCAGCACCGCCGCTCCGGTGAGCCCCTGGGTCAGCTGCGCCTTGGCAATGTGCTCGGCGCCGTGCCGGGCCACCACGTGCCCGATCTCGTGCCCCAGCACGCCGGCGAGCTCGCCGTCGGTCTTGAGCTGCTTGAGAAGTCCCTCGGTGATGAAGATCTGTCCGCCGGGGAGCGCAAAGGCGTTGATGGTGCTGGGGTCGTTCAGAACGTGGAACTCGTAGCGGTAGGGAGTCTGGCCCGCGGCCGTCTTGGATACCAGCCGCTCACCCACCCGGTCCACCCGCGCCTGCATCTCGGGATCGGGATCGAGTCCGCCGAACTGCTGCGCCATTTCCGGGGCGGCCTGCAGTCCCAGCGCCACTTCCTGGTCGGGCGTGATGTCGCCGACGTGCTGCTTTTCCTGGGTGATCGGATTGAAGACGCTGCTGCCGAAGTACCCCAGAATCGAGATGACCGCCACGATGAGGGCAGCCAGTAACCGGCCACGAGCCACGGAGCCTCCCTGAAAGGACGCTCAATACTCGTTCCGACTGGCTTTTTCTACGGTGACACCCCTCACGCTACCGCCTTACCGCCTTCCTGGATCTTGAACCCGCCTACCGCGCCCGTCAGCCGTTCCGCCGCTTCGGCCAGGTGCCCGGCGGACGACGAGATCTCTTCGGTGGCCGCGTTGAGCTCCTGCGCGGCCGCCGAGATCTGCTGGGCGGCGGAGGCGTAGTCCTCGGTGCCGGCGGAGACTTCCCGCATTCGGCCCGCGATCCCCTCGATCAGCCCGCGCACCTCGCCGGCAGAGCTCGAGATCCGGCGGGTCCACTCGTCGTTGGCCTCGGCATCGGCGGCCACATTCCCCAGCCCTTCCGCGGCGGCCTGCGCCGCCTCCCGGGCCGTCGTACCGCCCTTGCCCAGGCGGATCAGCCGCTCGCGAGCGGTGCGGACCTGCGCCACCACCGTCGCCACCGTGTCGCTGGTGGAGGTGGCCGCATGCGCCGCCTGTCCCGCCAGCTTCCGGACTTCGTCGGCCACCACGCTGAATCCTTTCCCTTCCTCACCCGCGCGGGCCGCCTCGATCGAGGCGTTGAGCGCCAGCATGTGGGTCTGCTTGGCGATGGTCTTGGCCTGGGTGATGAACTTCTCGATCTGGGCCGAGGCGGTGGCGAGCGCTTCCGCCTCGTTGGCGCCCCGCTCGATCTCCTCGGCCAGACGGGCCAGCTCGGTGGTACTCTCGTCCAGCCGCTCGCGGTGCGCGCGGGCCAGGCGGGCCAGGGCGGCGTTCCGCTCCGCTGCCTGAATCGCGCCGGCCGCCAGCTCCTGCGAGATCGCCAGGATCTTGGCCGCGTCTTCCGCCGCCAGCCGGACCACCGCCGCCTGCTGGTTGGCCCGCTCGGTAAGCTCGCCGGTGGTGCTGGCCACTTCCTGGGTGGAGGCGCTCATCTGCTGGGTGGAGGCCGCGATCTGCTGGGCCATGGCCGCCGCGTCGTGCGAGTGCTGCCGGATGGTGCCGACCAGTCCCTGGAGCTGGGTCACCATGCTGACCATGGAGCTGGAGAGCCGGTCCAGCCCGGCCCGCCCGGCCCAGCTCGGCAGGCTGAGGTCGCCGTCCGAGACCCGGAGGGCCACCGCCGCCGCCTTGCCGGTGGGCTTCAGCACCTGGCTCACCAGCAGCCGCACCAGCAGCTGCTCCAGGACCACCCCGAGCCCGAACGCGGCCAGAGTCCCCCAGACCACCGGGTTGGTCAGTAGCGACTGGCCGGCCAAGGCCGGGCTGACCACGGACAGGATCCCCCCGACCGCCGCCGCCATGGTGGCCGCGGCGGCGAGCCCGATCAGGTGCAGATTCAGAACGAATCGGTTTGCGGATGCCATCGGGTCTCGAGTTCAGTGATGCTGAGGCGGAGTACGGTCGCTTCCACCTTGCAAGAGGGGGGCCCGGTCGGGCGGCGGGACAGCGGGGCGGCGGGGCGGATGGAACGATCCCGTTCAGGTGGCAGTAACACCGTAATGGCAATAGATTTACGGTTCCTCTAAACCGGTGCATCTCCCGACAAACGCGCCCGGCCGGCGGCGGGACGGACCCTTGGCATGAAGACGACCGAGACGCGAGTGAAGCAGAATCCCACATCCACCGACGTGGTGCCCTACCAGCCCGAGGTAGTGGAAGCCAAGTGGCAGGCCCGCTGGGCCGAGCGGCGCACCAACGAGCCCGACCTGGACCGGGCCCAAAGGCCGTTCTACAACCTCATGATGTTCCCCTATCCGTCGGCCGAAGGGCTGCACGTGGGGAACATGTTCGCGTTTACGGGAAGCGACGTGTACGGCCGGTTCAAGCGGCTCCAGGGGTACGACGTGTTCGAGCCGATCGGGTTCGACGCCTTCGGTATTCATAGTGAGAACTACGCGATCAAGCTGGGCATCAACCCGGCGGAACTGATCCCGCAGAACATCGTGAATTTCAGACGGCAGCTCCGGAACATCGGCGGCATGTTCGACTGGCGGCACGAGCTCTCGACCACCGATCCCAAGTACTACAAGTGGACCCAGTGGCTCTTTCTCCAGCTGCTCAAGGCGGGCAAGGCCTACAAGAAGGCGGCGGCGGTCAACTGGTGTCCCCGGGACCAGACGGTGCTGGCCAACGAGCAGGTCATCGACGGCCGCTGCGAGCGCTGCGGCGCCACGGTGGAGCAGCGCACCCTGGAGCAGTGGTTCTTCCGGATCACCGAGTACGCCGACCGGCTGCTGGCCGATCTGGACGACAAGACCAAGATGGACTGGTCCGAGAGCACGACGCTGGCGCAGCGGAACTGGCTGGGTCGCTCCGAAGGCGCAGAGCTGGTCTTCAACGGCGCCGGTGTCACTCCTCGCGAAGCGAGGGGGCCGAAGTCCAATGGGCCAGAGATCAAGGTGTTCACTACTCGGCCCGACACCGTCTTCGGGGCCACGTTCATGGTCCTCGCTCCCGAGCACCCGCTGGTGGACGCCTTCACCACGCCCGACTGCCGGGCCGAGGTGGAGGCCTATCGCCAGTCGATGGCCTCGAAGGACCTGGTATCGCGCAAGGTGGGCGAGCGGGAGAAGACCGGCGTGTTCACCGGCGGTTACGCCGTCAATCCGGCCACCGGGAATCCGGTCCCGGTCTGGATCGCCGACTACGTGCTGATGGAGTACGGCACCGGGGCCATCATGGCGGTGCCGGGCCACGACCAGCGCGACTTCGAGTTCGCGCGGAAGTTCGGTTTGGATGTGGTGGAGGTGGTTCGCCCCCCTGACTCGTCGGGCGACGAGGGATTGTCACCCCGAGCGCAGCGAGGGGGCGGAGCCTCACCCGCAGACGTCCCCGTGGAAGCCGCCTACGTCGACAACGAGCGCGGCGTCCTGGTCAACTCCGGCCAGTTCGACGGCCTCAAGGTCCCCGAAGCCAAGCGCGCCATCACCGCCTGGCTGGCCGAGCGGGGCGCCGGCAAGGCGATCGTCAACTACCGGCTGCACGACTGGTGCATCTCCCGCCAGCGCTACTGGGGCCCGCCGATCCCGGTCATCTACTGCGACGAGCACGGGGCCGTCCCGGTGCCGGAGAAGGACCTGCCGGTCCTGCTCCCGCTGATCGACGACTTCCAGCCGGACGACAGCGGCGTCTCGCCGCTGGCCCGGCACGAGGAGTGGTACTACGTCCCCTGTCCCGTCTGCGGCAGGCGCAGCCGGCGGGAGACCGACGTGAGCGACACCTTCCTCGACTCCGCCTGGTACTACCTGCGCTACCCCAGCACCGAGTTCGACGACCGGCCGTTCGACCAGGAGCGGACCCGGAAGTGGCTCCCGGTGACGACGTATATCGGGGGCAATGAGCACGCCGTGCTCCACCTCCTCTATTCCCGCTTCGTCTCGATGGTGCTGCACGAGCTCGGCCTGCTCCACTTCGACGAGCCGTTCAAGAAATTTCGCGCCCACGGCCACATCGTGAAGGACGGGGCCAAGATGTCGAAGTCCCGGGGCAACGTCGTGGTGCCGGACGAGTACATCCAGCGCTGGGGGGCCGACACCTTCCGGATGTACTTGATGTTCCTGGGGCCGTTCCAGGAGGGTGGCGACTTCCGCGACGACGGCGTCAGCGGCCCGCGGCGGTTTCTGGATAAGGTGTGGGCCCTGGTGGGCGACACGATCCGGGACGACAACGGGGCCGAGATCAATCACGCCGTGCAAGTCAAGCGACATCAGACGGTGCGAAAGGTGACGGCGGGACTGGAGGAGCTCCACTACAACACCTCCATCGCGGCCCTCATGGAGTTCGTCAACACCATCCGGGCCGAGAACGTGGCGAGCCGCGAGGTGGTTGAAGATCTGATCGTCATGCTGGCCCCCTTCGCGCCCCACTTTGCCGAAGAGAACTGGGAGCGGCTGGGGAAAGAGGGCTCGATCTTCGACGCGGAGTGGCCGGGCTGGGATGAGCGGCTCACAGTGGAGGACACCGTGGAGATCGCGGTGCAGGTGAGCGGCAAGACCCGCTCCCGGGTGACGGTCCCCCGCGGTGCTGACGAGAAGACAGTAGTGGCAGCGGCGCAGCAGGATGCGGGGGTGCGGCGGTTTACCGAGGGGAAGGAAGTGCGGAAGGTGGTCTATGTACCAAACCGGCTGCTAAACTTAGTGGTCGGCTAGGGCGGCCCACGCGTTCGTTGTTAGAGTCACGTGTGATGAACTCAGAACGAGGAACTGTAAACCAAGGTTCCACCCAGCTTCTTGGGTCTTGCTGCAGCCACTCCAGTAGAAGATCGAGCTGAGCTGAAATGGGCAGCTCGGCTGATCGAGAGCCTAGCGGCGGCTGTGGGCGTGATGGAACATCACCTCCGCCGCACTCCTCCTTACAATCAGCTTGCCGGGAAGCAGCAACTAGCGATACACCCCGGAGGATACAGGTAAATCCGACGTACTAAGTTTGTATCATGCGGATCGCCACCTGGAACGTCAACTCCCTCAAAGCCCGCCTGGAAAAGGTCACCTGGTGGCTGGAGCGGGGCCGGCCCGACGTCCTCCTGATGCAGGAGACCAAGCTGGCGAATTCGGCCGCGCCGGTCGCCGAGTTTCGCGCCGCCGGCTACGAGCTGGCTCACCACGGCGAGGGGCAGTGGAACGGAGTCGCGATCGCCAGCCGAGTCGGGATCGCCGACGTGGTGACCAACTTCGGCGAACCGCTCCGCCCGGCGCGGACGCCCGATGTGGGGGACGACGAGCCGCTGGCAGAGGCGCGGATGATCGCGGCGACCTGCGGCGGAGTGCGGGTCGTGTCGCTCTACGCTCCCAACGGCAGGTCGGTCGACTCCATTTTCTACGAAGCCAAGCTGGCCTGGTACGACCGTCTCGCCCGCTGGCTCGAGCAAGCCGCCGATCCCGCAGAGCCCCTCGTACTCGGCGGCGATTTCAACCTCGCTCCCGAGGACCAGGACGTGTGGGATCCGGCGGCCTGCCATGGCGGGACCCACGTGTCACCCCGGGAGCGGGACGCGTTCTTCCGGCTCTGCCGCTGGGGGCTGGTGGACGCCTACCGCCTCCGTCACGCCGAGCCGGGGCGCTACACCTGGTGGGATTATCGCGCGGGGAACTTCCACAAGAACCTCGGCATGCGGATCGATCACCTGCTGGTCACCCGCCCCGTCGCGGAGCGCACGGTATGGGCCGAGATCGATCGGGAGGCCCGAAAAGGCAAGCCGATCCCGTCGGACCACGCCCCCCTGGTGATCGACCTCGACCGCCAGGAGCATCCGTTCGACGCGGGGTGGGAGGGGGCGGCGGCACGGATTGCCGCGCGGGCGGGCAAAGCCTGATGTTCGAGCTAGCCGGAGGGCACTCAGTCCACGCTGCGGTCGGTGGAATGAGGCGCCCAGAACGTGGCCCGCAGCTCGACGTCAGGCAGATATCTCTCAGCTGGGTAGATCTGAGTCAACGTCGCCTGCATGTAGCCCCTGAGGCTGGTATCGGTCACTTCGCTCAGTTGGATGTGCCCTGACGAGGAAGCCCAGGTTCCCACATTGGAGTTGGCTTGCAGGTAGACGCCTCCTGTGGCGTCGCCAGTCAGGTCGTAGCTTCCCAGGTCCGGCAGAGGGCGTGGGATGTGGTACCAGCGCGTCTCCAGCACTAAGGGCGACAGGAGCGGCGCGGGCGGGTGGAGCACCAGGAGCGTGAGGATCAGCTCGCGGCGGCGGCCCAGCACCGGATTGGGTCCACTGATGTAACGCCAGTAGACCGAGTCCCCCTGAAAGGTCGTGTCGGTGACGCCGGGGATGGACACACTCAGGACGTAACCGGGCCCGGAGAGGGCCGGCTCCGTGGGATCGTCGCCGCAGGCAAGAGTCGCGGTAAGCACCAGGACGGTGACGGCGCGGGGGCCCATCAATTCCTCGCGGGTGATCCACACTACGGTCCTTCCTGACGGCGCCAACCACTATTCAGTGACCCGGGCGCAACCACCAGGAGGAATCATGCCCGAGAAAGAGACCATCGCGCGCGCGCGCGAGGACGCTCGCCAGGGAAAGTCGCCGTCCACCCAGGCCGGCGAGTTCGTGCGGGAGGAAATCCATCACATCCGGGAAGGCAAGCACGGCGCCCGCTCCACCCGGCAGGCCATCGCGATCGGGCTGTCGAAGGCGCGGCGGGCGGGGGTGAAACTGAAGCCGCCGAAGAAAGAGACCGCCTCCGAGGAGACCCGCCGGGCCGCCGCGGCTGACGCCCGCAAGGGCCGGAGCGGCGCCAGGAAGAGGACCTCGGCCCGGCGCTCGCGGGCCATGCTGAAGCGGCTCAAGAAGGAAGGGCGGAGCGCGGCGTCTCCCCAGGCGCTGGCGCGGCACGCTCGGTCGGCGGCGCGGCGCCGGAGCGCGGCGAGCAGGTCGGCCTCGGCGAGGAAGGCCGCCCGGACCAAGGGGCCGGCCAAGCGGCGGGCGGCGGCGAAGAAGGGGGCGAGGACCAGGGCTCGGCGGCGCTAAACGTCGAGTCGCCCGGAGGAATACGATAGTCGTGAGCTCGGAGGACGATCGGTCCGGCCCCCTGGCGTTGCGGCTTGATTGCCACTTGACCGGTCGTCTCTACACTCCCTCCACGGTCACAGCATCCGCCACGCTAGCGTTCATGAAGAGGATAGGATGACACGACTTTCGAGGCTGAGTTCCGCCCTTGCCCTTTCCGCTCTCTCCCTCGTCGGCTGTGCCGACGAAAACCCTGCCGGGCCTACCGTCGCTGAGGAGACGACGGTCCCCTCCTTTGCCACCGCTGCCGCCAACACCTGGACCACCCGCGCTCCGATGCGTACCCCCCGGTTCGCGCTCAAGGCGACGGCGGTGAACGGCATCATCTACGCGGTGGGAGGCAGCGATGTGGCCCGGGCGTTCCGGCGCACGGTCGAGGCCTACGACCCGGCCACCAACACCTGGACTCCCAAGGCTGCGCTCCCCGAAGCGATGCACCCCACCGGCGCCACCACCCTCAACAACCGGGTGTACGTGGCCGGGGGCCGCACCAGCGCGGGGGTCAGCCGGGCCCTGTACGTCTACGATCCGGCCACCAATAGCTGGAGCCGAAAAGCCGACCTGCCCTACAAGCGGACGATCTACGGCGGGCACCAGGGCGCCATCAGCGGCAGGCTCTACGTCTACCTGGGCATGACCACCAATCCCGACGGCACGGCGGGGCCCCAGCGATTCCTGCGCTATGATCCCGCCACCAACACCTGGGCCAGCCTCAAGGTGCCGTCCTTTGCCCGCGCCGGTGGCGCCTCGATGGTGTACAGCGGGAAGTTCTACATCATGGGTGGGAAGCTCCCCCGAGGCGGCGGGGTCACGGGCGAGGCTTACGATGTCCATGTCTACGACCCCGCCGGTAATGTGTGGAGCAAGCTCCCGCTCACTACTGGCGAGTACTATTCCACCCGCGAGCACGCCTATGCTACCTCGAGAGGCAAGCTGTATCTCACCGGCTCCGACTATGCCGATGGATGGGCCGGGGTGAATACAGTCTATGATCCTGCCACCAATACAAGGACGGACATCGCTCCGCCGTTCTATGCCCGCTACGAGGCGGCCGGTGCCGGCGTGAACGGACAGTTCTATGCCATCGGCGGCTACACCTGCGAGCAGCCCGACGGCTATCCGTGCGAGCCGCGAGACCTGTCCGGGGCGGTGGAGGCCTACACGCCCTGATAGTCAAGACGAGTAGAAACGGAGGAAAACCAAACCGCCGCCGTCAGTCGCGACTATCGGCGGCGGTTTGACTCAGGAAAGATCGGCTCGGGTGAGCCCGGGCCGGTCCTCGCCGAAGTGGCTCATCCACGTGCCCAGTATGATGCACAGGATCGCGATCAACAGGCCGAAGCCGGCGAGCTGCCGCGGCAGGATACCCGCCGCCAGGCTGGAGCAGAGGGCGAGGCCCGCCAGGATCTGGAGCTGCGTGCGCTTCCGGCCCTTCCGCTGGTAGGCCGAGGTCACGGCGAAGCTGGTGAAGCCGACCCCGAACGCACTCAGCCCGGCAGCCTTCCACGGTGAGAGCGCGGCAAGAGCGCCGAGCAGGAGGGCGAGGGCCAGACAGCCGCCCACCAGCACGGCTCCCCGCTTATCGTCCGGGCTGAGGAGCCGGCGACCTTCCGCCCGCGCCATCAACAGCAGGTTCAGCAGCGGGTCCGCCAGCCACGAGAGCACGACGAACCCCGCATAGGCAACTAGCAGCGGCGTGATGAACGGCTGCAGCTCCGGCTCAGCCCGGGCGGTTCGGCGGAGGAAGTTGTATCCCAGCACGCCGCCGATCAGGATATAGGTGCGGGTGCGGGTCGGCAGCCCGCTGAACCACAGAAAGAACCGGAGCAGCAGGGCGTAGATCGGATTGCCCGCCTTCAGCGCCAGGACGAGACCCTGCCTGGCCCACGGCAGTGAAGGATCCAATGCCAGCGCCTGCTCGAACTCGGCCCGGGCCGCCCGGATCTGGCCGGCATGCATTCGGGTCCACCCCGACCCGGCCCGCGCCACGGGATTGAGGGGGAATCGCTCAGCGAGGGAGTTCCAGGCCTCGTCGTCGAGTACCCGGTCGCGCTCCACGCCGCGAGCCAGGGCCGCCAACACCGCGGCCTCCTCATTCTCCGGCTCCTGTTCCACCACCCGATCGGCCAGGGCAGCGACCCTGGCCCACTGGCCGGCGGCTGCCCGGGCCCGGGCTTCCAACAGCACGGCGTCGGCGTAGGTTGGATCGAGCCGCTGAGCGGCCTGTGCGGCGCGCATTGCCTCGACGACGGCTCCCTGCTGCAGAGCCACGGCACCCGCTACGTAGAGAACGAACGGTTGATCGGGAGCGAGCTGTTTCCCGGTGGCTGCATCCTCGGCCGCCCGATCCAGACGGCCCTGGTTCGCGTGGATGAGCGCGCGCAGTGCGTGGGCGGAGCCGTGGTACGGTTCCTCGCGGATGAGAAGGTCCAGCTGCTCGAGCGCCTCGGTCTGCTGACCGTCGGCCAAATATTCCAGGACCTGCTCGATCGGATCGGCTTGCACAGCGGCTCCGCTGGAATCAGGACGGGAGGAGCGTCGGGTAACCTCGCGGACTGCGAGGGTCCGGGTAGTCCGGCCGGACCCTGGATTGGTCAGCCAACGCGAAGCACGGTCTTCGGTTAAGGCTCAGGCCCACCACACTGGGCCGCGGCAACGTCGAGCCCGCTCCGCACATCACAGGCCATGGGTCAGCGGGAACCCTTCAACCCATCCGCCGGTTACTTCGTCATGACAGCCATCGAACTGGGCCTGGACACCTTCGGCGACGTCACCGCGGATGCCGAGGGCAAACTCCTGTCACACGCCCGCGTCCTTCGCGACGTCATCGCCGAAGCCGAGCTGGCCGACCGGGCCGGCGTGGACTTCTTCGGCGTCGGCGAGCACCACCGCCCCGACTTTGCCATCAGCGCCCCCGAGGTGCTCCTGGCCGCCATCGCCGGCCGCACCCACCGCCTCCGGCTCGGCACCGCCGTCACCGTCCTCAGCTCGGACGACCCGATCCGGGTCTACCAGCGATTCTCCACCCTGAACGCGGTCTCCAATGGGCGCGCCGAGGTGATTCTGGGGCGTGGCTCGTTCACCGAGTCGTTCCCGCTCTTCGGCCACTCGCTCGACGACTACAACGAGCTGTTCGAGGAGAAGCTGGCCATCTTCGCCGCGCTCCGGGACGCCGACCGCACCGGCCGGCCGGTCCACTGGAAGGGGACGGTGCGTCCGCCCATCGAGGGAATGCGAGTCTACCCGCCGGTGGAGCATCCGCCGCTCAGCACCTGGGTCGGGGTGGGCGGCAGCCCCGAGTCGGTAGTCCGGGCCGCGCGCTACGGGTTCCCGCTGACGCTCGCCATCATCGGCGGCGACCCGCGCCGGTTCGCGTACTACGTCGAGCTGTACCACCGCGCGCTCGCCCAGTACGGGCATGGCTCGTTGCCGGTCGGCGTCCACTCCCCGGGTCACATCGCCGAGACCGATGCCCGGGCCCGCGAGGAGTTGTGGCCGGCTTACCAGGTGATGCGGAACCGAATCGGAGCTGAGCGCGGATGGGGTCCAACCAGCCAGGCGGAGTTCGACCATGAGATTGCGGAGGGGTCGCTGTACGTGGGCTCGCCCGAGACGGTGGCCCGGAAGATCGCCGCGACGGTGCGCGCACTGGGCGCGTCCCGCTTCGATCTCAAGTACAGCGCGGGCACCCTGTCACACGACCGGATGCTCCGGAGCATCGAGCTCTACGGGCAGGAGGTGATGCCGCGGGTGCGCCAGCTGCTCGTCACGAGTCACGAGTCACGAGTCAGGAGCCAGGAGCCAGGAAACGTTCCCGTCGCAGCTCGCGACTCGCGACTCGCGACTCCTTGATCGCCAGCACTGCCCGCTCCTTCGCCTTGGCCTCGACATCAACGGTGAGGGCACGGTCCCGCCAAACCTCGGGAAAGTCCGCGGGATCGATGTAATCGGCATGGGCGCGCGGGTTGGGCGACCCCCATCCGTCCCGGGGGGACGAGATGTGAGCGTAAGGCTCCCGCGCCCCCCAGGTACTGAACGCCAGCTCGCTCGCCTCGGCCACCGACAGCCCGTCCGGGAGGCAGCGGTGGTGGTGCGCGTCGTACACCAGCGGCACGCCCGCCCGCTCGCACAGCGGCCCCAGGCTCAGCGGGGTGAAGCACCGGTCGTCGTTCTCCAGCGCCAGCCGCTCCCGCGCCCTCGGGCTCAGTCGGTCGAGTCCCCGCTCCAGCCGCTCCACCGCGGCCGGAATCCCTCCACTCGCACCACCGGCATGCAGCACGATCACGTCGGCCCCCACCAGCTCCGCCACCTCCGCCTGCAGCTCCAGCTCCTGCACCGCCGATCGCACCACCGGCTCCCGCTCCGAATTGAGCACCACGAACTGGTCGGGATGGAGACTGAGACGGACGTCATAGGCGCGCGCCAGCGCCCCGGCCCACTCGTACGCGCCCGCGATCCCGCCCGAAGGATCGAGATCGTTCAGCGTGTATCCGCTCTCGGGATGGGTGGCGAGGGGGAGGATCTGACTGGTGATCCGGAAGGCGCCGATGCCGAGCTCGTGGCAACGCTCTACAGCCGCGGCCAGGGCGGCCGCGTTATGCCCGGCGATGTCGCCCAGATACTGCCGCGCGACTGGTGACCCGAGACTCCCGACATACCGATGCGTGGCGGTGCGGAAGGTGATGGGCGAGTCCAGGAACTGGCAGCAGAGACCCCAGCGAATCACAGCAGCTTGACGATCTGTTCCCCGACGAAGTAGCCGACGATAGCCACCCCCAGCCCCACGAGGAACATGTCCATGCCGCTGCGGAAGATCCCGCGTCCGGTAAAGAAGCTCCGGGCGGCGCCCACGCCGAAGTGGGAGACCATGGCCAGGGCGAACGAGGTCCAGATGGCCAAGGGGCCGGATTCGAACAGAAACGGCGCCACCGGAATGAAGGCGCCGAAGGCGGTGGCCACGCCGGTAATCCATGCCTCCCGCATCGGCGTGCTGGTGGCCTCGCCGATCTTGAGCTCCTCCCGCACCTTCTCCTCCAGCGCCCGCTCGGGGTTACCCATCACCTGGGTGGCCAGCGCTTCCGCCTGGCCGGTGGGAATACCCTTGGCCTGGTAGAGCAGGCTCAGCTCCTCCCGCTCCAGCTCGGGCATGAGCCGGATCTCCTCCTTCTCCATCGCAATCTCGTGCTCGAACACCTCCCACTCGCTCTTGGCCGCGAGGTACCCCGACGACCCCATCGAGAGCGCATCCGCCACCATCCCTGCCAGCCCCGCCACCAGCACGGCGTGCTCGGCCGTCTGAAGGTTGCCCTGGGCGCCCAGCATGCCGGCCACCAGGCCGAAGTTTGCGGTCAGGCCGTCGTTGAACCCGTACACCAGATTGCGCAGGACCCCGCCGGCCCCGGTCTTGTGCCAGGGCTCGCCTTTGCCCCCGCTCATCTGCGACAGGGTCTCGGCGTGCTCCTTGGACTCCTTGGCCAAGGTGAGCGCGGTCGGCCCCACCGTGCCGTCGGGCTCGTCCCGGTAGAGATTGAGATACCCTTTGACCTCGCGCCCCTCCTCCTCCAGCAGCATCGGCAGCAGGATGCCGCTGCCCAGCCGCCGGGCCAGCCAGGCCCGGAACCGGGCGCCCCGGGAGGGGGCGGGCACCGCTACCGGATGCCCGTTCTCGGCCAGCAGCTTTCGCCACATGGCCACGTGGCGGTCCTCCACCGCGGCCAGCTTCCGGTAGATCTCGGCCTTGCCCGGGTCGCGCTCGGCGCCCGCCAGCTCGCGGTAGAGGAACGCCGCGTCCGCCTCGTCTTCCAGGTGGTGCAGCCAGATGTGGGGGGGAGCGGGGGGTGTGGAGGTCATGGGGGGAAGATAAGGCGGTAAGGCGGTAAGGCGGTAAGGCGGTAGGGTGGGTCATTGCGAACCCATGGAATGACTCCGTCCCGTTTACCGCCTTACCGCCCTACCGCCTTACCTTTAGATGCAACCGTTTAGCCGCCCCCCGCATCCTTAACGCACCATGGCTGGGACCCTGCTGATGGATTCATCGCTGCTCGCCAACGCCGAAAGCGTCGTCGCCCGTGCTCGCACGGGAGACACCGAGGCGCTGGGCGCGCTGTACCGGGCGTTCGAGGTCCCGGTCTACAACCTCGCGCGCCGGATCTGCCGAACCACCGAGGATGCCGAGGATGTGCTGCAGGAGACCTTCTTCGAGGTATGCAAGAGCATCGGCCGTTACCGGGAGGAAGGCAGCCTCTGGGGATGGATCCGGACCATTGCCGCCAGCAAGGCGCTCATGCGACTCCGGCGCAACAAGTACCGGGACACCGACGAGCTGCATGATGAGGTGGTGGGCAATCGCCGGGAAGACACTCACCTCCGAATGGACCTCGAGGCCGCCCTCGAGCGCCTCCCGGAAATCTCCCGCGCCGTGGTCTGGCTCCACGATGTCGAAGGCTACACTCACGAAGAGATCGCGAACATGATGGGCAAGACTCCGAGCTTCTCGAAGTCGCAGTTGTCGCGGGCGCATGCCCGCCTGCGCGGCTGGCTCGGTGAGGAGGTGGCTCCATGAATCATCTGTCGATGGATGCGCTGCTGAGCCTGCGGGAGCCGGGCTCGGAGCCCGGCCAGGCGGCGGCGCGCGAGCACCTGAACCAGTGTTCTGTCTGCCAGGCCGAGCTGGATCGGCTGCACCAGCGGGTGGCCCGGCTCAAGGCGCTGCCCACCCTGCGCCCCGCCCGGGACCGCTGGCCCGAGACGGCCGCGCGTTTCCGGGCCGACCGCCGGCGCCGGCGCACCCGCCTCGCGGGCATCTCCGGCCTGGCCGCGGCGGCCTGCCTGGCGGCGGTCGCCGTCCTGGGCGATTTGTCGCGGCCGACCGCCGAGCCCAGCGTCGAACAGCTCAGCCAGGTCATGGAGCGGTCCCAGGTCCTGGAGAGCGCCTTGAGCGAGTACAACCCGGAGGGCCGGGTGCTCGACGGGCGCACCGCCCGGATTGCCCAGGAGCTGGAGGACCGCATTGCCCGGGTGGACCGGGATCTCGAAGCCACCGAGCTGCTCCCGGAGAACCAGGGCGGGCAGGACCTGCTGCGGCTGTGGCGGGAGCGGGTGGGACTGCTCGATGCGCTCGTGGATGTCCACGACACCCGGGCACTGAACGCCGGGCTATAGCTCAAGGAGTCATCGTATGCACCTGCAATCCCTCGCCGTCGCCGCCATGAGCATCATGAGCCTTGCCCCTCTCCCCGTCACACTGCTGGCGCAGGAGCCGGTGGACCCCCGGCGCGAGATCCGCGGGCCCGAGCGCGTCATGCAGTTCGTGATGAGCCGGCGCGCCCGGCTGGGTCTCAAGGTCAACCTGCGGGCCCGTGAAACCGACTCGGTAGGCGCCTACGTGGACGCGGTGACACCCAATGGGCCGGCGGCCCGGGCCGGCATCCGCTCCGGTGACATCATCACCAAGCTGGATGGCAGGTCAGTGCTGGCTGGGGGGAGTCCGGAAGGCGATGGCGGGCGGGAGTCGTTGCCCGGGCTCAGGCTCATCGAGCTTGCGGCCGAGCTCGAGCCCCATGACACGGTGGCCGTCGAGCTGCGGCGCGGGAGAGAGACCAGGACCTTCTCCGTGGTGACGACCGACGAGCCGACCGTCATGTTTCGGGGACGGGGCGGCCGGGTAACGCCCGGCATGCCGGAGTTCGAGGGCCGCTTTGGCGGTACGGCGATGTTCCTCTACGGCTCCCCCCTGGCCGACCTCGAGCTGGCTCCGCTCAATCCGGAGCTGGGCCAGTACTTCGGGACCAGTGCTGGAGTGCTCGTGATCAGCGCGCCCAAGGAGTCGGAGCTGGGTCTCAAGGGGGGCGACGTCGTCGTCGCCGTGGACGGCCGCAAGCCGGAGAGTCCCTCCCACCTGCTCCGCATTCTCCGCAGCTATGAGGACGGAGAAAGCTTCAAGCTGGACGTGCTCCGCAACAAGAAGCGTGAAACGGTGACCGGCAGGATAGGCGACCGGGCCAATTGACTTACCGCCTTACCGCCGTCCGCCCGGGTGTGCGCCTGCTCACAGATGCCGGGATCGAGGGAGACTATATCTTCGTCTCACCCTTGGAGGGGACTATGGGCATCCTGTGGACTTTGATCATCGGACTGGTGGTTGGGGCTATCGCCAAGCTTATCATGCCCGGGCGCGATCCGGGCGGAGTCATCGTCACCATGTTGATCGGTGTGGCCGGCGCGCTGTTGGCTGGTTTCCTGGGCCGGGCGTTGGGCTGGTACTCTGATCCAGGGACCGGACCGGGGATCATCGCTTCCGTCGTTGGCGCGATCATCCTGCTCTGGCTTTATCGCGTGTTCACCCGCCGCAGGGGCACCACGGTTCCATAAGGGCGGTAGGGCGGTAAGAAGGCGGTAAGGCGGTAAGAAGGAAGGGGCGGGAAAGGTGGCCAGGCTCGGATAGGGGAATTCGTGACTCCCTGCGGCCTTCCATTCTTCCCGCCCCACTTTCTTACCGCCTTACCGCCTTACCGCCTTACCGCCTTGCTTCATGCAAACTGCACCTTCGGCCGCACCATTCGGGTCGGGTGTACCAGCCGCGCCAGCTCCGCAAACATTGGCACATCCAGGCTCTGGGCCCCGTCGCTCATCGCCTTCGACGGGTCGGGGTGGACCTCGACAATCAGCCCGCAGGCGCCTGCCGCCAGGGCCCCCAGGCCGAGCGGGGTAACCAGGGATCGTACCCCGGCGGCGTGGCTAGGGTCCACGATGACAGGGAGATGGGTGCGCTCCCGCACCAGCGCCACCGCGTTGAGATCCAGGGTATGCCGGGTGGCCCGCTCGAAGGTGCGGATGCCCCGCTCGCACATGACCACGTTCGGGTTTCCCTCGGCCAGGACGTACTCGGCCGCCATTAGCCATTCCTCGATGGTGGCTCCCGCGCCCCGCTTCAGCAGCACCGGCTTGCCGCTCCGGCTGGCCGCGCGCAGCAGGCTGAAATTTTGCATGTTTCTGGCACCGATCTGGAGCATGTCGGCGAAGTGTGCAACGACTGGCACTTCTTCCCAGCTCAGCACCTCGGTCACGATCGGCAGGCCGGTACGGTCCCGGGCGTCGGCCAGATATCGAAGTCCCTTTACCCCGAGACCCTGGAAATCGTAGGGAGACGTGCGCGGCTTGTACGCGCCGCCGCGGAGCATGTCGGCGCCCGCGTCCGCCACCGCGGCAGCCGTCTCCAGAATCATCGCTTCGCTTTCGACCGAGCAGGGGCCGGCGATGAGCACCGGCGATGGGCCGCCAAACTTGAGGCCCCGAACCTGGACCACGGTCCCCTCCGGGTTCCGGCGCCGGTCAACCAGAGGAATCGCCGGCTTTTCAATTCGGTGCGCCGGCGGAGGCACCGGCGCGGAGAGGCGAGAGCCCTCGGTCCAGGCTTCGTAGCTGCCGAGCACGATGAGATTCGCGGCCAGCGCCTCGATCTCTTCCAACGCCTCGGAGACGCGGGGGTCGGTAGCCGATCCCTCCACGTCTACGTAAAATCGGTAGGTCCACGGAGCGGAACGCTCCGGTCGCGACTGCAGTGCCATCAGGTTGACGCCACGGGCACCGAAGGCCTGGAGTGTCAACGCCAGCATGCCGGGTTTGTGATCCACCAGCACGATGAGTGACGTCTTGTAGCGGCTCGCGCCCGGGGTGCGAATCGAGTCGGCCGCCTCGGCTCGGGTGAAGGTCAGGAAGCGCGTCTGGTTGGTGGGGTCGTCCTCGATCCGTTCCGCCAGCGGGACGAGACCATGGACATCGGCGGCGGGACGGGCGGCAATGGCCGCCAGGGCGGGATTCTTCTCCTGCGCCACGATCTCGGCGCTGCCGGCCGTGTCCCAGGCGCTCACCAGCTCGGCGTCCGGCAGGTGCTCGGCCAGCCAGATGCGGCACTGGCCCAGCGCCACCGGGTGAGAGAGCACCCGCCGGATGCCGGAAAGCGGCGCGCCCGGCAGCGCCATGATGGTGTGGTGCACCGGGTGAAGGATCTCGTGGGTGAGGTGGAGCGTACCGTCGCCGAATGCCTCGTTCAGGAGGTCGTAGGTGGTGGTGACCGAGCCGATGAGAGAGTTCTCGATCGGCAGGCACCCGACGTGGGCCCGGCCCTCGCGCACCGCGGCCACTACGTCCTTCACCTCGCGGCAGGGCAGGGCCTCGAGGTCGGGCCAGCGACGGCGGGCCGCGGCTTCGCTGAACGATCCGTGAGAGCCCTGAATAGCTACACGCATTGGGACGCTCCAGAGTGAGAAAAAAAAGACCCCGCCGATGGACTCGGCGGGGCGATCGATGATCCGGGCGGAGAAGCGCTAACGCACTCTACCGGCACCGGACGGGCATCGAGCCTCGCCGGCGTTGGTAAAGTAGAACCAGAACTTGTGCGCAGGAGTCATGGTGCGAACCTACGCCGCGTTACAAAGGGTTGTCAAGGGCGCCGCCCTGGGCCTGATACTGGGGGCTACCCCCGGCCTCGGCCAGGGGCTGCCGGCTTTCGCCCCCCTCAACCCCGTGGCCACCTCGCGCAGCGGTCTCTACTTCCAGCCGTACCGGGAGCCGGCCCCGCGACGTTGGGTCTCGTCGGTCCAGCTGGACTACGGCAGCATCATCGAGTACAACCAGCTTTCCCCAGCACTGTACGTGCTGGATACGGAGATCCTGCGGCTGACCTTTGGAGCCAGCCGCGACCTGGGGCGCCGGACCTTCATATCGCTAAGCGGCTCGGCCCAGGGTGCGTACAGCGGGTTCATGGATGGATTTCTGGACTGGTATCACGGGGCGCTGGGCATCCGGGTCAGCGAGCGGGAGCAACGGCCGCAGGACCGGTTCCTCTACTCGGTCACGCTCCCCGACGGCCGGACGGTGGCGCGGTCCAGCACCAATCTGTTTCTGGGCGACATGAGGGTAGGACTGGGGGTCCGGCTCAACCAGAGCCTCCAGACCATGCTCTCGCTCACGCTGCCCACCTCGACCGGCCCCGAGGGATACGGCCGGGGGGTGGCCTCACTGTCCGCCCTCACCACGCTCCGTACCCCGCTGGAGCCGCGGTGGATGTTTGAAGGAAGCCTGGGGATCGGGGTGACGCCCACCCAGGGGGAGCTGTCGCGGTATCAGCGCACCACGTTTCTGGCGCTGAGCTCCGGCGTGCGCTACCGGATCTGGGGGAGTCAGGCTCTGTACGGCAACGTGTTCTTCCATTCGCCCTACTATCAGGGCACCAGCCTGCCCGCGCTGGACCGGCGGGAGCTGTCGCTGGACTTCGGCTGGGTCCTCGAATCGAGGGCCGGCGGCGAGTGGAGGGTAGGGCTTACCGAGGACCTGGAGCCGGGTGGACCCGGGGTGGATCTGGTGCTTCGGGTGGGAAGGAGCTTCTAGCTCCTGGGCCCGGCAAAGAGGAACTGTTCCATATTCTGGAACAGGAACTCTTTAGCCTTGGGCTCCCGGAGGTTCAGTCCATAGTGGTTGATGAGCTGTTGCTGGGTCTTGAGCCATTCGCTCCAGCAGACGCTACAGATTTCGTCGTAGGCGCGGCGGCCCAGATCGTTCTGGAAGGGCTGAAAGGCCATCCGGTCCCGGTCCAGCCCGCAGCGCGTGCAATGCAGAGTGACCATTTGGGGAAGATAGACATTCCCTGAAATGTGATCCAGTCTCTATGCGGACCTGGATGACACCGTTGTATGCTTCAGGACGTAAGCCGCCGACGAGCGTCCTGGTGGCGAATAGCCCGGGATCCGCTGGCGGTGCCAAGCCCGGTTCCAACCCCGAAGACGATGGTGGTAGTGATCGTAACGAGCGGGAGCAGGACGGCGGGCCAGGCCAGAAGGGCCGCCGCGGCACCCGCCACGAACGGCGCAAAGGGAGAGTGGACGGCGTCCACGAACCGGAGCCGGCTGCGAACGAAGTTCCGGGTCAGATAATACCCGGCCAGGCCGGCGACCAGAGTTACAAGTAGCTGCAGCATATCGAGTTCCTACAAGCAGAGGGTCGATTGTTGCGTTACAGTACGAAACATGCAGATGAAAGATTCACGGCTGATCTGATCCTTGTCCCTGCACCCTCAGGGAAGGAGACCTACGATGTCCAGACATCCAACTGTGCTGGTGCCGAACATCGGGCCGATGGATCATGCGTGGGATTTGCTCGGCGAGTGGCAGGCTGAGTTCGAGCTACCTGAGACGGAGTCGCCGGTACACGGGAAGGTGACCTTTCGCTCCTGGACCGACGCGGAGCTGCAGCTGGATCCGATCGAGGCGGCCATCGCTGGAATTCCGTCCAGTGTGCCGCTCGAGCGGGCCAGCGAGATTCACCTGACCGACGCGGGAGGCGGTGCGCTGCAGTGGGTACTGCACGCGCCATCAACCAACTGGTCACTCCAGGCCACCATGTGGCCCGGATCGCTGCACCTGTTCGTGCACGACGCGGACGATGACGAGGAGCAGCTGTATCGTGCGCGGGCCACCCGGGACCAGGGGTACTACCTCAGGAAGTATCCGCTGGACACGCTTTGATCTTCGACCGATGAACGCCCGTCAGCGTAAATGCTGGCGGGCGTTGTCGTTTCTCCCGACTACCACCGTACCGCCACACTCCCCCACATGAAACCGGAGCCGAACGCCGTCATGACCACGAGGTCGCCTCGCTTGAGCCGTCCGCCCCGGACGCATTCGTCGAGGGCGATGGGAATGGTGGCCGCGGTCGTGTTCCCATACCACATGATGTTGTTGTACACCTGATCGTCCCGGAGCCCGAGGTCCTTCTGCATCACCTCGGCGATCCGCAGGTTGGCCTGATGCGCCAGCAGCAGGGAGATGTTCTCGACTTTCAGTCCGGAGGAGGACAGTACCGCCCGCACCGACTCGGGCATGCGCACCACCGCGTGGCGGAACACCTCCCGCCCATCCATCTGGAGGTACTGCCGTCCCTCGTCGATCTGTTTCCGGGAAACGCGGGGGTGATACATGGACCCCGGGCTGTCCACCCACAGCTTCTCGGCATGCTCGCCCTGGGAATGCAGATCGAACCCAAGGATTCCCCCGTCGCCCTCGTCGGCCGGCCCCA
>DASVGF010000181.1:0-6452 GCA_036379675.1 Gemmatimonadales bacterium | reverse complement strand
CTGGAACGCCGGCGAGGTGAGCTGCATCTGGGCCGTGCTGGAATCGGTAGTACCCATATGGCGTGACTCGTGACTAGCCTTTCCCCGCCTCGATCCAGACCCGGACGGCCATGATCATGATGAAGACCGCAAACATCCGTTGCAGCAGAGCCCCCGGAAGGGCCTGCGCCAGCCTGGCGCCCGCCCAGGCGCCGAGGAAGAGGCCCAGCGCTATCAGGAGCGAGGCCCGGATGTTCAGGTTGCCGTTCTGGTAGTACTCGTAGGCCCCGAGGAGCCCCACCGGGAGCAACAGTGCGCCCAGGGAGGTGCCCAGCGCCAGCTTGGTAGGAAACTTGGCGAAGAAGATGAGCGCAGGGATGATCAGGATTCCGCCACCGATGCCGAACATGCCCGAAAGCACGCCGGCAACAAGGCCGATGGCGATGTAGATGGGTTCCATGGACGGCCGGCTCCGGGTAGCGGACCCACGGTAAGGTAAGCCGTAGGTGATCCACCCGCTTGTTTCAACCCGGTGGTCCAGTGCACCTTAGTTCGTTCGCGTGGGTACGCTGGCCAACCTGCTGCAGTTGCCGTGGAGACCACGATGATCGAAAGGAGACAGGTGCGACGGGTGACGCCGGTCGTGCTGGCGGCGGCCGCATTGCTGGTTGGGATCGATGTCATCGGGGCGCTGACGGGCAAGCCCCTCGGCTTTCCCTACTCCCCGCTCGGAATGGTGTCGCTGCTGGTGTACGTGCTGGTGGGATTCATCGGCGCCTGGCGCGCCAACTTTGCCGCCGGCCTCCTGGCCGCCGCGCTGGTGGGCTTTCTCGATGCGACGGTGGGCCCCCTCTCCGCGTGGGTGGCAGGTCCTGGGTCGCTCGATCAGACCGTGGCGGAGCCCGGGGTCTTTGCCTACAGCATCGCAGTCGGCACCGCCACTGCGGCCGTCGCCGGGCTCCTGGGCGCCGCCGCCGGCAGCTGGCTGGAACGACGGCGGGGGCTCCGAGGATCGCGCGTCGTCTCTCCCTGAGGTTGCAAAACCGCATTACCCCGCATCTCTTACACGCCTGGCAACTTCATTTTCCGCACTGTGTCGGAGTAAGTCGTGAGTCGTAAGCGCACCAGCCTCGATGGTGAGTGGGAGTTCTACCCCGATCCGAAGCAGCAGCTGACCAGGGACAATCTCCGTGCCGACGATGCCCGCCGGATCCGCGTGCCGGGCCCGTGGCAGGCGCAGTTCGACGATCTGCGGGACTACTCCGGGGTGGCGTGGTATCGTCTCCGCTTTGAGCTCCCGGAAGAAGCGGTAAGGCGGAACGGCGGGAGGGCGGTAGAAGAAACCGCTCTCGGCCGAGATGTCGGTGAATTCGGGGAATCTACCGCCTTACCGCCTTACCGCCCTACCGCCTTTCTCCACTTCGGCGCCGTTGACTATCACGCGACGGTCTGGCTCAACGGCCAGCTGGTGGGCGAGCACGAGGGCGGATATCTCCCGTTCGAGCTCGACGTCACCGAGCCGTTGAAGGCCGAAGGTCCCAACGAGCTGGTGGTCCGGGTGGTGGATCCGGGCAACGATGCCGACTTCGAGCCCGAGCTGACGTTTGCCGAGATTCCCCACGGCAAACAGAGCTGGTATGGCCCCATCGGCGGGATCTGGCAGGGTGTCTACCTGGAGCGCCGCTCGTCAACTCACCTTACCGGCGTCCGCATCACTCCCGATGTGGCCGGCGAGCAGATTGCCGTGAGGGCACGGCTCAACCGGCCCAGCGAAACGCCTCTCGGCCTCTGGCTCAATGTCACTGACCCCCGAGGACAGGTCCGCCGCCACCGCCTCCTGGTGCCGGCGGGATCGGACACCGAGGACCTGGTGGTTCCGGTGCCCGAGCCGATGCTCTGGGACACCACAAGCCCCCACCTCTACGAGCTGCAGGCCGTCCTGCTCGACGGCAACGACGATCGCGCCCGGCCGCTCGATGCGATCTCATCGAAGTTCGGGATGCGGACCATCGCCACCTCGCCCAACGGGCACCTCCTGCTCAACGGCAGGGTGCTGTATCTGCGGGGCGCTCTGGACCAGGACTATTACCCCGACCTGATCTACACCCCGTTCAGTGACGAGGAGCTCGACGCCCAGTTCGCCAAGGCGAAGCACATGGGCCTCAACCTTCTCCGGACCCACATCAAGATCACCGATCCCCGCTACTACGATGCGGCCGACCGCGCCGGGCTCCTGATCTGGACCGAGCTTCCCAACTGGCAGGAGCTCACGGAGGCGTCGAAGCGGCGGGCCCGGGAGACCCTGTTCGGCATGGTGGAGCGGGACTGGAATCACCCGTCCATCATTATCTGGACCATCGTCAACGAGAACTGGGGAGTGGACCTCGCGGTCAATGCCGGCCACCGCGCCTGGCTGTCCGACATGTACAACCAGCTGAAGGCGCTCGACCCACACCGGCTGGTGGTGGGGAATTCCCCGTGCTTCACCAATTTCCACGTGGTGACCGACATCGAGGACTTCCACAACTACTACGCGATGCCGGACCACTACCGGAAATGGAAGGATTGGGTCCAGACCTTTGCCAGCCGGCCGCCGTGGACCTTTGCCCATGTGTACGAGAGTATCGAGTCCTGGCGGGAGTATATCCGCGACCCGTGGAACCCCGCCCCCCGGGCCCCGGCTCCGGAGGTCCGGCGCAAGGGCAGCGAGCCGATGGTCGTCTCCGAGTTCGGCAACTGGGGACTGCCGGACGTGGGCAAGCTCAAGGAGCACTACGGCCGTGAGCCGTGGTGGTTTGAGACCGGGATCGAATGGGGCGACGGCGTGGTGTATCCCCACGGCATCGAGCAGCGGTTCAAGGCCTTCCACCTCGACAAGGTGTTTCCCACCCTGTCCGACCTCGCCGCCGCGAGCCAGCGGATGCAATTCACCGCGCTCAAGTACCAGATCGAGCAGATGCGGCGGCATCCCAGCATCGTCGGGTACGTGATCACCGAGTTCACCGATGTCCACTGGGAGAGCAACGGACTGCTGGACATGTGCCGGAATCCCAAAGCCTACTACGACGTGATCGGGCAGGTGAACAGCCCGGACGCCATTGTACCCACCGACTGGGAGCGCATCGCCTTCTGGGAGGGCGAGCGCTGCGAGGTCCGGCTGGCGCTCTCGCACTTCTCCTCCGCCGATCTCCGGAACGCCCGCCTCGACTGGCAGCTGGATCAGTGGCCCGAGCTCCGGGGGAGCTTCACCGGCATCAATCCCGAGCGAGCCCAGCTCACCAATCTGGGCACCGTGGTGTTCGAGGTTCCCCGCCTGGAGCAGGCGACCCGGGCCCGGTTGGAGATGCGGCTGCTGAACGCGTCGGGCGAGCTGGTCACCCACAACCACCATGAGCTGTACTTCTTCCCGCGAGTGGAATCGCCCGCGCGGCACATCAAGCTCGCCGTGCCTGGTCTGCCCCGGCTGGCGGCTCGGCTGGCCGGCATGGGTTACGAGCTGACCGACCAGGATTCGGCGGACCTGGTGGTGGTCGAGCGAATGACCGACGATCTACGCTGGTACGTCCAGAACGGCGGGCGGGTGTTGTGGCTGGCCGAGGAGCCCGAGTCGCAGCAGGCGCACCTGGGGTCGTTGAGCATCGCGCAGCGGCACGGCCGGAGCTGGCAAGGTGACTGGGCCAGCAGCATGAGCTGGATCCGGCAGGACAGGATTTTCGGGGGAATTCCGAGCGGCGGGACGGTGGACTTCGCCTTTGCCGATCTCACGCCGGAGACGGTGATCGTGGGGCTCACGCCCCGCGACTTCGCCGCCAACGTGCATTCGGGGCTGTTCGTCGGGTGGGTTCATCACATCGTGGCGCTCGTCGCCGAGCGGCCGATCGATCGCGGACGGCTGATGATCTCGACCTACCGGATCCGGGAGCATCTGGGGGCCAATCCGGTGGCCACGATCATGATGCGCGACATGATCGAGCGAATCGCCCGGATGCCCGAGGCGGACCGGAGCGGTGCGGACCAACCGGCTCCCGCGGCCGAGCTGGAGGAGGTCCGGAAGAAATAGCGATTAGCGGGCCATCGCCCGCCGAACCTCGTGCGCGTATTCCTCACACAACACCCGCTCGAGCCGGTGGTCCTGGCCCGGCCGCAGGTCCCAGAGCCCGCTGTTGTGCCAGTGGTTGGGGTCCTCCCAATCGGGCCGGTCGATGATGGGGTAAATGCAGAGCCCCTCGAGGGGCACGCCCATCGCCCGTGCCAGGTGCACCTCCTGCGCCACTTCCGCAATCCAGCGTCCCCGGCCCGCGCCGAAGTGGCTGGTCTCCGAGATGATCATGGGCCGGCCGTACTTGTCGAACACTTCCTTCAGCAGGTAGTGCAGCGGAATCCAGCGGGGGTCGCGCGGCACATCCTCCCAGCGGAGCCGGTGGTCGGGATACTCCCATTCATTCGAGTGGTAGAAGTTGACTCCGATGATGTCGAGGTACCGCGGGTGACCGCCGAGGGACGGGTCCATCCCGCCGGCGAGCATGTCCCAGGCGTCGAACTGGCGGGCCCGCTGGTCGGCCGCCGCACGCGCCAGCTCGGGGTGCCCCCGGGGCGGGATGACGTGGATCAGCGGGTCCACCTGAAGCATACGGGCCCGGGGGTCCACCTCCCAGATCGCTTCCATCCCGGCAATCGCTGCCCGAACCAGCTGCTGCTTGATCTCGTGCCCGCGCCCCTTGGCATAAGGGAACACGTAGCCCTTCTCGCCCGTCGCCCAGGCCAGGTATGAGATCTCGTTGATAGGCACGTAAACCGGCACGGTGGCGCTGTGCTCGGAGATGAAGCGGGCCACGGCGCCGCAATAGCGGGTAAAGCGCTCGACGAATCCGGAGGTGAAAAGGTTCACGTCCTCGGGCCAGCCGTAATGGCACAGGTTCCAGATCACCTGTATGCCGTTCCGCTCCGCCGCGCGCACCATGGGCTCGAGCGAGGAGAAATCCATCCGGCGGCCCCGGTCGACCAGGTGCCAGCGCACCCCCTCCCGCGCCGTGTAAATCCCCAGCCCCGTGAGACGGGCATAGTCCTCGTCGACCAGCTGGTCGTGCTGGGTGGCGGCAACCAGGTCCAGGCGGCGTCCCTGAGAGTTGATGTGACAGGACGACTCGAACCCGCCCATCCAGAAGGAGCGGAACAGGCCTGGGCTCTGGGCTACGAGTCGCGAGTCCCGACTCACAAGCCCTGGCTGGTGGAGGGTTCCAGCACGCCGATGTTTCCCACCGCCGCCTCCGAATCGGTGACGTAGCTGCGGAACTGCTCCACCAGCGGCGTCGCCCGCCAGCGTTCGGCCCCATCGAGTGTGTACAGCCCCAGGTCGAGCCGGTACTCGTCCAACGGCCCCCGGCCAAAGCGGTATTTCCAGTCGATCATGGTGAAGAGCGGGAACCAGGTGTAGCCCAGTACCGGAATGCCCCGGCCGCGCAGCACCCGGATAGCGGCGACTGATGCCTCCAGCCACCGCGCGCGTATGGTCTCGTCACCCTTGGCGCTGGTCTCCGTGACCATGATCGGCAGCTGATAGCGCCGGTGGTAGTCCTCGATGAGGGAGCTGAAGCCGGCCCCGTCCTGCTCGACCGGCTGATAGGCCAGGCGCCCCTTCCGGTCGATGTACAGCTGAGTGGTGGACCACTGGGGGTAGAAGTTGAGCCCCATGAGGCTGAACGGAACCGGGTGTGCCGCTAGGGCGGCCAGCCGGTCGGGGGACGCGCCACTGCGAATCAGCCAGGGGAACAGCGGGTGAGGCGGAGTGACTCTTCCGGTCAGGAGGTCAAAGGGCAGGAAGGTTCGCGACTGCTCCTCCTGCGCCACGGCGTGCAGATCTTCCCGCGCGGTACGGCTCAGTCCGGTGGCCTCGACGTGCACCAGTTTCATGTCGGGATTTACCGACCGGAGCGCGGCGGAGGTCTGGACGATGCCTTCGATGGCCTGCAGGAGGATATGGACGTAGCCGCCTTCACCCCTGAGATAGGGCGGCCACAGCCCGCGCTGGCCGCAGTAAAGCGCGGTGACGATCGGCTCGTTCATCGGGGTATACCACTGCACCAGCCGTTCGTACCGCCGGGCGAACGCCTCGGCGTACCGGGCGACCGCGGCAGGGTACTCCGGACTGGCAAACTCCCGCCGGAGCCAGAAGGGGCAGCCGTAATGCATCAGATCGACGACCGGGGTGATCCCCAGCTCTTCGACCATGTAGGGAATCACCTGGTCGGTCCATCTCCAGTCGTAATCCCCCGGCTGGAATGGCTCGAGCCGGTACCAGGGGACGCCCCACCGCACCATGCGCAGGCCGAGATCCCGCACCAGCGCCAGGTCCTCGCGCCAGTGCTCGTAGTGGCCCATGAGCTGGTACTCGTCCAGCGCCCGGTGCCCGGGCCGGGTTTGTGGAACGAAGGTATCCTCGATACCGGTGGCCCACAGGAAGTCCTCCGGGCGGC
>DASVGF010000180.1:0-7793 GCA_036379675.1 Gemmatimonadales bacterium | reverse complement strand
GGCCATACGCACCGCCACCCCGTTGGTGACCTGCGGCAGGATTACGCTGTGCGGTCCATCGGCCACGTCGCTGTCGATCTCCACTCCGCGGTTCATTGGGCCCGGGTGCAGAATGAGGAGATCCTTCGGGGCGCGGGCGAGTCGCTCGTTCGTGACACCGAACACCCGGTTGTATTCCCGCAGCGAGGGAAGAAAGCCCGACTCCATCCGTTCGAGCTGGAGCCGGAGGATATTCAGCGCATCGGCCCACTGGATGGCGTCTTCGATGCGGGGAAGGATGGTGACGCCCAGCTCCTGCACGTTGCGAGGCAGGAGCGTCGCCGGCCCGCACACCGCGACTTCCGCCCCCAGTTTGGTGAGCCCCCAGATATTGCTGCGCGCGACCCGGCTGTGCAGGATGTCGCCGCAGATGGCGACTTTGAGACCCTTGATCCGCTTGAAGCGGTCGCGCAGCGTCAGCATGTCGAGCAGACCCTGGGTGGGGTGCTCGTGCTTCCCGTCGCCCGCGTTGATGACGTTGGACCGGATACGCTGGCCCAAGAACTGGGCCGCCCCGGAGGCGCCGTGCCGAATGACGACCATGTCGATCCGCATCGCTTCCAGGTTCCGGGCCGTGTCCACCAGCGTCTCCCCCTTGCTCACTGACGATCCGGCCGCCGCGACATTCACCGTGTCGGCGGAGAGCCGCTTTTCGGCGAACTCGAAGGAGATCCGGGTGCGGGTGGAGGCCTCGAAGAAGAGATTGACGATGGTCTTGCCGCGAAGCGCGGGCACCTTCTTGATGGCGCGCTCGCTCACTTCCTTGAAGGGCTCCGCCGTATCGAGGATGAGCTCGATCTGCTCGGCGCTCAGGGGCTCGAGGCCGACGAGATCCTTGCCCAGGCTGAGGGCGCTCATCGATGGCCCCGCACCAGTTCAACGGCGTCACGCCCGTCCAGCTCGGACACGAACACGTCGACCCGATCCTTGGGGCCGGTGCTCACGCTGGTTCCGATGATGTCGGCCTGGACCGGCAGCTCGCGGCCTCCGCGATCGATGAGCACGCACAGCAGGATCCGCCGCGGACGTCCGAAGTCGGCAAACTCGTCCAGGGCGGCGCGGACCGTGCGCCCGGTGTACAGGACGTCGTCCACGATGACCACGGTCTTCCCGTCCAGGTCGGGCAAGCGCGTCTCGCCCACCACCGGCCGGGGGCCGATGGTCTGGAGGTCGTCTCTATAGAGGGTGATGTCAAGCTTGCCGGTGGGAAGACTGGAGCCTTCGGCGGCGTCGATCAGGCGCTTCAATCGGTCGGCCAGCTCGACGCCGCGGCGCTGAATGCCTACCAGAACGAGATCATCGGTCCCCCGGCTCCGCTCAACGATCTCGCTCGCCATGCGCGCCAGCGTGCGGCCGAAGGCTCGGTCGTCCAGAAGAGGCGTCCGGGAGGGCATCGGGGCGGGAAGCTAGCGGAAAAGGGAAATCCGCGCCATCCGCAGTTGGGGACTGTCGCCCTTTGCGCCGGTCCAGCTGACAACCGCCAGGGTATCCCCCAGCACGGCCAGCTGGGGATACTTCCCGCCGTCCGAGTCATCCACCCAAACGCGACCCGCCAGGCTGCCGTCGGCCCGCAGCCGCGCGACGCCGATCCGCCGCTCCCCGCTCGCCGTCACGTCGTAGGCCGCCAGCGCACCGCCGTCGCTGAGTGCTACCACCGCGGGGTGTGACGGTCCCACCCGGGCGCCGGATACCAGCTCCACCGCCTCGGCTCTTCCGCCGGGCTGGCCGGACCTGGCGTAGTACATGCCCTGCGAGCCTGCCTTCCCATTGTACCACACCACGTGGGCTGCTCCATCCCCCGCGGTAGCCAGGGCCGGGCCGGTGTGGGGACAGCCGGCATAGGACCAGTTGTCAGGATGAACCCGTTCGGGTTTCGATGGCGGGTTCCCGACCTTGGCCGTCACGACGTCCCGGATGTTGCCGGGAAAGTGCTGCCGCCACGCCGCGACCGCTTGGCCATCGGCATTCCTGGCCAGCGAGACTCGGCAGCAGGGACAGGCAGCCGTCCAGCCGATCCGGTTAGGCGTCCAGCTCCGTCCAAAGTCGGGTGAGCTGGCCAGGTAAATCGTCGCGTCGGGCTCGGCCGATTGCTCGGCCCCGCCATCCACGCCCGACGGGGTGGGCGCCATGACTCCGCGCTCATCCAGCCAGGCCACGGCAAGTCCGGAATCGCCCACCCAGGCGGCGCCATGGAACTGGTGACTCGCCAGGGCGCCGGTGGTATCGTCGTTGAGGGTAAGGGGAATCGACCAGGTTACTCCCCCGTCGACTGACCGGGAAAACCTGAGCATCGCGGCCGGCCACTTGCGGCCCGGCACGGTGATGCTGTTGGGCCAGACCAGCGCGATGCGTTGACCAGGCCCAGCCACCAGCCGGGGCGAGGACTCGCCGTGAGGATGAACCTCCTCCGGCGACCCTGCCCCGCCCGCGACCCGCACCGGCGGCAACCAGCGGGTGCCGCCGTCCCCCGAGCGCGTGTGGTACAGCGTCCAGACGTGTCCATCCCCTTCTGCCCATGCCAGCAGCAGATCGCCGGAGCCCAGGTCCACGGCCAGCGCGGGATCGGCCGACTGGGGTGCGCCGGCGGAGGGAGCCTTCAGCGCGATAATCCGCATGCCGCCGCTGCGCTCACAGGCCAGCCCGGCAAGACAGACAACGACAAACAGCAGCCTCTTCATCGGTTCCACCTGAACCCAACGTAATAGGCGCGGCCATCCGACGGCTCGTACGAACGACCGGCCGCGTTGTCCACCTGCACGGATCCGCTGTACTTCGTATCGGTCAGATTCTCGCCCGCCGCAAAGGCGGTGAGCCCCAGCCGATCGAGCTGGTATTCCGCCCGGAGGCCCAGGGTGGCCCACCCGCTGTTCGACTCGGTGTTCGCGCTGTTGATGAAGTAAGACCGGGGAACCCACTCCAGCCGCGGGGAGAGGGAAAAGCCACCGGAGTGGTGATACCGCAGCTCGGCCTGGAGATGGTGGGCCGGCGCTCCCGGAATGGTGTTGCCCCGATACAGGGAATCCCTCACGAACCGGTAACGAGCAAAGGTGTACGCCAGCCGGAGCCTGGCCCCATCCGGCTCGGCGCCGCGCCGAAAGATTCCGTTCCCGAGCTGATACTCGAGGCCCGTCTCCAACCCGTAGTGCCGGGTTCGCGGCGCATTGCGGTAGGTGGGCACAGTAAAGGGCGCGCCGGCGAACGGCTGGACGTTGATGTTGAGGATCTCGTTCTTGAGCTCCACATCGTATGCGGCAACATCCCACCCGATCGGCCCGGCACGACCCCGCACGCCCAGCTCGAACTGCCAGGCATCCTGACCGACCAGGCCGACGAACCCAGGTACGGTGAGGCTGTTGAGCTCGAGCAGCAACGGGGGCTCGTAGGAGCGGCTGGCATTGCCGTAGATCTGACCTTGAATCCCGGGCATCGCGTACAGCAGCCCGAGCTTGGGGAGCAGCGGGTTGTACTCCCGATGGTCGGATTGATCGCCGTCAGACAGGAAATGGTCGCGCGATTTCCGGATCGAGTGATCCAGCCGGAAGCCGGTGACCGCCGTGAGGCGCGGTGTCAGCGCAAGCGCATTCTCGGCGTACACCGCGAGCCCGACCGCCTGATCCGTCTGGTTCTTGCGAAGCGCCCCATGCTTCCCCGCTTGGTTGACATACTGGCGGTTGCGCATGCGCAACCAGGCCGGCTGAACCCCGAGCGTAAAACGGTTGCTGCGGCCCAGGACCGGCATCGTGTTTTCGTAGCGCACCTCAGCGCCGTAATCCCGGCTCTGCTGGTTGATGACCTGGAAGATCGGGTGGTCGATGTCGCGGTACTGGAAGTACGGGCTGATCTCCAGTCGCTGGTTGGCCCCCAATTGAGTGCGGAGCTGCAGGCCGAGATGATGGAGGTCGTAGTCCCGGCCCCAGCGGTCCGCCCGGTTGGCGGGATTGGACGCCGTGGGAGTGCTGGCCAGCTCTGCCGCCGTAAGCGCTCCCGGCAGCTGCTCGTTCACCTGGGCGTAGAAGTAGAAGCCCCGGATGTCGGTGTGTTCCGACAACACGTAGCCCAGGTGCCCGTTGAGCCGGTCACGTCCCTGCACAGCGTAGTCGCGATAGCCCTCGAGCGAGGTTCGGGTGTAACTCCCGAAGTAATCCAGCTTGCCGGCCGTGGACCCGGAGGAGATCTGGGTCTTGAGAAATCCGTAGCTGCCGCCTTCCGCCACCACCCCGACCGGTGTGGCGGTATATCCCGTTTTGGTCTCCAGGTTGATGGCCCCACCCAGGGTCGACCCGCCGTAGCGGAGCGCGTTGCCGCCCTTGTACACCTCGATGGATTCGGTGTTCAGCAGCTCGAGTGACTCGAAGTCGGTGAATCCGTCGGTGTTCCGGTAGGGCATCCCGTTCACCAGCAGGTTGACGCCACGCAGATGGAAATTGTTGCGGAGCCCGGACCCTCGAATGGAGATCTGGCTCTCGTCTGCCGCTCCGAACCGAGGCTGCACGTACACGCCTGGCGTGAAGCCGAGCACGTCCTTGAAGTTGGCCTGCCGGGTGGCGCGAATCGCGTGCGACTCAATGAGGGCGACGGAGCCCGGCACCTGCGCCAGGCGCGCCCGGCGCTCGTCCAGGTCGGCCTTGGTGCCAATGACCGTCAGCTCGGCCAGTTCCATGGCCTGAGGCGCCAACAGGAGCTGGACCACGGTCTCCTGGCCGGCCCTGACCCGGACGGTACGCCGGAGCGGCGCATAGCCGATCCGCCGGGCGGTGACCACGTGCTTACCCTCCGCCAGGCCGGAGAGCTGGAACCGTCCCTCCGCGTCCGTCTGCACATTGAGAAAGCCGTCGTCCACCGAGACGAGGGCAGTTCCCAGTACCGAGTCCTGATTGCTCGCGAGTACCTGACCCACGATGGTGCC
Source organism: Gemmatimonadales bacterium (assembly GCA_036379675.1). GTDB lineage: Bacteria > Gemmatimonadota > Gemmatimonadetes > Gemmatimonadales > GWC2-71-9 > CAVVWJ01. Next base: position 2,848 of record DASVGF010000180.1, on the reverse strand, counting down.
GGTCTGCTGCGCCACGGCCGAGCCCGCGGCGGCGGCAAGCACGAGCACCCAGCATGAGAGTCGAGCGATGAACATGATTGATCCCCTGTGTATGGTGACTCACGACACGACGACGCGAAGGCGGTCGTGCGGCTGTCAGACAGCGCTACGAGTCAGGACAGGGGTGGTGCGGTGGCCGGTGGTAAGAGATCGGAAGGGGTGCCGGTCGGGACGAAGGTAACGTCCGACAGCAGGATGACGCGGTGATTGGGTTCGCTGGGAGTGGCAACGACAACGACAGGCTTGGCGGGCGAGAGTATGGCCGCCGTCTGGCACGCGCCTATGCACTGGCAGATCGGCGCGTGACCGGATCCGGAGTGATCAGACTCGTGCTGGTGGTTGCTGGCGCTCTGGGGAGCGCTGACCGGGCATGCGTGCCGCCACTGTACCGCGCTCCCGGAAACACCCGGAGCCAGCAGTACCAGCACAAGCGCGAGGATACGGCTCTGCCGAAGGACCGCCAACATGGTCATAAAATAGGCTACGGGCACACGGACGGAAAGGATTCGCAGCCCGTCTAGGCGGCCGGTTTAGCCTCCTCATCTCCCGGGAGCGGGGCCCGCCGGGTCCGACGCTCGCGGGCGAGCCATACCCGGCTGCTCAGCAGCAGAAGCAGGATGAGCCCGTACATCAGCGGCCAGTAGACATCCTTTTTCACCAGCCAGAAGTAGTGTAGCACGCCGGCCGTGGCTGCCACGTACACCAGCCGGTGGAGCCGTTGCCACCGTTTGCCCCCCAAGCGGCGGACCCATCCAGTGGTGGACGTGATGGCCAGAGGCACCAGGCAAAGGAAGCCGGCAAAGCCCACCAGGACCCAGGGGTGCTTCGCGATGTCCTTCGCGATCTCCATGAGGGAGAGTGACTGGTCGAAGACCAGATACGTGGTGAGGTGAAGGCAGGCATACCAGAATGCGGTGAGCCCGATCAGCCGGCGTATTCGGATGATCTCGTTCCAGCCGGTAAGCCGGCGCAGCGGGGTGATCGCCAGGGTCAGCATCAGGCAGGTGAGGACGGTGTCGCCGGTGACGTGCTGCATGAACTTTACCTGGTCGCCCATCACCCTTCCCGTGAGCAGAGCAAAGAGCAGCCACGCCAGCGGCAGCGTGGCAGCCAGATACAGCACCGGCTTGACCACGCGCGTGATAACCGCGGCGCGGCTCATGAGAGCGGGCTCAGAAGTTCTTGCGCAGGTCCATCCCCGAGTACAGGGAGGCAACCTGGTCGGCATAGCCGTTAAACATCAGCGTCTTGCGCTTGAACAGCTCGCCCACCCGTCGCTCGCGCGCCTGGCTCCAGCGGGGATGGTCCACCTCGGGATTGACGTTAGCGTAGAAGCCGTATTCGTTGGGCGCGGCGATGTTCCAGGTCGTGCGTGGCTGCTGCTCGGTAAACCGGATCCTGACGATCGACTTGCCGCCCTTGAAGCCGTATTTCCAGGGCACGATCAGCCGGAGCGGCGCACCGTTCTGATTGGGCAGCGGCTTGCCATAGAGTCCCGTCACCATCAAGGTGAGCGGGTGGCGCGCTTCGTCCATGCGCAGACCTTCGACATAAGGCCATTGCAGGATGTCGCGCCGCTGCCCCGGCATCTGCTCGGGGTCATAGAGCGTGGTGAACTCGACATATTTGGCCTTGGTGGTGGGCTCGAGCCGATCTATGATCTGGGCCAGCGGGATGCCCAGCCAGGGCACCACCATCGACCAGGCCTCGACGCAGCGCAGCCGGTACACCCGCTCGACCGGGGTAAACGGCTTGAGGAGCTGATCGAGATCGTACATCGCCGGCCGTTTCACTTCCCCGGCCACCTCCACCTTCCAGGGCCGGATGCGCAGCCGGCCCGCGTGGCGCGCGGGGTCGTCCTTGTCGGTACCGAACTCGTAATAGTTGTTGTAGCCGGTGACATCTTCGTATGGCGTCAGCCTTTCATCGTCGCCCCCGAGGCGCGCGGTGCCCGGGGGGATCAGGCAGACAGCCGCCACGCCGAACCCGGCGGACTTGAGGAACTCGCGCCGGTTCCAGTATTGCGCTTCGTCGGTAATCTGGGAGACGGGAATATCGGGTGGGCGCTTGATCAGCATGCTGTACCTCGGATAATCGTGGGCGTACCTATGCCTAAAGATACGCCGGAGGCCGCCCAACGGTTCCCGAAACGGACAGGGAGGGATTCGAACCCTCGATACCCTTGCGAGTATGCCACCTTTCCAGGGTGGTGCCTTCAACCACTCGGCCACCTGTCCTGAGATCGTTGCCGGGGCGCAACTTAGCGGACTTTCATAGGGCCAGTCAATGCAACGGGTGATCTTGTGGCTCCTGCTGGCGTCCGCGTGCGCGCTCACGCGCGGGCGCGGTCAAAGCCCGCCTCCTTACCTCCGCATTCCCGCCATTCAGGGGCGCGGGCATCTCTCGCCTGCCCTGGGCCGGGATGTCCGGTCGATCGGGATCGTGACGGCGCTCGCCGAGGGTGAGTTCTACCTGCAGGACCCGGTGGGGGATGGGGACCCCGCGACTTCCGACGCGGTAGCGGTACGTGGGCGCATTCCCTCGCTGATCGTTGGCGATGAGATCCAGGTGATCGGACGCGTGGTCGAGTTCGTCCCCGGCGGCGAGCGGACGGGCAATCTGCCGGTCACGACGATCGAAGCCGAAACCGTCGAGGTATTGGGAGGCGGGAGGTCTCTCCCGGAGCCGGTAGTGCTCGGGCCGGGTGGGAGCGCCCCCCCGTCAGGTCACGTGATCTCACCCGACGAGCTGCCGGTCAATCTCCGGATGCCCGCGGAGGCAGCCCGGAACCGCTTCGACCCCGACAGCG
>DASVGF010000179.1:0-10355 GCA_036379675.1 Gemmatimonadales bacterium | reverse complement strand
TTCCACCTCTACGAGGGGCACGAAGCGGCTGTCGCCACGATGGCAGTCCGCACCTTTGCCGAGCTCGGGGTGGAAATCCTGATCCTGACCAATGCAGCGGGAGGTATCCGGCGGAGCTTTGCCAGTGGTACCGTCATGCTGATTGCCGATCACATCAACCTGACATTCCGCAATCCGCTGATCGGGCCGGTGCTTCCGGGGGAAGAGCGGTTCCCCGACATGTCCGACCCCTACGACTCAGCGCTTCGTGCCGTGGCCCGACAGGCCGCCCTCGACACCCGCGTGCCGCTCCACGAGGGCGTCTACGTTCAGGTTTTGGGGCCAAGTTACGAAACTCCGGCGGAGATCCGCGCGTTCGAGCGCATGGGGGCCGACGCCGTGGGCATGTCCACTGCGGTCGAGGTGATCGCGGCGCGGGCGCGGGGTCTCAAATGTCTCGGCTTCTCCGTGATCAGCAATCCGGCTGCCGGTATCTCGCCGAACAAACTGGACCATGTCGAGGTGATGGAGACCGCCAGGCGGGTGGCTGGGGAGCTGAGCGCGCTGCTCGAGGGCGTTATCGAGCGGCTCTAGCGCTGGGCCCGGGCACCGTGTGATTGAGGGGACCGTGGCCGCCGCCCAGGCCGGGTGCCGCGACAATGGCCCGGTGCACGAAGTCCAACCCGTCAGCCACCGCATCCTCCAGCTCACGGCCGAGCGCCAATCCGGCGGTGATGGCCGCGGACAGGCTGCAGCCGGTGCCGTGGGTTGAGGTGGTGTCGATTCTCGGGTGGGTAAAGCGGCGCACGCCGGCCGGCGTCACCAGGATATCGGTAATCTCGCTTTCGGAGCCGTGGCCGCCCTTGATCAGGGCCGCCGCCGCGCCGAACCGGAGCAGAGTCGCGCCGGCGCGTTCCATGGTGGCCGGGTCGTGGACCACCCGCCCGGTCAGGATGGCCGCTTCGTCGAGATTCGGAGTCACCAGGGCGGCCAGAGGCAGCAGGTCCTCCCGCACGACTTCCTCGGCCTCGGTGGTGAGGAGACGGGAGCCCGAGGTGGAGACCATGACCGGGTCCACCACCAGTGGTCCCCACTCGTTCTCCCGGATGGCGCGCGAGACGAGGCGCACGAGCCCCGCTTCAGCCAGCATGCCGGTCTTGAGAGCGGCCGGAGGCAAGTCCTCGGCGAGCGCGATGAGCTGGGCGCGCACCATGGATTCGGACACCGCCTCCACCGCTCGAACGCCGAGCGTGTTCTGGGCGGTGAGCGCCACGATGGCGGTGGTGCCAAAGACGCCGAACTGCTGGAAGGTCTTGAGGTCGGCCTGGATGCCGGCCGCACCCCCGGAATCCGAGCCGGCAATCGTGAGCGCGATCTTCAACGGGCGAGCCTCTGCATGAGCAGCTCCCTTCAGACGCTGATCCGGGATCTTCACCGCCGCCGCGGGCGCGAGCGGCGCGGCCTGGCCCTGGCCGAGGGGGTGCGCCTGGTCGAGGAGGCGCTGGCAACCGGTATTCCGATCAAGGGTGCTGCTGTTTCTCCCGCGTTGGAAACTACCACTCGTGGGAAGGCCCTCAAAGCAGCGCTCCGCGAGCGGGATATCAAGCTGGACGAGGTGACCGACGACGAGCTCGGGTCCCTCGCCGACACCGAGCATCCCCAGGGTGTCGTGGCCGTGGTCGAGCCGAAGGAGTGGAGCCTGGCGGACATCCGGCTCCACCCGGGATCGGCTACACTGGTACTCGATGGTGTCCAGGATCCCGGCAACGTCGGCGCCATCCTGCGGACTGCGCTCGGCCTCGGAGCTACGGGCGTCGTTGCTCTCAAGGGAACGGCGGACCTCACCAATCCAAAGGTGATCCGCGGTGGCATGGGGGCGAGCTTCCGCCTGCCGGCTGTGCCCGCGTCGGCGGAGGAGATGGTGGCGTGGGCCCGGCTGCAGCGGGCCCAGATCTGGGTTGCCGATGCCGGGGGGGAGCCGGCCGACCGGGCGCCGGCGCGAACGGCCGACCGGCCTCCCGTGGTACTCGTGGTGGGAAACGAAGGCGCCGGTGTCGGGCCGGCGGTGGAGGCGGCGGCAGACCGGCGGATCGCGATCCGGCAGGCGGCGGGGGTGGAGTCGCTCAACGTGGCGGTGGCGGCCGGCATCCTTCTTTACGAGGTCACGCGTGACTGATCTGCTCTATCCACCATGGTTCGTGGTCACCCTGGCCGGCGTGCTCGGCGCCATGATCGGCAGTTTTCTCAACGTCTGTATTCTGCGCTGGGGCGCGGAGCCGAAGCAGTCGGTGGTGAGCCCGCGGTCGCGCTGCCCCCGCTGCGGCAAGGGACTGGCCTGGTACGACAACATTCCCATCGTCTCCTGGCTGCTGCTCCGGGCCCGCTGCCGCGGCTGCGGCCAGCCGATCTCGTTTCAGTACCCGCTGGTCGAGCTGGCGACGGCGCTGCTCTGGGCCTATCTGGCGTGGCGCCACGGGCCCACCCTGGAGGCGCTGAGGGGAGCCGTGTTCGGCACCATTCTGCTCGGCATCGCGATGACCGATGCGCGGGCCTACATCATCCCCGACGAGTTCACCTGGGGCGGGCTGGGGCTGGGGTTGCTGTTCAGCTTGGCCGGCGGATTCAGCGGGCTTCAGCACGCCGCACTCGGCGCCGCGGTGGGCTTCGGTATTCTCTGGCTGGTGGGTACGGTCGGAACCTGGATCTTCAAGGAAGACGCGATGGGCGGGGGTGACGTCAAGATGATGGCGATGGTGGGGGCCTTCGTCGGATGGCAGGGGGTGTTGCTCACGATCTTTCTGGGCGCCCTCATCGGCAGCCTCATCTTTGTTCCCCTGACGCTGATGGGACAGAAGAAGCTGGTACCGTTCGGGATCTTCCTCGCCATCGGCGCCGCGGTGACCTACGAGCTGGGTCCGGCGATCATCAGCTGGTACGCCGGGTACCTCACCGGCGCATGAAACGGTTCCTGCTCACCGGCATCCTGGGCCTGGCCGCATGCCGCGGCACTCCGCCCGCTTCCTCCAATGAAGCGGTCATGGCCCGCCTGGTGGACAGCCTCCGCGTCCCGGTCGAGCGTGCCACCGGTCTCGCGTTCAAGACCCCCCCGAAGTCGGGAATCCGGAGCCGCCGCGAGGTGCGCAATTACCTGGTCAGGAAGCTGGATGAGGAGCTGCCCCAATCGAAGCTCCGGGGCATGGAGGCGGCGTACCGCCTATTCGGGCTGCTGCCGGATACGCTCGGGCTCCGCTCGCTTCTTCTCGACCTCTACACCGAGCAGGTAGCGGGCTACTACGACCCCGACTCGTCCATGCTGTTCGGGGTCGAAGGGGCCGACCCGGCCCAGCTGCGCCTGGTGCTGGCACACGAGATGGTGCACGCACTCCAGGGCCAATACCTCAAGCTCGACTCCATCATGGAGGAGAAGTCCAACAACGACCGGCTGACCGCCGCCCAGTCGGTGCTCGAGGGCCAGGCGACCCTGGCGTCCATCCAGGTCCTCGCACCCGGCCACGATATCCGGGATAATCCCGAGTTCTGGGATATTTACCGCGAGCAGGTTCGGGAGCAGCAGACCTCCATGCCGGTCTTCGCCCGCGCGCCGCTGGTGGTGCGGGAGGCGCTGATCTTCCCGTACCTGGTGGGCGCGGAGTTCATGCACTGGTGGGCGACCTCTCCCCTGAAGGACACGCTCCCCTACGGCCCGCGAATGCCGGTGTCCACCGAGCAGATCCTCCATCCGGACCGCTACCTCCGGGGGGATGCGCCGGTTGCCCTCGCCTTCCCGCCGGATGCCGACGTGCTCTACGAAGATGTCCTGGGCGAAAGCGAGATCCGGGTGCTCACGGCCCGGATCCGGGGCACCAACGAAGTGCGGCCCGGCCCCCCGCTCGGCTGGGCCGGCGACCGCTTCCGGGTCTATGACGCGCCGGAGGGACCGGCGTTGGTGTGGTACGTGGTGTGGGACGACACGCGGTCGGCCGAGCGATTCGTGTGGGGCTACGGCGGCAAGCTCCGCTCCACCGCGCTGCCCGGCTACCGGACGGTGCTGGAGAGCTTCGAGCTCGAGGCCAAGCCGGCCATGCTGTACGTGCTCGCGCCGGCCGCGTGGAAGGGGTGGAGCGAGGTCCCCAAGGTGACGATTCGGCGTTAAACACGCCCGCCTTCGGCGGGCCGGTCATGATGTCGTTGGCATGGATGCCAACCCGGCCCTTACGGGCCGGGCTCTTTTTTTGGCGCGGTCCTCCGGACCGCGGATGTTCCGATCGCCGATGGACTCCGATGTCCAAGGTCTCTGACCTTACTCCGCGTTCAAGGGATTGGTCGCGGTGTCATGAATCCGAGACATTTGACACCGGAGGCCTTCGCGGCGGGGAGCATCCGCGGTCCGTAGGACCGCGCCAAATGGATAGCCCCGCCCGTAAGGGCGGGGTGGCGATCAAGCCATTAATCGTCAAAATGCCCGCCGTAGGCGGGCGTATTCGTGATGAATTAGAGCAAACGACCTGCGGTATAGAGGAGTAGCCCCACCAACCCGCCTACCAACGTCCCGTTGATCCGGATGAATTGAAGATCGCGCCCCACGAGAAGCTCGATCCGCCTCGAGGTCTCGTCCGGGTTCCAGGCGCTCACGGTCTGCGCGATCAGCTGGCCCACCTCGCCCCGGTGCTGCTCGACCACCCGGAGCACCGCCCCGATGATCCACCCGTCCACCTTCTGAAGCAGCGCCTCGTCGTCCAGCGCCGCGCTGCCCAGCGCGGACAGGCCCCGCGCGACGGCGCCGAGCGGGCCCTCCTCTCCCTCCGGGCTCTGCCGGCCCAGCGCCTCCTTCAGCTCTTCCCAGAGCCCTGCCGCCAGGCGTCCGCTCGTCTCCGGATCGAGGACCTGCTGCTTGATGGCTTCCGCGCGGGCGATGACTTCGGGTGACTCCTGCAGCTGCACGATCCAGTCGGCCAGCATCTGGTCGAACTGGTGGCGCAGCTGGTGGTCGGGGTCGGCGCCGACCTCGATGAGCGTCCGCTCGATCCCGCCCAGCACCTTGGCGTGGATCCGGTCGTCCACCAGCTCGGGCACCCACCAGGGGCTCTCGGCCCGGATGCGGTCCCGGATCAGCTCTTCGTTCTCGGCCACCAGACGGGTGAGCCCGTGGATGACCCGGTCGAGCAGCTGCTGGTGCCGGTCGTCCACTGTTGCCAGCTGGAGTCCCTTGGACAGCACCGGGGCGATGGGCATGCGCCGGAGCGGCTCGACCACGCTCCGGTCGAGCAGCGAATGGACATCCTCGTCCCGGATCACCGCGAAGGCGCTGCGGAGGACCGACGCAAGGTTCTGCGCCGCCTTTCGCGCGTGCTCCGGCTGGCTCAGCCACTCGGCGGCGCGGCGGCTGATCCGGGCGGCGCGAAGCTTGGCGGCCAGCACTTCGGGCGAGAGGAAGTTGTTCTGCACGAAGTTGCCGAGGCTCTTCCCGATCTTGTCTTTTCGGCTGGGGATAATCGCCGTGTGGGGGATGGGGATGTTGAGCGGGTGGCGAAACAGGGCGGTTATGGCGAACCAGTCGGCCACCCCGCCCACCAGCGCCGCCTCGGCCGTCGCCCGGATGTAGCCGAGCCAGGGGTACCCGGGCTCCAACGCGCTGGCAGCGATGAAAATGGCCCCCATGACAAACAGGAGGCCCGTGGCCCGGCGCTTCATCCGGTCCAGGTTGCGCTGGCGTTCCTCGGGGTTGGAGATGTCCTGCATGGTTGAAGATTAGGCGGTAAGGCGGTAAGGCCGTAAGGCGGTAGGATGTCACCCCGAGGGAGCGAAGCGACCGAGGGGGCCGGAGCGGTAATGCTCCGCGATTGCCGACGGGTTCTAGAACCAGTGGAGCCTCGGCCCCCTCGCTGCGCTCGGGCTGACACTCGGTTGCCTGTCCCCGACCCCGCGGCCCCCGCCTTGAAGAAAGTCCGCTTCGCTGCTACTCTTACGGGCTTATGTTCGACGAGCTTTCCAGCAAACTCAACGCCACGCTCCAGCGGCTCACCGGGCGCGGCGTTCTGACGGAAGACGCGGTCAAGGAAGGGCTCCGGGAGATCCGGCGGATCCTGCTCGAGGCCGATGTCAGCTTTGATCTGACCCGCGAATTCCTGGAGCGGGTGCAGACCAAGGCCATCGGGGTCCTCTCGATCAAGGACGTCCGGCCCGGCCACCAGATCGTCAAGATCGTCTACGACGAGCTGGTGGCACTCCTGGGCGAGAAGCAGGCGCCGATCGCGCATGCCTCGGTGCCGCCGACGGTTGTGTTGCTGGTCGGGCTGCAGGGCTCGGGCAAGACCACCACGGCCGGGAAGCTGGCCAAGCGGCTCAAGCTGGAACAGAAGGCCCCGTTCCTGGTGGCCGCCGACGTGTACCGCCCCGCCGCCATGGACCAGCTGCACACGCTGGGGCGCCAGGTCGAGGTCGGGGTCCATAGCGACGCCGGCACCCAGGACGTGGTGAAGATCGTGCGCGACGGCATCGTCGCGGCCGGGAAGGCCCGGGCCCGCACCGTCCTCGTGGACACCGCGGGGCGGCTGCAGATCGACGACGAGATGATGGGCGAGCTGAAGCGGCTCAAGGCGGCGGTGACGCCGCACGAGATCCTGCTCGTCGCCGACGGCATGACCGGCCAGGACGCGGTCCGGATCGCCCAGGGCTTCCACGACGCGCTCGGCATTACCGGCGTGATCCTGACCAAGATGGATGGCGACGCGCGGGGCGGCGCCGCACTCTCGATCTACGGCGTTACCCATGCGCCGATCAAGTACATCGGCGTGGGCGAGAAGCTGGACGCGCTGGAGCCGTTCCACCCCGATCGTCTGGCCGGGCGGATCCTCCAGCAGGGCGACATCCTCTCGCTGGTGGAGAAAGCACAGGGGGCGGTTGACGAGAAGGAAGCCGAGCGGCTGTCGAAGAAGGCGCAGTCGAAGAAGGGCATGGATCTCGGCGACTTCCTGGTCGCGATGAAGCAGATGCAGAAGATGGGGCCGCTCAAGAACGTGCTCGGCCTGCTGCCGGGGATCAACCCGGCCATGCTGCAGGCGGCCAAGCTGGATGACAAGAAGCTCAAGCACATCGAGGCCATCGTGCTGTCGATGACGCCGAAGGAACGGGTCAACCCGGACGTCATCAACGGCCAGCGGCGGCTCCGCATCGCCAAGGGTTCGGGCCGCACGGTGCAGGAAGTGAACACCTTGCTGTCGCAGTTCAAGCAGATGCAGAAGTTCATGAAGATCGCGGGGAAGACCGGAGGCGCCGGTCTGAAGCTGCCTTTCGGACGCGGCGGATTCCCCGGCTAACTCGCACACTCAGGGACACCCATGGCAACTCGCATTCGTCTGCGCCGCATCGGCCGGAAAAAGGTTCCGCTCTATCGCATCGTGGTGGCCGACCAGGAGTCGCCCCGGGATGGGCGGTTCATCGAGATCCTCGGCACCTACAACCCCAAGGGCGCAACGGCCGCCGAGAAGGTCAAGGTCGACGCGGACAAGGCGCGGCAGTGGATCGCCAAAGGCGCAACGCCGTCGGACACGGTGCAGTCGCTGCTCAAGCAGGCGGGGGTGTTTCAAACCGTGGGAACGGCAAAAGCGTGAGCGGGAGAGAACGAGCGTAAGCGGGGCATTTCCTGCTCACGCCGTTCCCAGGTCGTATGACGGTCAGGACTGGGCATGTGGTCGTAGGCCGACTGAGGAAGCCACACGGTCTGAAGGGTGATTGTACTCTCTTTCCCCTCACCGCCGAGCCGGAAACTCACTTCGCCCCCGGGCGTCAAGTCTGGATCGTCAACATCGCCGGGGAAACGGTCGCGGGTCCGCTGACGGTCGAGCGCAGCAGGGAGTACCATCGCGAGTGGCTGGTGAAGTTTGCGGGGGTGGATGGCCGCGACGCACTGGATCCGTTCCGGGGCACCTTTCTCGGAGTGCCGGCCGATCAGCTGACGCCGCCGACCGACGGCGAGGTGTACCTGCACGAGCTGGACGGGTTTTCCGTGCGGCTGCCGGACGAGACCCCGCTGGGGCTGGTCTCAGCGGTGTACGAGATCCCGTCGGGGATCATGATCGAGGTGCAGGGGCCCCGGCGCGAGTTTCTCCTGCCGTACAAGAAGGAGTTCGTGCAGCAGGTGGATCGGGCGGGGCGGAGGCTGGTAGTGACGCCACCTGACGGTCTTATAGAGGAATAGCGCCGCGGGAGTTGTCACCCCTCGCGAAGCGAGGGGACCAGAAGCCGGCGTGATGTCGAGCCTTAGGGTTCCGGCCCCCTCGCTACGCGAGGGGTGACAGCACCAGGTGAGACGATGCTAACCATCGATGTCGTCACCCTCTTTCCCGAAGTCATCGCCCCCTACGTGGCGACGAGCATTCCGGGACGGGCCGCCGGGGCCGGGCTGGTGCAGTTCCGTCTGGTCCAGCTCCGTGACTTCACCCACGACCGCCACGCGACGGTGGATGACTACGCGTACGGCGGGGGCGCCGGGATGGTGCTCAAGCCCGAGCCGTTCTTCGAGGCGGTGGAGACACTGCGGCCGACCGGGCCGATCGTGCTGCTGTCGGCCCGGGGACGGCGCTTCACCCACGACGATGCGGTCCGCTTCTCGCTCGGCGACCGGCTCACCCTGCTCTGTGGCCACTATAAGGATGTGGACCAGCGGGTGGCCGACGGGCTGGCCACCGAGGAGCTCTCGATCGGCGACTTCGTGCTGTCGGGCGGCGAGCCGGCGGCGCTCTGTGTCCTCGATGCGGTGGTGCGGCTGCTCCCCGGCGCCCTGGGCGACCACGAGTCGGCCAGCGCCGACTCCCACTACGACGGGCTCCTGAGCCCGCCGAGCTACACCCGGCCGCCGGAGTATCGCGGCCTCGAGGTGCCGGACGTGCTGCGCTCGGGCAACCACGCCGAGATCGCCCAGTGGCGCCAGGCCGAGTCGGAGCGGCTGACCCGGGAGCGCCGGCCGGACCTGTGGTGCCAGTACGACGAGACGGAGTAAGTCCCGAGTTGTCACCCCCTCGCGAAGCGAGGCGGAGGGGGCCAGAACTCGAAGGTTTGACAACACGTGGCGGTCTGGCCCCCTCGCTACGCGAGGGGTGACACGGCGCTCAGGGTGACAACCGATGACAAATCGGGGTCACCGTACTAGAATGTTGCAGCTTTTTCAGTATACCAACGCCGGGACGGCGCGGAGGATGGGACAATGGAGCGACTGGCAGAAGTGGCCCGTGAGGGCTTGCGCACGGACATTCCTGCATTCGACCCCGGGGATACCATCCGGGTCATGGTCCGCGTTCGCGAGGGCGACAAGGAGCGGCTTCAGGCCTTCGAGGGCATGGTCATCGCCAAGCGGGGCGGCGGCATCAGCGAGACCTTCACCGTCCGGAAGATCTCGGCCGGGGTCGGGGTGGAGCGGCTCTTCCCCATGCACAGCCCCACCATCGCCTCGGTCGAGCTGGTTCGCCGGGGGCGGGTCCGCCGGGCCAAGCTGTACTATCTGCGCGCGCTGAGCGGCAAGGCCGCACGAATCAAAGAGAAGCGCGAGGGCTGAGATGCCCCGACCCACACTGGCCCGCGAGCGGGCGGTCTGGGCGGAGGAACACCTCCTCGTCGGGGTAGACGAGGCCGGCCGCGGCCCCCTGGCAGGTCCAGTGGTGGCAGCGGCCGTTGTCTTTCCCTGCGGATGCTCGTGCGTGCGCGGCCTGCGTGACAGCAAGATCCTTCCCGCCGGCAAGCGCGCCAAGCTGGCCGCCCGGATCCGTACCAAAGTCATCGCCTTCGGCATCGGGGCCGCGTCGGCCCACGAGATCGACCGGCTGAATATCCGGGTGGCCACGGCACTGGCCATGCGCCGTGCGATCGCCCACCTGGTCCGCGGGTCGGTCCTGCCCCAGCCCTACCGCATCATCATCGACGGCCTGCCGCTGCCCGAGATCGGGTATCCCCACGAAGCCCTGGTGGACGGCGACGCCCGCTGCCAATCCATCTCGGCCGCCGCCATCCTGGCCAAGACCGTGCGAGACGGCCTGATGCATCGGCTGGCCACGCGGCACCCGGGGTATGGCTGGCACACCAATGTGGGATACGGCACTGAAGAGCACCAGGAAGGCATCCAGGCACTCGGTCCCACCCGGCACCACCGTCTCACCTTCGCTCCCCTCGCCCAGATCTCGCTGGCGTTGTGATTCGGAAGACGTGTCACCCCGACCCCTCGCGCAGCGAGGGGAAGGGGGCCGGAACTCAAAGGTTCGTCACAAGCCGGGGGTCCGGTCCCCTCGCTGCGCTCGGGGTGACAGCCATCTTAACGGCTGCCTCTCCTCTTTCGGCCCAGGTCTCCAACGCCGAGCGCATCCTCAGCGGCCGCGACACTCCCTCCC
>DASVGF010000178.1:0-2484 GCA_036379675.1 Gemmatimonadales bacterium | reverse complement strand
GTGGACCAACGGGAGGTCGTCGGCCGGAAACTTGGATCGGCGGTGATGTACGCGCCCGGGAAGATCCTCTACGTGGGTGGCGGCGTCGACAGTGTCTTCGCGCGCGACACTCTCCTCCCGCCTACGGCCTCGGCCGAGGTGATCAATCTCAACCAGAGCGCCCCCGCCTGGCGCACCGTGCCGGGGATGGCCTTCCCGCGGCGCCACCACAATGCCACGATCCTCGCCGACGGCAGTGTGCTGGTGACGGGCGGGACCAGCGGGGCTGGGTTCAACAATCAGGCAGCCGCCGTTCATGCCGCTGAACTCTGGAATCCACAGACCGAGACGTGGACCACGGTGGCCTCCGAGAGCCGCAACCGGACCTACCACTCGTCGGCGATCCTGTTGCCGAGCGGGAAGGTGCTCTCGACCGGCAGTGGCGAAGGTGGCGGGATCACTTTTGAGAACAGCGAGTTCTCGGCGCAAGTGTTTACGCCGCCTTACCTGTTCAAGTCCGATGGCACCCTCGCCGTGCGGCCGAGCATCACCTCGGCGCCGTCCCGCCTCACATACGGGCAATCGTTCACGGTCCAGACGCCGAACGCGGGGTCCATCAGCCGAGGCACCCTGATCCGGCTGTCCTCCATCACCCACGGGTTCAACCAGAGCCAGCTCATCTTTCCTTTGGCCATGACGGCGACCAGCTCCACGAGTCTTCGCTCCGTGGCCCCGGCCAGGGGCGCCTTGGCGCCGCCTGGACCTTATATGCTCTTCTTGATCAATGGCTCGGGTGTTCCGTCGGTCGCGAAGATGGTGACTGTCGGCCCGTAGGCGTGAGCGCGCGAAACGGACAGGGGAACCTACCAGGGCGCGGGTTGTCGGGCAGTGGTGCAGGGTCTAAGTTGTTTTGTCGCAATCACGGGGCGTGGCGCAGCCCGGTAGCGCGCCTGCTTTGGGAGCAGGAGGTCCCGGGTTCGAATCCCGGCGCCCCGACTCGCACAAACCGGGAACCCCGCCAGCCCCCGAGGCTGGCGGGGTCTATACTCCTACACCCCACACGGGACCTGCGCCGACGATCGCGCCAGACTGCCACCTATTCCCGTGAGCGTATCCCAATGAAAGCCCGCCAGCTCGCCATCGCCGTCAACAGCGTCTACGCGATCGATCCGAACCAGCGACTCCACTCCATCGAGCGGGACTCCGATGGTCTCTGGGGCCCGTGGCGGGACGCCGGTGTGGACGCGCGGCAGGTTGTCCACGAGGGCGACATCGTGGCGCGGATCGGACTCGACGGCCGCGTCTCGGCTCTCCAACGATCGCCGGCTTCCGGATGGCAGGACATGGAGCTCGAGGCGCGCAGCCTGGCCGCAACCCGGCTTCCCGACGGCGCACCCGTGCTCTTCGCCAGCGATGGCGACAGTCTGGTGTGGCATACCTGGAAGCCCACGCCCCGCTCCCCCTGGACGCCATGGGAGTCGCTGGCGGGGTTCGCGGCCGACGTCCGTGCCACTCTCATTCCGCACGGTGGCCCGGTCCTCTTCGGCCTTCAGGATGGCTCCATCTATCACCGCTGGCAGGACCAGCCACACGGCTCCTGGAGGGATTGGACCCCGATCGACGACCTGCCGGGGGGATCTCGCGCGATCGAGGTCGCATCGCTCACCGGCGGCGGGCTGGTTCTGTTCGCGCTGGGCCGGGATGGCGGACTCTATCACCGCTGGCAGGACAAACCGTTCGCACGGTGGCACCTCTGGGAGGTGCTGGGGACCGGCATCGAGCAGTTCTCGGTCACGAAGCCCTCGAGCGGGGGACTGGCGGTATTCGTGGTCGCGCGTGACGGCTGCCTGCGGCATCGCAAGCAGGCCAAGCCGTTTGGAGCCTGGGGCCCCTGGACCGAGCTGGACCGGGCGGCCCGCGGCGTGGCCGCCCAGCCGAGCTACACCGACGGGCTCGAAGTCTTCAGGATCGGAATGGATCACGAGATCTCGCACTGCTGGTGCGATAGCCTGGAGGGGCCCTGGACCGATTGGGTGCCGCTCGAGCGCGAAGGATCGCCATTCGCTCAAGCGCTCCGAAGTAAGGGGAAGTTGTGATCCGGATCACTTGACAAGTGGGTTCCACGTCACAATCCTCCACCCCGGCGCCAGCCTACGACGACGAGATGACCCGGCACCCGCGGCCATTCCTCGCGCCCTGACGACCGGCTCGACCGGTCGCGGCTCACCCCGACAATCCACTCCGCAGCCGATTCCCCCTGACGGAGCCGGTTCCTTCCGACGCCTGTCGCGCCGGATGCTCGGAATTGCCTCGTATGTCGCTGATGTCACTGACCATTCGTCGGGCGGCTCGCCCGGGCGTCTTTGCGCTGGTCCTCCTCGCCACTGCGGGCTGCGACAACGCGGCCACGCTCGACCCCGTCGCCGGCCCGCTCCAGGCGGCCGCCTTTGCCGGCGGGATCCCCATCGGCACGTTCGGCCAGCCGAACAGCGAGTTCGGCGATCG
>DASVGF010000177.1:0-2465 GCA_036379675.1 Gemmatimonadales bacterium | reverse complement strand
GTCGGCTCGGGCCGCTGGCGCCAGCTGCCCGCCTTCCGCTACCTGACCGGCTTCCTGGAGCCCAACGCAGCGTTCATTCTGGTCAAGCGCGGCGGCACCGCGACCGCTACCCTGTTCACGACGTCGCGCGATCCGCGGCGCGCGCTGTACGACGGGTTCCCCCCGGAATCCACGGCCGTCGCCCAGGAGACCGGGCTCGCGGTGCGCTCTCTGCCGGCGCTCCGCCCGATGGTGGACTCGCTCATGGCCTCCGGCCTTCCAGTGTACGATCTCAGGGACTTTGCCACCGCCGATGCGGCTACTCAGGACACGCTGACGCGGGGGGCCCGCTTCCTCGCCGATCTCGTGGCCCGCAAGCCCGACCTTGTAGTACGGGGGGCGCATCCTATCGTGGACAGCCTCCGGCGCCGGAAGAGTCCCGCTGAGCTGGCCATTCTCCGCCGGGCCATCGATGTCACGGTCGCGGCGCAACGGGAGGCCCTGCGCTCGGCGCGGCCCGGCATGTGGGAGTATCAGCTGGAAGCATTGATCGAGAGCGGGTTCCGTCGCTCGGGCTGCGAGGGCCCGTCCTTCCCGTCGATCGTGGGCTCGGGACCCAACTCCACCCAGTACCACTATGTGAAGAACGACCGCCGGATGAAGGCCGGAGATGTCGTGGTCATGGACATCGGGGCCGGCTGCCGGGGTTACGCCGCCGACGTAACCCGAACCATCCCGGTGAGCGGGCGCTTCAGCCGGGAGCAACGCGCCATCTATCAGCTGGTGCGGGATGCGCAGGCGGCCTCGGAGAAGGTGGCGCGCCCCGGCGCCACTTGGGACGCCTGGCGCGACTCCTCCCGCGCGGTCCTGGCCCGCGGCCTGGCCCGGCTCGGTCTGATCGAGGCGGCCGACGCCACGTTCGACCCGCCCTGGGCCGAACGCTGCCAGAGATCGCCGGAAGCCTGCACCCAGGCGTTCCTTTATATGGCGCACGGGCTCGGACACGGCATTGGTCTCGAGGTGCACGACCCGCCCCACCCGTATACCGGGAGCGGCACCTTCGAGGTGGGCGACGTCTTTACGATCGAGCCCGGGGTCTACGTGAGCACCAAGCTGCTGGAGATTCTGCCCGACACCCCGAAGAACCGGGCGATGATCGCGAAGGTGCGCCCCGCGGTCGAGCGGTATCGCGACATCGGGGTGCGGATCGAGGACGACTACGTGATCACGCCGGGCGGGGTCGAGTGGCTATCGCGGGCGCCGCGGGAGATTCAGGCGATCGAAGCACTGCGGCGCTGACAAGCGTCACCCGATCCATTAACGTTCGTTTGCCGCCAGGGGCATCGTGCGCGCCCGGCTGAGAGATCCCTCGCTTCGCTCGGGATGACATCTCAACCGGCTGCGCCGATTGAGATGTCACCCTTGGAACCTGATCCGGCTGATACCGGCGAAGGGAGCGCGGCACCCGCGAATCCTTCGCGTCAACGCTCCCTTTAAGACCAGGGAGCGTTTCATGCCCAGCACGCCACTCGACGTACTACCCCGCCTCGAAGAATCGTTTCCCAACTCCACGAAGGTCTACGTCGAGGGCCCGAACGGCATCCGGGTCCCCATGCGGGAGATCGCGCTCGCCGGCGGGGAGCCGCCGCTCCGGGTGTACGACACCAGCGGGCCGCAGGGGGTGGACGTTCGCGAGGGATTGCCTGCACCGCGGTGGGAGTGGATTGCGGTTCGGGATCTCACCCCGAGCGCAGCGAGGGGACCAAAGCTGAATGGAGCGACAAGTAATGGCATTCCGGCCCCCTCGGTCGCTCCGCTTCCTCGGGGTGACAACCGCCCACCTCTACGCGGGGCCGGACCGATCACCCAACTCCATTTCGCTCGCCGCGGCGAGATTACCGAGGAGATGGAATTCGTGGCCATCCGCGAGGGGATGAGCCCCGAATTTGTCCGCAGCGAAGTCGCCCGCGGACGCGCGATCATCCCGGCCAACATCAACCATCCCGAGCTGGAGCCGATGATCATCGGGCGCAACTTCCAGGTAAAAATCAACGCCAACATCGGGAATTCCGCCGTCACCTCCTCCATAGAGGAAGAAGTCGAGAAGCTGCGCTGGGCCACGCTCTGGGGCGCCGACACGGTGATGGACCTCTCCACCGGCAAGAACATCCACGAGACCCGGGAGTGGATCATCCGCAACTCGGCCGTGCCCATCGGCACGGTGCCGATCTACCAGGCGCTCGAGAAAGTCGGAGGGGTGGCGGAGGAGCTGACCTGGGAGATCTACCGCGACACCCTGATCGAGCAGGCGGAGCAGGGGGTGGACTACTTCACGGTTCACGCCGGCGTGCTGCTCCGCTACATCCCGCTCACCGCCCGCCGGATGACCGGCATCGTCTCCCGCGGCGGCTCCATCATGGCCAAGTGGTGCCTCTCCCATCACAAGGAAAGCTTCCTCTACACCCGGTTCCGCGAGATCTGCGAGA
>DASVGF010000176.1:0-3252 GCA_036379675.1 Gemmatimonadales bacterium | reverse complement strand
GGCACCTACAAATCGTCCTCCGCGCCCACCGGCACCAGCTGCGGCGCCACCGGCTCCTCCACCCGCGGCGGCGGCGCCTCGTAGCCCGCCGGTGGCTCGATGTCGATCTCGGCGTAGCGGTAGATGCCGCTGCCCGCCGGGATCAGGTGCCCGATGATGATGTTCTCCTTGAGGCCCAGGAGATCGTCCTTGGCCCCGCGGATCGCCGCGTCGGTCAGCACCCGCGTGGTCTCCTGGAACGACGCCGCCGAGATGAACGACTGGGTCGTGAGACTCGCCTTGGTGATGCCCAGCAATACCGGCTCGGCCTGCGCCGGGGTGCTCTTGCGCTTCACCACGCGCTCGTTCTCGTCGCGGAAGGTGAGCCGATCCACCGTCTCGCCCTCGAGGAAGTCGGTATCGCCCGGCTCGGTCACGCGCACCTTCTGCAACATCTGGCGTACGATCACGCCGATGTGCTTGTCGCTGATGCGCACGCCCTGCAGCCGGTAGACCTCCTGCACCTCGTTGAGCAGGTACTCCTGCACCGCCCGGGGACCCTTGATCAGCAGGATGTCGTGCGGGTTCACCGGCCCTTCGGTGAGCCGGTCGCCGGCCCGCACCCGGTCGCCCTCGTGCACCCGCAGGTGCTTCCCGGCCGGCACCTCGTACAGCTGCGGCTCGGCCTCGTCGGCCACGCCCGCCGGGGTCTCCGGGAAGACGAAGATCTCGCGCTTGCCGCGCTTGATCTCCCCGAACTTGACCACGCCGTCCACCTCGGAGATGGTGGCCGGGTCCTTGGGCCGCCGGGCCTCGAACAGCTCGGCGATACGGGGCAGGCCGCCGGTGATGTCCCGGGTCTTGTAGGCCTGCCGCGGGATCTTGGTGACCGTGATGCCCTTGGTCACCTTGACCGGCGCGCTCAGGAAGACCGTCTTGTCCTTGCTCTCCTTCTTGGTCTTGCTGGGCCAGGCCTCGTTGATCGGGCGCTCCTCCACGTGGAACTTGGTGCTCCACGGGTTGGCCGCGTCCGGGATGTCCATGCCCCGAGTGACCAGGTCGGTCGGCGAGCCCAGGATCACGCGGCTGCCTTCCGCCAGGGTGTACTCCTGGGGGTCCTTCCGGTTGGGTATGTAGACCAGCACGCTCGGGTGCAGCTCGCGGTCCGGATCGGCCATGACCACGAGGCTGCGCAGGCCGGTGCCCTCGTCCAGCTCCTCCCGGAGCGTGACGCCGGGAACCAGGTCCTTCCACCGGAGCTCGCCATCGGCCTTGATGATACTCGGGTCGTTGTACGGGTCCCAGGTGTACAGGATTGTCGCCCGCCGCTCGTTGTCCCCCTTGGTGACGATCTCGCCCTCCTTGACCTGCAGGAGCGCTCCCTCGGGGACCGGGTAGCGGTTGAGCACCCGCTTCGGATCCTTGGGATCGACCACCAGAATGCCTTCCTTGCTCTCGTCCGACGCCGACTCATCCTCGCGGGTGAGCACGACCCGGATGGTGGCTTTGGACCCATCCTCATACTCCACCGGCACGTCGGCCCACTCGAGCCCTTCGGTGTACTTCACCTTGCCGTCGGACCGCGCCCGGCGCTCCGCCTCTTCGGCGATGCGGGACGACGTCCCGCCGATATGGAAGGTCCGCAGGGTGAGCTGCGTACCCGGCTCGCCGATCGACTGCGCAGCCAGAATGCCCACCGCTTCTCCCATGTCCACCATGTCCATGGTGGCCAGGTTGCGGCCATAGCACATCCGGCAAATTCCCCGCCGGGCCTCACAGGTGAGGACCGAGCGGATCCGGACCTTCTCGATGCCGGCATCGTCGATGGCGTTCGAGATGTCCTCGTCGATCAGCTTGCCGGCCTCGACCAGAAGCTTCGGATCGCCGTCTTCGTCGAGCTCGTGCGGATCGAACACATCTTCGCTCGCTACGCTGCCCAGAATGCGCTCGCGCAGCGGCTCGATGATGTCCTCGCCCTCCTTCAGCGCCGCGATCTCCAGGCCCAGAATGGTGCCGCAATCCTCTTCGGTCACCGTCACGTCCTGAGCCACGTCGACCAGCCGGCGGGTCAGGTAGCCGGCGTCGGCGGTCTTGAGCGCCGTGTCGGCCAGACCCTTCCGGGCGCCGTGGGTGGAGATGAAGTACTCGAGCACCGTGAGCCCCTCGCGGAAGTTCGACTTGATGGGGCTCTCGATGATCTCGCCGATGCCGCCGGTGAGCTTCTTCTGCGGCTTGGCCATCAGGCCGCGCATACCGGCCAGCTGCCGGATCTGGTCCCGGCTGCCGCGCGAGCCGGAATCGAACATCATGAACACCGGGTTGAACCCGCCGCGGGAGACCCGCATCGAGTTGATCATCGCCTCGGCCACGTCGTTGTTGGCGTGGGTCCAGGCGTCGATCACCTTGTTGTACCGCTCGCCGAAGGTGATCTGGCCGGTGTTGTACGCCCGCTGGAACCGCTTGACCCGGGCATCGGCCTCGTTCAGCAGCTCCGCCTTCTCGGCCGGGATCTCGAGGTCCTCGACCCCGATCGAGACTCCGCCCATGGTGGCAAAGCGGAATCCGAAGTCCTTGAGCCGGTCGAGGAACGTGACCGTTTCGGCCAAACCGGCGCGGCGGTAGCTCTGCAGCACCAGCTCGGACAGGTTCTTCTTCTTCATCAGGTCGTCGCGGAAACCCATCTCCGCCACCAGCCGCCGGGGGAGGATGCTGTTGAACAGCACCCGGCCCACCGTGGTCCGGAGCCACCGCGGGGTGGCCTCGGCCGATTCCCGGGGCGGAATGAACCAGAAGCAGATGGCGGTGTGGTAGCCCACGCTGCCATTCAGGAGCGACATCTCCAGCTCGGCCAGGCTGCCGAAGTACCGGCACTTCTGCCACAGCCGGGCCCGGGTCTCTTCGCTCTTGCCGATCCCCGCCTTGCGCAGCTCCTCATCGAACCCCGGCGGCAGCTTGGTCAGGAAGTAGCTGCCCAGCACCATGTCCTGCGAGGGCTCGGCCACCGGCCGGCCGTCGGACGGCTTAAGCACGTTGTTCGAGGAAATCATCAGGAGGCGAGCCTCCAGCTGAGCCTCGAACGAGAGGGGCACGTGCACCGCCATCTGGTCGCCGTCGTAGTCGGCGTTGAAGGCCGCGCAGACCAGCGGATGGATCCGGATGGCCTTGCCCTCGACCAGCACCGGCTCGAACGCCTGGATGCCCAGGCGGTGCAGCGTCGGCGCGCGGTTGAGCAGCACCGGGTGGTCCTGGATGATCTCCTCCAGGATCTCGTAC
>DASVGF010000175.1:0-3085 GCA_036379675.1 Gemmatimonadales bacterium | reverse complement strand
GACGACATCCGCAAGGTCCACGACTTTCTGACGGTCGGCGCCCCCGCCCCGCTGCAGGAGGGGGTAGCGGCGGCGCTCGACGGGCTCGACCGATCCTTCTACACCGGACTGGCGGATGCCTACCGGGGAAGGCGGGATCTGCTGTACACCGCGCTGATCGAGTCGGGGTTCCGATGCACGCCGCCGGAAGGCGCCTACTATATCCTCACCGATTTCTCCGGGGTCGGATCGTCCGGCCGCCTCATGGACGATACCGAATTTGCGGTGTGGCTTTCGCGCGAGGTGGGGGTCACTCCGGTGCCGGGGTCAAGCTTCTTTCGCGACGGGGGTGGCGGCCGGTCAATGGTCCGCTTCGTGTTCTGCAAGACCGATGACATCCTGCTCGAAGCATCCCGGCGCCTGCGCACACTCTCCGGCGCGACGGCGTCGCCGGCTTCGCGTCCACTCGAGCCGGCAGCGCGCAGTGGCCTCCAGCGCTGAGCCGCGGATGAACCCGGAGGGCTCGCGTCCCCTGGCGGTGGTCACCGGCGCCTCGGCCGGCATCGGCAAGGAGTTCTGCCAGCGGCTGGCGCAGCGGGGTTACGATCTGGTCGTGATCGCGCGTGACGGAAATCGCCTGGAGGCGCTTCGGGCCGATCTGGAGCAGCGGTATGCCGTTGCCGTCGAGTCGTTTCCCGCAGACCTCACCATTGATACCGACGTGAGCCTGGTGGCAGAACGGCTGACGAGAGCCTCCAACCTCGCGCTGCTGGTCAACAATGCCGGGTTCGGCACCCGGGGTGCCCTCGCCGACGCGAGCCCTGCACGTCAGGAGGCGATGCTCCAGCTCCATGTGATGGCGCCCATGCGCCTCAGCCAGGCCGCGCTGCCCGTGCTCATCAGGAACGGCCGGGGTGCCATCGTCAATGTGTCTTCGGTAGCGTCCTTCACGTTCTCCGCGTTCAACGTGAACTACTGCGCCTCCAAGGCCTACCTCACCACCTTCAGCGAAGGCCTGGCTGCCGAGCTGGCCGGTACGGGCGTCCAGGTCCAGGCACTGTGTCCCGGCTTCACTCGATCGGAGTTTCATCAGCGCATGGAAGTAGACGTGGGCGAGATACCCTCGTGGATGTGGATGTCGGCGGCCCGGGTGGTGGAGACCTCGCTCCGGACCCTCGAGCGCCACGGACCGGTGGTCTGCGTGCCGGGGCTTCGGTACAAGGCGCTGGTTTTTCTCATGCGGTTCATGCCCCGGCGGCTCATCGGGGGAGTTACCGGGCGGCGCGCCAGGCGCCTGTGAGCCAGATCATGTCGGTTACGGGCTGGACCACGTAAGCTAGAGTGTCGCATTCCGACACGTTCACGCCCCCAGCAGGATGATGGCTTATGTGCACCTCTTCCCAGTGGTTGTTCGGTATGCTCGTTGGTGCCGCCCTGAGCGGGTGCGGCAGCGATCTGACACTTCCCGACGACACCTCGCCCGCAAGACTCGAGGCCTTTGCGGGGAACGGACAGGAGGGAACCGTCGGCAGCCGTCTGAGCGACCCTCTCGTCGTTCGCCTTACCGATGCGGCCAACCGTCCGGTAGGTGACGTGGCCGTGACGTTCAGTGTCGAGGGCTCGACCGATGCCCAGGTGGAGTCGGCCAGCGAACGGACCGACGCACAGGGCCAGGCCTCGGCCGTGGTCCGCCTCGGCACCGAGACGGGTCCCCTGAGCGTGGCCGCCACGGTGGTTGAAGCCCCGGTGCTCAAGGCCACCTTCAGCCTTACCGCGCTCGAGCGCGAGAAGGGGAAGAAGGGGCGAGGGAAGGACAAGGACGATGAGGAGGACGAGGACGACGATTAGGCAGGATTGGCCCCTCCCCGGGGCCAAAGTTTCATCTACCCCCGGCCGATACTAGTCAGCGGAGAAGTGTACGCTGAGCCATGGTGTGCCCCGACTGGGGGCATGCCCGGGACCCACGGAGGAGCGGATGAGGCACGCTGGGCTGATCCTGCTACTGGCACTGACGGCCACCGGATGCGACCGGCGCCACGCCGAGCTCACCAGAGCCCTGGCCGAGGCCCGGGCGGCTGAGGCGCAGAAGGATACGCTGCTCACCGAGGTGCTCGAAACGACCCAATTCGTGAGCGACCTCAACAGCGAGCTGGCCAAGGCCAAGAGCATCTCGGTCGGGGGCGAGGATGATCGCGGGCTGCCGGGGTCCCAGCTGGATCGGGAGGAGCGCAAAGCGACGCTGGAGCGCATTCAGCAGGTGATCACGCGGCTGAACGAGAGCGAGACCAAGCTGATCGCCACCGAGAACCGGGCCAAGAGTGCGAAGATCCGCAATGCCCGGCTCCTGGCTCAGATCTCCACGTACAAGCAGACCATCGAAGACTTGAAGCTTGCCGCCGAGCAGCAGCGGGCCGAGAACGAGGCGATCATCGCCGACCAGCGCAGCCAGATCGCGTCACTCAGCGAGCGCATCGACACGCTGGATCGGGAGACGGTGTCGTTGCGAGGGTCGGTGCGCAGCCTGACCAGCTACAAGAACGCCGCCTACTACATCGCCGGCTCGAAACGCGAGCTGCTCGAGAAGGGCGTGGTCACCAAGGAGGGCACCAAGTTTCTCATCTTCGGCGGCACTCGCCTGGAGCCCTCGCGAAACCTCGATCCGGCGGCGTTTACCGCGATCGACAAGACCCAGACGCTTACGATTCCGCTGCCGCGGACGGACAAGAAATACAGAATTGTCTCCCGTCAAAGCCCATCCCATCTCACCGGAGGGGTGAACGACAAGGGGGAAGTCACGGGCGGCGTTGTGGAGATCCAGGCACCCGAGGAGTTCTGGGCCGCCTCCAAGTTTCTCATTCTGGTGGAGAAGTAAGTTCGGGGGGGCGGACGTACTCCGGTGGCTCTCGTGAGCACGACCAAAAAATTGTCACTAGTGTAATATCGAAGCCAATGCTTAGCTTGCAGTTACGAACAATCCTGTCAACATCATCTACATTTGTGGATTGGGGCAATCCTGGTTCCGGCACTCCTCTGTCTCCCCTCCCCGCCTAACCCTCCTCCCCGCCACACCCCCGCGTGACGCGCCACACGGCACACCCCCGGGAAA
>DASVGF010000174.1:0-16045 GCA_036379675.1 Gemmatimonadales bacterium | reverse complement strand
ATTGGCTTGGGCATCGCCGCGTCGCTGGCCGGCGCCGGCGCAGAAGTAGTTATCGCCAGTCGCAACCCGGCGCACCTGGAGCCCGCCGCGTCGCAGCTCCGCGCCGGAGGGGCTACGGTAAGCGCCGTCGAGGCCAACGTCAGGGAGCCCGAATCGGTCGCCCGCATGGTGAGCCAGGTCGTGGAGCGGCACGGCAGGCTGGATATTCTGGTCAACAACGCCGCGGGGAACTTCTATGCCGCCAGTGCCACGCTCTCACCCAATGCGTGGCGCGCCGTAGTCGAAACCGACCTGTATGGCACCTTCTATTGTTGTCAGGCGGCCTACCCGCACCTCAAGGCACAGGGCGGCGGACGCATCATCTCCATCTCGATGACCCTCCATTACCGGGGGTGGCCGCTCATGGCACACGCTACGGCGGCCAAGGCAGGCGTGGACGCGCTCACCCGAACGCTCGCGCTCGAGTGGTCCCGCGACCGCATCACCGTCAATGCCATCGCTCCCGGACCTGTACCAACGGAGGGGGTAAAGAAGGCCTTCACCCCGCCCGGTGCCGATGCACCCGATCTCTTCGGCATGGAGAAATACGCGGCGGCGGCGATCCCCCTGGGACGCTGGGGCAGGCCGGAAGACATCGGGCAGATGGTGACCTACCTGGCGAGTCCGGCCGGCGAATGGATCACGGGTGCCATCATGGTGGTGGACGGGGGGGCGTGGTTGAGCAGCGGGGCAGGCCCGTAGCAGGGGGGCGGCCTCGGTCATCTGGACAGGCAGACCTTTTACCAGCAAGTTGGCTGCGCTCAGCCCCTTACCAAGGAACGGGCATGAACATCAGCACCCCGGTCGCCTCCCCTGCGCCGCCGCCCCGCTGCCCCGCCGCCCCGCCATGTTCCTAGGCCACTACGGGGTCGCCTTTGCCCTCAAGCGAGCAGAGCCGAAGCTCTCGCTGGGCACGCTGTTCATCTCCGCCCAGCTGCTCGATCTGCTCTGGGGCAGCTTTGTCCTGCTCGGCTGGGAGCACGCGAGGATCGTTCCCGGCCACACCGCCGTCACGCCGCTGGATTTTATCGATTATCCGATCTCCCACAGCCTCGTTGGCGCGCTCGTCTGGAGCCTGGTTGCCGCGGCGGCCTACTACTCGTGGCCCACCAGGGATACCAGCCGGCACTGGCAGGCATCGGCCATCGTCGGCCTCGCGGTGTTCTCCCACTATCCACTCGACGTGCTGATGCACATCCCCGACCTCCCCCTCTTCGGGAACGACTCCACCAAGCTCGGCTTCGGACTGTGGAACAACCGGACCGCGACGCTGGTGGCTGAGTTTCTGGTGCTTGGCGCGGGACTGGCGCTGTACCTGCCGAGACGGTCCCACCGCCATCCGCTTCGCACCGGCAGAATCGTTATCGTCGCCCTGGTGCTGGTGGCCACCTACCTGGCGAGCGTGTTTGGCCCACTGCCGCCGAACATGACGACCGTGGCGGTGAGCGACGTGGTGTTCATCCTGGGAATGGGTGCGTTGGCCGGGTGGGCCGACCGGCGCGCTAGTCCCGAGGAGCTGGCGGCCCAGGGACTCTCGCAACGGTGACCTGATGGAGAGGGTCCTGGCGGGGATCGGGGCCATCTTTGCGCTGCTGGCCGTAGCCGCCGGGGCGTTCGCCGCGCACGCGCTGCGGGCAGAACTCGGCCCGAACATCGCGGTCTTCGAGACGGCCGCCCGCTACCAGATGTACCATGGGCTGGGACTGCTGCTGATTGCCTGGGCCATCAATCGTCAGCCATCGAACTTATTGAACTGGGCCGGCTGGTTGATGGTGGCCGGAACTATTCTGTTCTCTGGAAGCCTCTACGGGTTGGCGCTGACCAGCGCCCGCTGGTTCGCTGCGGGGGCCCCCTTCGGCGGCGTTGCGCTGATCGCAGCCTGGCTCTGTGTGTCGCTGGCCATGTTCCGCCGATAGTCGGTCACTGGCTTTCCCTCGCCCACTTGAAGAACAGCAGACCGATCGCTCCGAAGATCCACAGATTTCCCGGGATCCACATCAAGAGCCCGCCCAGCTGCTGATCGTCCAGCGGCGAGAGCCCCCAGGTGCGCGGCGCGGCGGCGTACCAGGGGTAGAGCACGTCATCGGAGAAGGTGATCAGAGCCGCCACGATCTGCATCGGAATGCCGACCAGAAAGAGGTAGAGGATGCCCGGCCCGGGACTCAGGGAGGGAAGCTCGGCCACCCGGCTCATGACCGGCCACCACATCAGGGTCGCCGTCACCATGAACAGCAGGTGGGTGAAGATGTGCACCTCGTGGTTGCGCATCATGAGGTCGTAATAGGTGGCCACGTGCCACACGGCGAGCGAGAGGCTAAAGACCAGGGCGGCTACCCACGGGCGGGTGAGCAGCCGCGCCACCGGCAGGATCCCCGGACGCACGACGAGCGGACGCAGCAGCCAGCCCGGGGTTCCGGCCAGGAGGAGCGGGGGGAAAAGCAGCGTGAGCACCAGGTGCTGGAACATGTGCACCGAGAAGAGGTAGTAATCGCTCAGCTCGTGCACCGGCCCGTTCAGCGACAGCAGCAGCACCGCCATCGCCCCGCAGAAGGAGGCGATCTGCCAGGGGGAAGCCGGAGGGCCCCACCCCTTGCGGCGTCGGAGCGGGCCGATGCCGTAAAAGTACAAGGCACCGAGAAGCCCGGTGCCAAGGATCACGCTGGGGTGGACCGACCAGCCCCATTCGTAGGGCAGCGTTGGCCGCAGCCGCTCATCCATCGCCGTCGGCTACTGGCTACCGGCCATTGGCCCTAGGCACGGCCGGAGCAACCCTACCCTGTCGCCCTCCGCCATCACCCTGCCCGCGCAAACGCCATGTGGTAGGCCATCAGGATCATCAGGGAGACGATGACCACGGTGGCGATGATGAGGGGAAAGACGAACACCCCGCTGAAGAGCTTGTGATCCTGCTTGAGATGCATGTAGAACATGGCCACCAGGGCGAACTTGACCGCCGAGAGCAGTAGCAGCAGCGGGACGAAAAAGGGCTTCAAGGCCTCGGCGGACGCTCCAGCGTGGCTGCCGTAGGTGATTTCGTAGAGCCCGACCTCGAGCGCAGTGAGCACGAAGAGGACCAGACCCACCTTGGCGTACAGACCC
This sequence comes from Gemmatimonadales bacterium, assembly GCA_036379675.1. Classification (GTDB taxonomy): domain Bacteria; phylum Gemmatimonadota; class Gemmatimonadetes; order Gemmatimonadales; family GWC2-71-9; genus CAVVWJ01. The sequence continues at coordinate 12,907 of DASVGF010000174.1, read as the reverse complement.
GCCGTCGGATGGGCGTGCTCCTGATGGGCGGAGGTGGTCGCGTGGGCATCCATGAGACCGCTCACTTGATGAGGTAGACGACCGGGAAGATCACGATCCAGACCACGTCCACAAAGTGCCAGTACAGCGCTGCCATCTCCAGGTTAAGCGACTTGTGCGGGGGAATCCGGCCGCGGAGCGCGTCGACCCAGAGTGTCGCCAGCCAGATCACGCCGATGGTCACGTGAGTGCCGTGGAACCCGGTCAGGGTGTAGAAGCTGGAGCCAAACAGGTTGGTGGTGAACCCAAGCCCCCGGTGCACGAAGTGGGTGAACTCGTACACCTGCATGCCCACGAAGAAGATGCCGCAGGCCAGCGTGGCGCCCAGCCACCCGAGCAGCGCCTTCCGGCTCCCCCGCTGCGCGCCGCTCAATGCCAGCACCACGAAGAGCGAGCTGAACAGCAGGAGCGCCGTGCCCAGGGTGACGAGAGGGATCTCGAGGATCGGCTCGAAGTGCTGCCCGCTGGGCGAGGTCCACGGCTCGTGAGGGAACGGCCCCACCAGGCTCCGGCCCTTATGGACCAGGTAGTTCGAGATCAGGCTGGCAAAGAACAGGCACTCCGACCCGATGAAGGTCCAGATGGCCAGCTTTCGATTATCCAGCCCGGTCGAGGTTTCGAGATGGGCCGCGTGCGCGTGAGCAGTCAAGATCGACTCCAATAACGTGACCAGTGAACAGTGAACAGTGAACAGGCGGTGCGCGGGGAGCTCCCGTTTCCCGTTTACCGTTCACTGTTTACGCAGTTCAGCCCGCCGGCTCGTAAGCCCACTTGTAGACCCCAAGAAACAGCAGCGCCACGCCGGCGACGACCCCGGGAACACCCGTGGTACCGAGCGTCATCAACGAGACCAGGACCGCCAGCACACCGACTGCCGTGACGGCAGGCCAGTACGAGGGATTCGGCATGTGGATTCCCTGGCCGCTCACCCTGGCAGGCTCCGGCAACGGGCCCCCACGCTGCCGCTTCTGCTCCCACAGGGCATCGCGCCCGTGGACCACCGGGATCTTCGCGAAGTTGAACTCCTGCGGAGGCGACGGGATGGCCCACTCCAAGGTGGCGCCGTTCCACGGATCGGCCGGCGCGTTCCGCGGCCCCCGCGAGGTCTTGTAGATGTTCCACAGGAACACGAGGAAGGCGAGCCCCAGCACGAACGACCCGGCCGTCTCGATCTGGTTCATCAGCTCGAACCCCAGGCCCTCCGGGTAGGTGTACACCCGCCGCGGCATGCCGTGAAGCCCCACGAAGTGCATGGGGAAGAAGGTCAGGTTGAACCCGATCATCATCAGCCAGAAGTGCAGCTTGCCCAGGCGCTCGTTCAGCATCCGGCCGGACATCTTGGGCCACCAGTAATAGGCACCGGCGGTCAGGCCGAAGATGCTGCCCCCGAACAGCACATAGTGGAAGTGGGCCACGATGAAATAGGTGTCGGTCTGCTGCAGGTCGGCCGGAGGAGAGGAGTGCATGACGCCCGAGAGCCCGCCGATGATGAACATGGCAATGAAGCCCACGGCGAACAGCATCGGGGTCCGGAACTGGAGCGAGCCGCCCCACATGGTGCCGATCCAGTTGAAGATCTTCACCCCGGTGGGGATGGCGATCAGCATGGTGGACAGCGAGAAGAAAGCGTCGGCGATGGGACCCATCCCGGTGGAGAACATGTGGTGCGCCCATACGCCGAAGCCGAGGAACGCGATGAACACGCCGGAGAAGACCATGGCCGCATAGCCGAAGAGCGGCTTGCGCGAGAACACCGGCAGCACCTCGGAGACGATGCCGAACGCGGGCAGGATCAGGATGTAGACCTCGGGATGTCCGAAGATCCAGAAGAGATGTTGCCAGAGTATCGGGTCGCCGCCCCCGGCGGGGACGAAGAAGCTGCTGCCGAAGAACCGGTCGAACATGAGCAGGAACAAGGCCACGGTGATTACCGGGAATGCCAGCAGCAGCAGCACTTGGGTGATGAAGCTCATCCAGACAAACATCGGCATGCGCATCAGGTTCATGCCCGGCGCCCGCAGATTGACGATGGTGACGAAGAAATTGACCGCCGCGGCCAGGGACGCGATGCCGAGGATCTGGAGGCCGATCATCCAGAAGTCCACGTTCAGCCCGGGCGAGAACTGTTTGGACGTGAGGTTGGCGTAGCCGAACCAGCCCTGATCGGGCGCGGCGCCGAAGAACCAGCTCGAGTTGAGAAACAGGCCGCCCAGCAGGAAGACCCAGTAGCTGAAGGCATTGAGGCGGGGAAACGCCACATCCCGCGCTCCGATCTGCAGCGGGATCATGAAGTTGAAGAACATGGCGGACAACGGCATGATCGCGAGGAAGATCATGGTCGTGCCGTGCATGGTGAACATCTGGTTATACGTCTCGGGCGACAGGAAGGTGTTTTCCGGACTGCCCAGCTGGATTCGAAGCAGCAAGGCCTCGATGCCGCCCAGCAGGAAGAAGAGGAACGCGGTGGCGCCGTAGAGGATCCCGATGCGTTTGTGATCTACGGTGGTGATCCAGCTCCAGAGCCCGGTTTGCTCCCCGTGCCCCGCCGCCGGATGTGCCTCGTGCTCAAGAACCCTGGTGGCCATACGAACCCTGTGTCGTGGTGAATTAGCGGTGTGCCCGGAGGAACTGGACCAGCGCGCGGGCTTCCTCGGCAGTAACTCCAAGGTTGGGCATCAGCACCCCCTTCTTGATGCTCTGGGGGTCCCGAATCCAGCGGGCCAGGTTCTCGTCGGTGTTCTTGAGCGTCCCCGCGGCGAGGTATGATCGGGCGCCGACGTTGCCCAGATTGGGACCGAGCATTCCCTTGGGCGCGTTGACCGCCACCAGCGAGTGGCAGGCCACACACCCCTTGGCGGTGAACAGCTTCTCGCCCTCGGCGTATAACCGGTCGGCGGCAGGCGGCTTTCTGGGGCCGGGCGTCTGCATCTGCGCTACCCAGGCCTGGAACTGCTCGGGCTGCTCCGCCCGGATCCGATGAGCCATCCGGCCGTGCTGGATGCCGCAGAACTCGGCGCACTGGCCCGGATAGTCGCCGTCCACTTCCGCCTTGAACCACATCCGGGTCTCCCGGTTGGCAAAGACGTCGCGCTTGGCGGCAAACTGGGGAACCCAGAAGCTGTGGATGACGTCGGCGCTGCCCATGTGGAGCGATACCGTCCGGCCCACGGGAACGACCAGCTCGTTGGCCGTGGTCAGATTGTATTCCGGGTACCGGAACTCCCACCACCACTGGTGGCCCACCACCTCGATCCGCAACGCGTCCTGGCCCGGAGTAGCATTGGTCTGAAAAATGGCGCGGACCGTCGGAACAGCGATGGCCGCGAGGATCAGGGCGGGCACCACTGTCCAGATGATCTCGACGGTGGTGTTGCCGTGGGTCTGATGCGGCTCGGGATCGTTGGGCCTGCCGCGGAACCGGAAGATGGCATAAATCAGAATCCCCTCGACCAGTACGAACACCAGCAGCGCCCACTTGACCGTGGTGTCCAGCAGATCGTCGGCGATTCGGGCGAAGTCGCCTCGGGGCAACAGAGTGGTTTGGGGATAGTGCTCGGCGCCGCAACCAACCAGCACCAACGTCAGCAGGCAGAGCGCGATGACCAACCGGAGGGGGCGCCGGACAGCGGTCCTGAGAAGCATCACGCGTTCATCCTGTGGGTAAGAATCCACTCACGCACACGAGGGGAAATTAGCGACCCGCACGTTACCCTTTGCTGTCGTGAGTGTCAAGGAATTACGCGCCGGCCGGGACTGGACTTTCGGATCGGCTCGTCGTAGGGCAGCGCGCCCGGCACCGGGTAGCTGAAATGCCACCACTCCTTGTCGTAGTTGGCGAAGCCCTCCGCCTCCATGGCCCGCACGAGCAGCTGACGGAATCGAAGAACCCGGCCCTCGGCATTCGCCGTGTGGGCAGCCTCGGAAAAGGTGTCGTACGGCGTTCCCATGTCGGGGCGAGCCCCACTGGTCTGGTCCACCAAAGTGAGATCCACCGCCACACCAAGATTATGGCGGCTTCGGCTGGCGATGTACCCGTTGGCGATCAGATCCCCCCGGCCAGCCCGCCGGGCCCACGCCACCATGGCGATGGTGGCCCGCACCGGCCGGTAGCCATCGAACACCACCAGACCAAGCCCTCCGCTTCGGAGCCGGCGCTGCACTCGAGCCAGGGCCTGGGCCGCCTCTCTGCGAAGGAGCACCCGGGGAGCCTCGTATCCCGGCAACGGAGCTCCGGTAAAGTTGTGGCCTGTGGCGTAGCGGACGTCGACCTGGATGGTCGAGTCCAGCTGCTGCACATCCACGAGCAGCGAGTCGGCGGCGGCCCGGCCGGCCAGCGGCAGGGGCCCCGTGTTGACAGGGACCGGCCCCTGAATCAGGGCCGCCAGCAATAAAACTTTAGCTATCATGATGTTACAGTCACTTCCTATTCCGCAGATCAGGACCGCGTGGTATGTTTCACGAGCGTTCTTACCTTTCAGCCTGGAGATCCCAGTCTCCAGGCCATCCTATTTTCATCTGGCCGTAACATGATCCGTGAGATGCGGGAAAAGCTGGGGCGGGAAATCGACCAGCTCACCCACGAGCTGAATATTCTGCTGCCGCAGGCCATCGCTCAGGCCGTTGAGCTGGGAGATCTGCGGGAGAATTCCGAGTACAAGGCGGCGCTCGAGCGGCAACAGTTCGTCCAGGCGCGGCTGGGACAGCTGCACCAACGGCTGAATCAGCTCAGCCAGCTGGCCAACACCGAGGCACCGCTCGACCGGGTCGGGCTCGGCTCCCGCGTGACCGTGCTGGACCTGGACACCAACGATACCGACACCTACATGGTCGTGCTGGCCGAGATGATGGATATCGACGCCGGGCACATCTCGCTCGCGTCCCCACTGGGACGCGCACTGGGCGGCAAGAAGGCCGGCGAGGAAGTCAGCCTCCGCCTGCCCCACGGCGCGCGCCGGCTCCGGATCGTCGAGCTGGTTACGACTCATCAGGCCGAGACCGGCGGCGACGGGAACCAACGCGCGATCGCCAAGGGCAACGGAAAACGGTAATGGAGTTCCCCAGGAAGCAGCTCATGGTTGTGGGCGACCGGGTGCTCATCACCCCCGAAGACGGGGACGAGCGAACCCGGGTGGGCCTCTACCTGCCGGCCACGGCCATCGATTCCCAGCAGGTGCAGACCGGATTGATCGTGGCGACAGGGCCCGGCACGCCCGTGGCGGACCTGAGCAGCCTGGATGACGAGCCCTGGAAAGTGGATATCCGGGACAATCGCAGCCGGGGGATGCAGGCCAAGGTCGGGGATCACGCCATCTTCTTCCGCAAGGCCGCAGTGGAAATCACCTTCGAAGACAAGAAATACCTCGTGGTACCGCAGGCCGCCATCCTGGTGCTGGTGCGCGACGATCTGCCGATCTGAAAAGCGGTAAGAGGTGAGAGGTAAGAGGTGAGAGGTAAGGAGTGAGAAGGACTTCTTCCCCCCAGTCCCCTCTCACTTCTCCCCTCTCACTTCTCACCCACCATGTGCTTCTTCCTCTATATAGCCAGCCCGCTCACGCTCAGCGAAGTGCGTTCGATGCTGCCCCCGGGTCTCAACGCGGACCTAGCTCCCAGTCACCGGGAGTCGCTCCACCGGTTGCATCCCCCCGCCCGCACGGTAGCCAAACTGCTGGTCGGCGCCTGCTCCTGTGACCTGTTCCGGCCCCGCCGATCCGATCCGACCGACGACGAACGGGAGCTGCGCAGCCGCTATAGCCGCGCCAGGGTGCCTCGCACCCAGGTGATCGAGGCGCTCGAACGGCACCGGCGGGGCTCGGCGTTCCCGGCCAGCCCCTCTCGGGGGTGGTCCGAGGCGCTCGCCGGCTTCGTCGTGGAGCACGCGCGGAACGCCGGCCCCACTCTGTACCTGCTGGAGTTCGCCCACCAGGAGACAGAAGGCCCCCGGGCGGAGAGTGTGCTGGGGTGCTCCGCCGCGGATGTTCGCCGGCACCATGCCCGTTGGCTCATCGAGGGCAAGCCCACCCTGGTGAGCTGAGTCCCGGCATCGGCTTGGTCAGGCATGGAACAGGGGTTAGGCTGTACTCTATGACCGACTCCGCGGTTGATGCCACGCTGCACCCGGAGGGCAGCTTCGTCGCCCCCGACGGCGTCAACCTCTACTACCAGTGCTGGGTACCCGCCAACCGCAGAGCCCGGGCGGTACTGGTCAACCTGCATGGGTTGGGCGACCACAGCGGTCTCTATCCCTCCCTGGCCGCGCACTTCCCGCCCCGAGGGGTGGCACTCTACGCATACGACATGCGGGGGAACGGCCGATCCCCCGGGCAGCGCGCCTACGTTCGGGCCTGGCAGCAATACCTCGATGACCTGCATGCTTTTCTGCTGCGGGTTCGGGAGTGGGAGCCCAACCTTCCGGTATTCGTTCTGGGCAACAGCCTTGGCGGGCTGGTGGTGCTCGAGTACGCCATCGATCATCCCGGGGAGTTGAACGGTGTGATTGCCGCGGCGCCCCCGTTGGGACAACTCGGCGTGCCCCGTCCGCTGATGGCGCTCGGCCGGGTCATGTCCCGCATCTGGCCTCGCTTCTCGCTCGAAGTGGGGATGGACCTCTCCGGCCTGGCCCGGGATCCCAAGGTCATCGATTCGGTGGTAGCAGACCCCCTGTTCCATCGGCGGGGTACCGCACGACTGTCAACCGAGGTGACCGCGGCGATCGCCCGGGTCCAGGCGCGGGCCGCTGATCTGTCCGTTCCGCTGCTGCTACTTCATGGCTCGGCCGACCGGATGGTCCCGCCTGACGGAACCAGGGCTTTTTTTTCGCGGCTAGCCTTGCCGGACCGGAAGTTCTGCGAATACGAGGGCGCCTATCATGGTCTGTTCGCGGACCTGAATCACGCGCAGGTGTTGGGCGACGTCGAGCGCTGGATCGGTGCCCACATGGCAACCCATCGCGGTTGAGGGCGACCCTCGCCCCGCTGGAATTTTCCTGCTAGATATGAGTCGGGCTCTTTCTCGAGCAGCAATGCCGATCGCTGGACCGTCTGCACCTCCTCCTCACCGACGCCGAGTGACTACCCTGTTCACCCGTGCCATGCGGCTCCGCTGTCCCCACTGCGGTGGCGGGCCCGTCTTCGTCACCTGGTCACATCTGGTGCCCAACTGTCCGGTGTGCGGTCTCGGGTTCGAGCGGGGGGAGCAGGGGTACTGGCTGGGAGCGTACTTCTTCAACCTGATGGCGATGGAGACCGTCTTTGCCGTCTGGGTGGTGGGATTTCTGCTGTGGACCTGGCCCAATCCTCCGTGGGAGCTCTTTCAGATTGCGACGCTGGCGCTCATGCTGCTGGTACCGGTTGCATTCTTTCCCTACTCCAAGACTCTCTTCCTGGCGTTCGACCTCTGGGTCCGCCCACCCGGCGAGGAAGACTTCGTGCTGCCGCACGAGGAGGCCAGACGGGTAAGAGGCCAGCGATAGCGGGAGGCTACATCGACGTGCCCGGCGCCGTAGGCTTGCGAACCGGCAGGATAAAATACCCCATCAGAAAGAGATGGACCGCCAGGCTGGCCCAGACGTTGACGAAGGCAAGCCCAAACGACACCGTGTAGGCGGCAGGCCCCACCAAATACCGTCTCCCTATAGTCCGTACTGCCTCGCGATCGGCGTTCTCATCGAGGAGCCGGCCTCCATGAACCGCATACCACCAGACCGCATTGTACGCCAGCGCGATCAGCACGAATGAGGCGCTGTAGGTCGCGACCGCGATCCTCCGGCCCTTCGGCTCCGGAAGGTACTCGGCCAGGACCGCAGTGGGGAAAGGCAGAAAGGCAATACACAGGAGAAAAAAGACGCTCAACAGCAGGAAATAGCGGTCGGTGCGGCGGATGAGAACGAACATGCTGTGGTGGTTGACCCACATGATGCCGATCGTGACGAAGCTGATGACGTAGCCCAGATAGGAGGGCCAGAGGCGGAGCAGTGCGGGAAGCAGGGTGCTTCCGTGACCGGTGAGATCGGCCGGCGGGAGCCTGATCTCCAGCACGAGCAGGGTGATCGCGATGGCAAAGACGCCGTCGCTGAACGCCTCGACGCGCGCTGTCTCGGATGGCCCGCTGGCGAGAGGCTCGGTCACGGATTCGTCAGGTCCTTCCCAGCATCGGCAGGTAGGCTCGCCAGGGCCCCACGGCCTCGGTGTACTGCTTGCCCATGACCCGCGCGATCTGGGCGATATGACTCAGGTCGTGGGCCACCCAGGTGGCCAGGAGCTCGCCGAGGGTGCAAGGCCCGAGCTCCGGATGACGGCCGCGGCGGCCGAGATCCTCAACGGTGAGCGCCAGCGATTCGAGCCGGCTGAGATTGGCGGCCCTGAGCTCGGCAAAGTTGTCCAGGAGCTGGTGGAGCGTCTTGCCGCGCGAGGCCTCGAACTGGGCGAATCGATCGAAGGGGGTAAACGCCCGCGTCTCGCCGTGCTTCAGCAGGATCTCGGTGCGGGCGATCCAGTCGGTACGCTCGCCGTGGATGAGGTGTCCGACGATATCGAAGGGGCTCCAGGTGTCGGGTCCCTCGGTGCAGCGGATCCACGGCTCCGGCACATCCCAGAGCAGGGCCCGGAGCACCGCCGGTGTCCGCCGCAGGACCGGGAGGGCGTCGTCGAGCGTGAAATTCATATCTCAAGTCTAGCGCAAGTCAGACCTGGCGCGCTGCGGCCCTGCCGGCGGCGCGTCCGGTAGCCCAGGCCCACAGAAAGTTGTAGCCCCCGATAGGGCCGAAGGCATCCAGCACCTCGCCCGAGAGAAAGAGCCCCGGATGGCGGCGGCTCTCCATGGTGCGGGGATCGATCTCCGCCAGGCTGACGCCACCCCCCGTTACCTCCGCCTTCTTATAGCCCTCGTCCGAAGTCCAGGGCAGCTCGCCGCGAACCAGCAGCTCAGTCAGGCGAAGCCGCTCATTGCGGCGGAGCTGCGCCAGGGTCTGCGACCGGGGAATACCGGCTCGATCGAGAAGCGCATCGGCCAGCCGCTCGGGCAGCTCGCGCCGAACCACGCCGACCACCGTTCCCGGACCCTCCGGCTGGAGGGCGGCCTCCCAGTCGGCCTCGTCCATGCTGGTCCATTGCACCAGCAGACGGGCGCGAGACTCTCCTTCCAGCCGCGAGCGCACCAGGACGTGGGAGACGTCCAGCACCGCGGGCCCGCTGTAGCCCCGGTGGGTAAAGAGGAAGCCGCCGGCGGAGGTTTCGGTCCTGCCGTCATCGCGGGCGGTGAGCGTGACGGGAAGCGAGATCCCGGCGAGCGACGCGAACGGCGGCGGCTCAGCCACCACGGGCGTGAGCGCGGGATACGTCGGATGAATGGTGTGCCCCAACCCGGCGAGGATCGCGAGGCCGCGCCCGTCGCTGCCGGTGGCCGGCACGGAGAGCCCGCCGCTCGCCACCACCACCGCATCCACGAGGAGGGGCTCTCCGCCAAGACGCTCCACGCTCCATCCGCTCGAGGTGGGAACCAGACCGGTGACGGTGGTCTCGGGCATGAAGCGCGCGCCCCGGCGGGCGGCCAGCGCCAGGAGTCCGTCGCGCACATCGCGCGCGCGATTGGACACGGGGAAGAGCTTCGCCGTCTCGGCTTCCTCGACCAGCGGCAGGTTGAGCTCCTGCTCGAAGAAGGCGATCTGCTCGTGGAGCGGCCACGAACGAAGCATCTTGCGGAGACTGTTGGGCGACGAGTCGGTGACGAAGCGCCGCTCGTCCACCCGGGCCGGGAGAATGTTGCAGCGCCCGCCGCCGCTGATGAGGATCTTGCGCCCGCCGTCCCGGGTACGCTCGAGCAGGAATGTCTCGGCGCCGGCGGCGGCCGCGAAGATCGCCGCCATGGATCCGGCGGCGCCGGCTCCGATGATGGCGACTCGGCGTTTCTGGGACACTCGGAAGCTTAGCCTGGGGCGCCTGCTTGACCCCCTTTGTTTTCGGGTTATATTCGGTTACAGGTACCGAATAAACACCGAAGCCGCGGGGTTCTATGTCGCCTCCATCCCCTCCCACCTCTTCCTCTCCTCCGTTGATCCGCGTCTGCCCCGATTGTGCCGGCCCGCTGGTACGCGCGTCCGGCTGTGTCAACTGCACCCAGTGCGGGTGGGGCCAGTGCGGGTGAAGGCGGGGCGGGTGAAGGCAGGGCGGCGGGGCGGCAGGGCGGCAGGGCAGATCGAACTGCTAAGTAGTGCTGGCAGCTCACAGGCACCTTTACTGCCCACCCGCCCCGCCGCCCCGCTGCCCATCTTGGACGAGCGCAGCAGGGGCACCACGTTCATCGGCCTGCCGGTGAATTCCGTCCTCAATACTCCCGCCTCCACCCATATGGGGTTCTGGTCGATCAACCCCTACGTCGGGTGCGAGTTCGGCTGTACCTACTGCTACGCGCGGGATACCCATCGGTGGGTGGTGGAGCGGGCGAGGCAGCAGGGCAGCTGGGCAGATGGGCCGCAGGATAGTGAGGTCGAAACGCATACCGATTCGGAGCTACCGCCCCGCCGCCCCGCCGCCCCGCCGCCCCCCTGGGAGGCCTTCGAGAAGGAGATCCTGGTCAAATCCGAAGTGGCCGACGTGCTGGCGCGCACGCTCAACCCGGCCCGGATCGCCGGCCACTCGCTGGTCATCGGCACGGCCACCGATCCCTACCAGCCGGCGGAGCGGCGGTTCCGGCTGACCCGCCGGATCCTGGAGGTGCTGAGCACCTATCACGGGCTCTCGATCGAGATCATCACCAAGTCTCCCCTGGTCACCCGGGACATAGATCTCCTGCGGGCCATCTCGGAGCGGAACGAGATGAGCGTGAATATCTCGCTCGCCACCGCCGACCCCAGGCTCGCTCGCCGGCTGGAGCTCCGCTCCCCGGTGCCGGGAGCCCGGATCCGGGCGCTCCGTCGGCTCATTGAAGGAGGAGTCCATGCGGGGCTCATCATCGCTCCCATTATTCCCGGGATCACCGATGACTGGGCCGGATTGGCCCGGCTCATGGAGGAGGCGAAGAAAGCGGGTGCCCGCTATGTAATCGGGTCGGCGCTCCGGCTCGGTTCCGCGGCGCGGCACCGCTTTCTTCCCGTTCTTCAGCGAGAGTTCCCCCACTTGGCCGAGCGCTACCGGCGCCATTACGCCCGAAGCGACATGGCCAGTCAGGACTACCAGCAGGCCCTCACCCGCCGGCTCAACGCGCTGCGAGCGGCGTTTGGCTTTGGCGGCGATGAGGCAAACCGCAGGCGCCGCCGGCGCATGGAAATGGCCGCACAGCCTCGCGGCAAAACCGGGGACCGCACTGAGCAGGCAGTGCTTTTATGACAGCGTGAACAGTAACGGTAAACAGTAAACGGGGGTTCACCACGAGAACCCAGCAGATGCACCTGTTCACCGTTCACTGTTTACCGTTCACGCTTCTATTTCCTATGCGCTCCGTCCTGTTCATCGACCCGCCCGCCTTCTGCACCACCCTCGAAGGGCTGGTGGCACCCAGGCTCCGGACCCGCCCTCTGGCGGTGGCGCCGCCCGGCGCCGACCGGGCCGTCATCCTGGCGCTTTCGGCCGAAGCGCGGCGGGCAGGGCTCGAACGGGGGATGCCCGTGCGCCAAGCCATCCGGCTCTGCCCCGATCTCATCGTCCTGCCGCCCAACCCGCGGCTCTATGCCCGCGCATCCCGGGCGCTGCATGAGATCCTGCGGAGCTACGCCCCCACCATCGAGCCGCGGGGCTACGGCCATGCCTTTCTCGACATCACCGGCACCGGCCGGCTCTTCGGACCGCCCCAGGACGTTGCCACGCGTATCCGCCGGGAGACCAGCAAGCGGCTCGGCATTCCTCTGTCGGTGGGCGCGGCCGCCAACAAACTGGTGAGCCAGGCGGCAATCAAGGCGGGCAGATGGGCGGCGGGGCAGCAGGGCAGCCTGGAACCATTACTATGTGTGGCACCGGGTAATGAGCGAGACTTTCTTGCACCCCATCCAATCGAGGTGCTGCCCGAGCTCGATCCGCGGGTGCGGGTGCGGCTGGAGGACTACCAGCTTGATCTCATCGGCGAGGTGGCCGCCATTCCCGAGCATGCGCTCTGCGCCGTCTTCGGCGGCGAAGGCCGGACCCTCCGGGCGCGGGCCCGTGGCATCGATCCCCGTCCGGTGCTGCCACCCGAGCGGCAGGCCGAGTTTCACGCCGTTCATACATTAGCCACCGACACCAACGATCTCGGCGTCCTGCATCCGGTGCTGCGGGCCATGTGCGACCGGCTGGGCCGCCGCCTTCGCCAGCGGGGGCTCACGGCCGGACGCATCCGGGTCGAGGCAACCTACGCCGATTACACGGTCGTCGGTCGCGCGGTGGCGCTGCCCGCGAGCGTGCTCGACACCGAGCTCTGGGACGCCGCGCGCCGGGCCTTCGGGCTGGCCAACTCGAAGCGGCTGGCCGTGCGGGCGGTGGCGCTGACGCTGGACCGGCTGATGGAGGCGGAGGCGCAGCTGGAGTTGTGGTCAAGCGGTACGGCGGTAGGGCGGTACGGCGGTATCCAAGACGACAGCAGTGAAGATCGGGCTGCCCTGCAGAATGCCCTCGATCATATCCACTCGCGCTATGGCACACAGGCGGTTGTACCACTTACCGCCTTACCGCCCTGCCGCCATACCGCCCCTCACCAGGTCACCACGATCTTGCCGAACGTGGCGTTGCCCTCGAGGACCCGGTGCGCGTCGGCCAGCTGAGTCATGGGGTAGCTTCGCTCCAGCACCGGCCGGAGGGTGGCCCCCTGCTCTCCTCGCGGGTCGAAGAGCGGCAGGATGTGCTCGGCAAAGTCGCGCACCAGCGGTATGCGCTCTTCCAGCCCGCGGGTCCGCATGACCGTCCCGATC
>DASVGF010000173.1:0-7829 GCA_036379675.1 Gemmatimonadales bacterium | reverse complement strand
GTGCTCGAGCTCGACCGCGCCGTGGACTACCAGCTCAACCGGAGCGCCGACCTGATCACCGTGTCGTTCGGCACCGATCAGTCGTTCCTCGGCTGGTCGTCCAACGGCTCCGCGGCTCCGGCCCGCGCCAAGGCGCCGCGGCGCCAGCCCGAGGTCCAGCTGGATGCCAACCGGCTCACCCGCGCCACCACCGCCGAAGAGCCCCGCATTACCGTGGTGTGGGACCGGGCCAGCATCGCCGACGTGGTGTCCGGCTTCGCGGCCTTCAGCGGCCGTACCATCATCCTGGGCAAGGATATCAAGGGTGAGGTCACCGCCGAAGTGAAGAATCAGCCGTGGCCGCAGGCGTTCCAGGCCATCCTGGCTTCCCAGGGGCTGTCCGCCCAGGAAATGCCGGGCGGCATCATCCGGGTGGATGCGCCGTCGGTGCTGTCCGCTCTCGATTCGCTCGAGCCGCTGGAGACCAGCGTCGTGCGCATCAACTACGGCAAGGCCAAGGACCTGTCCAAGAGCGTCGAGGGCAGCCTGACCAAGGGCCGCGGCAAGATCGTGGCCGACGAAAACTCGAATTCGCTCATCATCACCGATACCCGCAGCAAGATCGGGAACCTGACCGACTTTGTCCGCGGCCTCGATATCCGTACTCCGCAGGTGTCGATCAAGGCCAAGATCATCTTCGTGGACCGCACCGACATCGAGGAGTTGGGACTCAAGTACGACCTGGGCAACAACAACCAGTTCTTCAACAATCTGGTCCAGCGCCGGACGCCGGGCGGCGGGACCTTCCCCTCCACCACCAACGTCATCGACCTGGGGGGGAACTCGGTCTCGGCCGTCGGCAACGCCAGCGGAACCATCGTGGGCTCGGCGCTCGACCTGGTGTTCTCCACGGCGCTGGGCGGCTTCACGCTCACCTCGTTCCTGAGCGCCCTGGAGCGGCAGGACCTGTCCGACCTCCAGGCGGAGCCGGTCATCACCACGCTGGACAACCGCAAGGCCGACATCCTCGTGGGTGAGGAAACCCCGGTCCGCGTGATCGACGCCAGCAGCAACGGCGACGCGCAGTCCAATGTGCAGTTCAAGGAAACCGGCATCCGCCTGACCGTGACGCCGCACGTCACCAGCAACCGCCAGATCGCCATGGAGCTGCACACCGAGCGCTCCGCCCTGGTGGAGCTCGCCGCGGCCGACCTCGGCTTCATCTTCCAGACCCAGCGGGCCGACAACCAGCTGCTGGTCAACGATGGCGAGACCGCGGTCATCGGCGGCCTCACCGTCACCGAGGTTACCAACACCCGCTCGGGCATTCCGCTGCTGTCGGGTCTGCCGATCGTGGGCAAGCTCTTCAGCTTCAGCAAGAGCGAGGAAAACCGGCGCGACCTGATTATCTTGGTCACGCCCCGGATCATAGACGACGGCGCCGCGGCGCAGTGACCGCGCGAACGTTTGGCGATTGTGAGCGAGCCCGGCGCGAGCCGGGCTCGTTCATTAGTATCCGTCGATACCTCACCTCCTTCCTGGGAGCCTCTCGTGACGCTCCGATTCACCACTGCGGGCGAGTCCCATGGCAAGGCGCTCGTCGCCACCGTCGAGGGACTGCCGGCTGGCCTTGCGGTGACGGCCGAATGGGTGGATCACGAGCTTGCCCGCCGAATGCAGGGCTACGGCCGCGGTGCCCGGATGAAGATCGAGCGTGACCGCATCGAGTGGCTGTCGGGCCTGCGCGCCGGCGAGACCCTCGGCTCGCCCGTCGCCATGCTCATCCCCAACCGGGATTGGGCCAACTGGGAAGACGTCATGGCCTACGAAAGCGCCGACGGGCCGGGGGAGCTCCGGCGCCGGCGGGTCACCCGCCCCCGGCCGGGCCACGCCGACCTGGCCGGCGTGCTCAAGTACGACCGGGTGGATGCCCGCGACATCCTGGAGCGGGCCAGCGCCCGGGAGACTACCGCGCGGGTGGCGGCCGGCGCGCTCGCCAAGCGGCTGCTGGCAGAGTTTGGCGTGGAGATTGGAAGCCACGTGATCTCCCTCGGGGGTGTACGGGCAAAGCAGGTCGAGTTACCGGTGCCGCTCAACCCGGCCTCGGACCGCTCCGAGGTCCGGGTGCTCGACCCGGCCGCCGAAGCGGAAATCATCCGCCGGATCGATGGGGCCAAGAAGGCGGGCGATACGCTGGGTGGGGAGGTCGAGGTGGTGGCCCGCGGCGTCGTGGTGGGACTGGGGAGCCATGTCAGCTGGGACCGGAAGCTCGACGGGCGGCTCGCCGGCATGCTGATGTCCATCCCCGCGGTCAAAGGCGTCGAGATCGGGATGGGCTTCGAGGCGGCCCGGCGGCCCGGGTCGGAGGTGCACGACGCCATAATGGGCGGAGAGGGCGGAGAGGGCGGGAACCGCTCGCCCCGTGGCGGTGATGCACGGGGCGGTTTCCGGCGGCAGAGCAACAACGCGGGCGGGCTGGAGGGGGGAATCACCACCGGGGAACCCGTGGTTGTTAAGGTAGCGATGAAGCCCATCGCCACCCTGATGGCTCCCCTGGCCACCGTAGACCTCTCCACCGGCGCGCCGGCCAAGGCGGTGAGCGAGCGCTCCGACGTCACCGCCGTACCCGCCATGGGAGTCATCGCGGAGGCGGTCGTGGCGCTGGTCCTGGCCGATGCCATGCTCGAGAAGTTCGGCGGCGACTCGCTCGCCGAGATGCGGCGGAATTACGACGGTTACGTGGCCGCGCTGGGCTCGCGCTGGGTCTCGCTGAGGCAGTCGCCCGAGGACTGATGCCGCGGCATATCGTGCTCGTCGGGCTTCCCGGCTCAGGCAAGAGCACCGTCGGCCGCCTGGTGGCCGAGGCGTTGCCGGCTCCCCTGATCGACGTGGATGCGCTGCTGGTCCGGGAGATGGGTATGCCCATCGGCCAGATCTTCGGGATGGTGGGCGAGCCCAAGTTCCGCGAGCTGGAACGAGACGCGGTAAATGCTGCTCAGGGCGGCGCGCCCGGCGTCATCGTGCCCGGCGGCGGCTGGGCGGCACAGCCGGGCCAGCTCGAGGCCGCCAAGCCCACCAGCCTTGTGGTCTACCTCAGGTGCCAGCCCGCCACCGCCACCAATCGGGCGGGCCAGGGCGAGGCCCGCCCCGTGCTCGCCGGGGGCGCCGATCCGGGCACGCGCATGCGCACCCTGCTGGAGGAGCGGGAGCCCTTCTATAGGAAGGCGCACCATGAGGTGGACGCCGAGCGCCGCCCGCCTGAGGCGGTGGCAACCGAGATCGTGGGACTGGCCCGGCGTCACGGAGGCTGGTAGGAAGCGGCTATCAGTTATCAGCTACTGGCTGTTGGTCTTACACGCCATGGGTTGCGTTGACGCGGGGGTAGCGGCTTTTGTTACCTCCCAACTTTGACTGTCTGGTGACACCGACGGATATCCTGGAAATATGGCGACACGGACAAAGAGGACGGTAAAAAAGGCGGGAAAACCGGGCAAGCGGGCCCCGAGCAAGCGCGAGGGGGCGGCGAAGCCTGCCCGCAAGGGCGCGCGTGCCGGCGCCAAGTCAAACGGTGCCCGGGCCCGCGACGGCCGAGCCGCGCTCGTCATTGTCGAGTCGCCCACGAAAGCCAAGACCATCGGCAAATATCTGGGGTCGGGGTACGACGTAAAGGCCACCATCGGCCACGTGCGCGACCTGCCCACCCGCGAGCTCGGCGTGGACGTGGACAAGGGCTTCGAGCCCAAGTACGTCACTATCAAGGGCAAGACCAAAACGCTGTCGGAGCTGAAGAAGGCCGCCCGGGGCGCGTCGGCCATCTATCTGGCCACCGACCCGGACCGCGAGGGCGAAGCCATCGCCTGGCACGTGGCCGATCAGATCACGCCCGGATTGCCGGCGGCGGTGCGCACCCACCGCATCCTCTTTCACGAGATCACCAAAGAGGCCATCCAGGAAGCACTGAGGGATCCCGGCGAGATCGACGACCGGAAGGTGGATGCCCAGCAGGCGCGGCGCATTCTCGACCGGCTGGTGGGCTACAAGGCCAGCCCCATCCTCTGGAAGAGCATCAAAACCGGCCTCTCGGCCGGGCGGGTGCAGACGGTCGCGCTCAGGCTGATCGTGGAGCGCGAGCGCGAGATCCGCGCGTTCATCCCCCAGGAGTACTGGACCATCGAGGCGCTCTGCGCCAAGGACGGGCAGACCTTCGAGGCGGCGCTGCACAAGGTCGGCGGCCACAAACCCGAGCTGAGGACCGAGGCCGACGCTACGGCGGTCGTGGACGCGGTACGTCCCCGGCCGTTCATCGTCTCCAAGGTCGAAAAGCGGAACCGGAAGAAGAATCCGGCGGCGCCGTTCACCACCAGCACCCTGCAGCAGGAAGCCGCCAAGAAGCTCGGCTTCTCCTCCCGCCGCACTATGCGGGCCGCGCAGGACCTGTACGAGGGCAGAGACGTGGGCGAGGACGGCCCGGTGGGCCTCATCACCTACATGCGGACTGACTCGCCCGAGGTGTCGGAGACGGCCCTGAGCTCGGTGCGTGACTTCATCAGGAAGAGCTACTCGAAGAAGTACCTCCCGGAGTCGCCCAATCAGTACAAGCCCAAGAAGGCCTCACGGGTGCAGGGCGCGCACGAGGCCATCCGGCCCACCGACGTGCGCCGCCGCCCCGAGCAGGTGCAATCGTACCTCGAGCCCGACCAGTACCGGCTCTACCAGCTCATCTGGCAGCGGTTCGTGGCCTCGCAGATGACGCCCGCCGTCTACGACATGACCATCGTGGACTTCGACCTGGGCGAGTATCTCTTCCGGGCCACCGGCTCGGTGCTCGTGTTCGACGGCTATCACGTGCTCTACACCGAAGGGCGGGAGAAGGAGGAGGGCAAGACGATGGACGATCTGCCGCCCATACCTCCGCTGGCGGTGGGCGACCAGGTCGAGGTCCGCGAGATCACCCCGTCGCAACACTTCACCGAGCCGCCGCCCCGGTTCTCCGAGGCCAGCCTGGTCAAGGAGCTGGAGCGGCTCGGCATCGGGCGGCCCTCCACCTACAGCGCCATCATCTCGACCCTCTCGGCCCGGGAGTATGTGAAGGTCGACCAGCGGCGCTTCTTCCCCACCAGCCTGGGCGAGACGGTCGAGAAGATCATGATCGGGAAGTTCCCCGAGATCTTCAACGTCGAGTTCACCTCGGAAATGGAAGACGAGCTGGACCGGATCGAGGACGGCGAGCTCAAGTGGCAGCGGGTGCTCAAGGACTTCTACGGCCCCTTCAGCAAGGCGCTGGAGGCGGTAGACCTGAACGCGCTGGTGGCCGATGCCCATGGCCTCAAGCTCGACGACCTGGCGAAGGAGCGCTGCCCCAAGTGCGGCTCCCCCATCGAGCTCAAGACCGGCCGCTTCGGGCCCTACCTGGCGTGCGTGAAGTACAAGGACACCTGCGACTACGTGAAGTCGCTCAAGAAAGACAAGGTCCCCGACCGCCCCACCGACGAGAAGTGCCATCTCTGCGGCTCCAACATGGTCATCAAGACCGGCCGCTTCGGGGAGTTCCTGGCCTGCACCACCTATCCCAAGTGCAAGGGCACCCGCTCCATCTCCATGGGGCTCAAGTGCCCCAAGTGCGTCGACGGCGAGCTTACCGAGCGCCGCACCAAGCGCGGCAAGTCGTTCTGGGGCTGCCTCAAGTATCCGGCGTGCGACTTCTCCACCTGGAACCGGCCGGTGCCCGAGACCTGCCCCGCCTGCGGCTGGCTCGGCATGGAGAAGAAGATCAGCAAGGCCGAGGGTGAGAGCCGTACCTGCCTCAAGTGCCGCCATCAGATGGTAGTGGCGGAGCCCGAGGAGGTGGCACTGGGGTGACCGTGTCGCCGGGGGCCAGCGTCACCGTCGTCGGCGGAGGGCTGGCCGGCTCGGAGGCGGCCTGGGCGCTCGCAGAGCGCGGCCTCAGCGTGACGCTCTACGAGATGCGCCCGCGGGTCACCACCCCGGCCCACAAGACCGACCGGCTGGCCGAGCTCGTCTGCAGCAACTCCTTCAAATCCACCGATCTCACAAACGCGCACGGCCTGCTCAAGGCCGAGCTCAGGGCGCTGGGCAGCATCCTGCTCCCGTGCGCCGACACTGCGCGGGTGCCGGGCGGTACCGCCCTCGCCGTGGACCGGGAGATCTTCTCCGAAGCGGTGCACCGGCAGGTTACCGCCCATCCCAACATCCGGGTCGTGCGCGAGGAAGCCACCGAGCTGCCCTCGCCCGGCGTGGTGGCCACCGGGCCTCTCACATCCGAGCTACTCACCGCGGCCATGGTCGCGAGGCTCGGCTCCGCCGCGCTCGCGTTCTACGACGCGATCGCGCCGGTGGTGGCGGACGACTCCCTCGATCACGGCCGGCTCTACGCGCTCTCCCGCTACGGCAAGGGGGGCGGCGACGACTATCTCAACGCCCCAATGGACCAGCGTGCGTACGAGGCGTTTCTCGACGCGCTGTTCGAGGCCGACCAGCACCAGGGTCATGACTTCGACCGGGTCCCCTACTTCGAGGGCTGCCTGCCGGTGGAGGAGATGGCGCGGCGGGGCCGCGAGACGCTCAGGTTCGGCCCCATGAAGCCGGTCGGTCTCCCCGACCCCCGCACCGGGCGGGAGCCGCATGCGGTGGTCCAGCTCCGGCGGGAAGACCGGGCCGGACAGATGTGGAACCTGGTGGGGTTCCAGACCCGGCTCCGGATTCCCGAGCAGCAACGGGTGTTCCGGCTGATCCCGGGGCTCGAGCAGGCCGAGTTCCTGCGCTTCGGCAGTATCCACCGGAACTCGTACCTCAACAGTCCGGCCAGCCTGGGCCCCGGCCTCACGGCGCGAGACGATGATCGGCTGTTCTTCGCGGGGCAGATCACCGGCGTGGAGGGCTACACCGAGTCGCTGGGCACCGGGCTGATGGCAGGAATCAACCTGGCTCGGACACTCCAGGGTCTTCCAATCGCCATTCCACCCGCCACCACCATGCTCGGCGGACTCTACCGCTATCTGCGTGACGCCGATCCGCGGCACTTCCAGCCGATGAACGCGAATTTCGGGTTACTGGATCCGCTGCCGGGGAGAGTAAAGAAGGATCGCAAGAAGGAGCTGCTGGCGGAGCGGGCGCAGGCGGATTTCGGGAGCTGGATGAATCGGGAAGGCATCGCGGCGCTGGGCGGCGCCTCCGGGAGGCTGCAGCACTCGACGGTCGGAGCCCGGGCTCGGGGCTGACACACCGCCTTGAACCAGGGGCGCCCGGTCTCCTCCCCTCGTGCTGACGCCTCCCTTCGGTGCCGTCCCATCGCCGCGGGTCCCCCGTTGCTGTGTCGTAACGCTGTCAGCGACCGGGATGACGCTCCGCAAGGCGCGTCAGCACGAGGGGAGGAGACCGGGATTGGACCGGAGAATGGTTCGTGGACGGTGCCCCGGGCTCCGACCGTCGAGTGCTGCAGCGCCTGAAGGAGCGTCACCCGGTCGCACAACAGGTCACCGCTAAAGGCCACTATGTCTCGCCGAACCGAGATCACCGAATACCTGGTCCATCTTCAGAAGGAACGGGATGTCTCGCCGCACACGGTGAAGGCGTACGGGCGCGACCTCGAGGACTTCACCGAGTTCTGTAACCGGCACTACGGCGACTGGAAGTGGGAGACGGTGGACCGGCTCGGCGTCCGCGGCTTCCTCGGGGAGCTGGAGCGCCGCGGGCTGGCGCGGCGCAGCGCGGCGCGGTCGTTGTCGGCGGTGCGGAGCTTCTACCGTTACCTCCAGGAACACCACGGCGTGCCCAACAACATCGCGCGCGCAGCCCGGATGCCCAAGCTGGAGAATCGGCTGCCCGCGTAT
>DASVGF010000172.1:0-3968 GCA_036379675.1 Gemmatimonadales bacterium | reverse complement strand
CAGCGGAGCGGGAGGGACAGGAAGGATAACCTTCCGTCCTTCCCGTCCCTTCCCGTTTACTTCTCCGGAATGATCAGGTTCTGTCCGATCTCGATGAGATCCGGATCGTCGATCACGTCCCGGTTGGCCTCGTAGATCTTCTTCCACTCGCGGACATCGCCGTACTCGCGCTTGGCGATCTTGGACAGCGAGTCGCCTTTCACCACCGTATAGGTCTTTCCAGCCGGCGTGATGTTGCGGGGTTCGGTCGCCATGGGCAATCTCCGGTTAGTTATCCATCCTCGTTTGGCTCGGGTGCCGGAATCCGGGTAGATCCGGCCGCCCTCAACTTGGGCGCAGGCTCCCCCGGGCGGTGTGGCGTGGGTCACGAATCGGTTACCTTGTCTCCATGTCCCCCCGTGCCAGGGCCCGGGTCCAGCTACTCGGCGCCGCCACGCTTTTCTCCACTGGCGGCGCTGCCATCAAAGCCGCCGACTTCACCGCCTGGCAGATCGCCAGCCTGCGCTCGGGCATTGCCGCGCTCGCGCTGTTGCTGATGATCCCGGCGGCGCGCCGGGAGTTGGGTTGGCGCAGGTCTGGAGCCCGGCCCCGCCTCTGGCCCGCGATGCTGATCGGCCTTGCGTACGCCGGATGTCTGATCCTGTTCGTCCTGGCCAATCGCCTGACCACCGCAGCCAACACCATATTCCTCCAGTCCACCGCCCCCCTCTATCTCCTGGTGTTGGCTCCCTGGCTTCTCAAGGAGCCGGTTCGCCGGCAGGACCTCGGATTCATGCTGGCGGTGGGCCTCGGGCTGATGCTGTTTTTCGTGGGCGTCGAGGCCCCGCTCGGCACGGCGCCGGACCCGGTGCACGGCAATCTCCTGGCCCTCGCCAGCGGCTTCTTTTGGGCCCTTGCCGTCTGTGGATTGCGCTGGCTTGGCTCCGGCCGGGCGAGAGCATCACCGCTTGCCGCTGTGGTGTTCGGCAATCTGATCGCATTTTTCATCTCGCTGCCCTACGCGCTCCCGCTGGGCCCGCACTCGGCAGGCGACTGGTCGGTTATCGTGTATCTCGGCGTGTTCCAGATCGCCCTTGCCTATGTGCTCGTGACCCGAGCCATCAACCACATCCCCGCGCTCGAGGCCTCCGTGATCCTGCTCATCGAGCCGGTGTTGAATCCGATCTGGGCGTGGCTCTTTCAGGGTGAAGTGCCGGGGGCGTGGGCCCTGGTCGGCGGCGTCATCATTCTGGGCGCCACCACCGCCAAGACCTGGGCCGAGCGCAGGGTAGCCGCGGAACCGGCCTGAGCGATGCGGCACGCACCGGCAGCGCTGATCGAGACCATCCGCATCCGGAACGGCGAGGCGCCCCTCTGGTATTTGCATCTCAGACGTCTGGCAGTGAGCTGCAAGGCGCTGGGCATACCTCTCCCGGGCGAGCTCCCGCCGCCCGCCGGGGGTGCCGACCGGGTATGCCGGCTCGAAGTCGGGATGCGCGGCGGGCAAGTGAGCGAGCGGCTGGTCGGCTCCACGGCGCCAGCCAGGTTGATCGTATCGCGGGTGGCGCATCACTCGTATCCATTCAAGACCACCGAGCGGGCGCAGTTCGACCGAGCCCAGGACGCGGCGCGGGCGGCCGGAGCCGATGACGCACTGCTGCTCACCCCCGGTGGGTTTGTCGCTGAAACCACCATCTGGAGTGTGCTGTGGTGGGAGGACGGGCAGCTGTGCGGTCCGGGGCTCGATTTGGGCGTGTTACCGGGAGTAGGCAGGGCTCGGGTGGGGGAGCTGGCCGGCGAAATACAGGAGCGGCACTCAACCGTGAAGGACATCCGTGAGTTCCCGCTGTTTCTGGTCAACGCGGTGCGGGGTATTGTGCCGGTCAGCTCGCTGGACAACCGGCCAGTGCCGCAGTCGAGCGCAACTGATGCTCTTGCGGGTCGTTTTTGGCCTTGACCCCATGCCGTTCCGGGCGATATTTTCCCGGGCTGTTCGAGGCTGGTTTGTGAGGGCCGCGGTGGTTGTAGCTCAATCGGTTAGAGCGCCGGACTGTGGCTCCGGAGGTTGCGGGTTCGATCCCCGTCAGCCACCCTGGTGGATGCGCCGGTCTGCCTCAGGAGTGCGGTCCGAGGGCTGGTGCAGAGGTCCGTAGCTCAAGTGGTAGAGCACCGGTCTCCAAAACCGGGGGTTGCAGGTTCGAGTCCTGCCGGGCCTGTGAGGGTAGCTGGGAGCTTGGAGCTGCCCACGGCGCTATCGTCTAGGGGACTAGGACGGGGCCCTCTCAAGGCCCAAACACGGGTTCGAATCCCGTTAGCGCTATATGCCCGAGGTTGTCGGCCCCATCGTCTATCGGTTAGGACGGGACCCTTTCAAGGTCCAGAGAGGGGTTCGACTCCCCTTGGGGCTACTGACAAAAGGTGCGGATCTCACATCCGGCCGAGGTTTGCGCCGCTAGCTCAATTGGCAGAGCAAGTGACTCTTAATCACTAGGTTGTAGGTTCGATTCCTACGCGGCGCACTGAACGGCTCAGCTCCCAGCTGAGCCGTTTTCCTTGGCGGGGAGCCTGCCGGCACCACCATCCCGGCGTGACGACAGCCACGGCGTCCCTGCGTCGCAAAGTGAATACTCCGGCATGCCAACGGGCTCCCTGACTTCGAGATCGCGACTGGCCGCGCTGATCCTGGCGGGTGGGATGGCCCTTGCGGGTCCCGGTACCCACGATCTAAGTGCGCAGACGGTCCTTCTCCGCCCTCACGCTGGCCTCAATCTCCCCACCCGCATCTCGCTTCGAAACGGCACGCTTCACGTCCGGCAAAAGATTGGCCTGACGGTCGGCGCGCGGCTGACCCTCCGGTTCAATCCACGATTCGATGTGACCACCGGCGTGAGCTACACCCCGGGGTACGCCCTCATCCGGGGAGCCGGAGAGCGGGTCGAAGTGGGTGCGGGCTCCCACGCCCTCTCCGCCACCACCGGCGCACGGTATTGGCTGCTCCCGCCGCCGAGGCAATTCTCGTGGGAGGTGCACACCGGCCTCGGCGTGGCATTCGGGGGCCAATCCTCCTACGCCGATCTGTTCGAGAGCTCAACCATCAATGCAGTCATTGGTACCGCGCTCAGCTATAGAATCGGCCGGCTGGTGACCCTGAAGCTGCGGGTGCAGGAGAGACTGTACCGGGTTCGCTTTGGCGAGCATCCCCCGGGACGCTCGAGGTCGCCGCTCCAGGTGGCCTTCGGGTTCGGCTTCCCGTTTCTGGAATCGGCTCGCTGAGGCACGCCCTCTCGGCGATCAACCTCATCATCGCGGCGGCCTGATCTCGGCTTCCGGCCATCCAAAGCCGGACGCCCCACCGCCTGCTGAGCGGTGGGGCGCCGGCCCCAGCTGATCGATGCCGCGCCTTCTAGTTGGTCCGGTGCAGCTCTACCCGCCGGTTCATGGCCCGTCCGGCAGCGGAGTTGTTGGAGTCGACCGGCACATCGGGCCCGAAGCCTTTCGCGGTAACCTGCGAAAGCGGGACCCCACTGGCCTCCAGGAACGTTTCCACCGACCGGGCACGAGCCAGCGACAGGCGCAGGTTTGCCGCCCGTGATCCCGTATTGTCAGTATGACCTGATACCTGAACCCGATATTGCGGGTTCTCAACCAACTGGGCTGCGATGTCCCGCAGAATGTCTCGAGCCTCAGGCGTCAGTGTAGCCTTGCCGGTCTGGAAGGTTACCCCACGGAGGATGACGGTGCGCGCCTGCTTCTGGAACAGGATCGTGCAGCCGTTCTCGTTGACCTTCTCTCCCTTGGGTGTGGCGGGGCAGAGATCCAGGTTATCCGGAACGCCGTCGGTGTCGGCATCGCGAGCCACCGGACAGCCAGTAGGATTGACGGCCTCACCCGCGGGTGTGGCGGGACAACGGTCCATGCCGTCGGGCACGCCGTCCTTGTCCCCGTCTGGCGGGGGCGGGACGCATCCGGTGGTGTCCACGGTGTGGCCA
>DASVGF010000171.1:0-2740 GCA_036379675.1 Gemmatimonadales bacterium | reverse complement strand
GGCCAGCCGGGCTCCCGCGTCTCTCATGCTGAACGAAAGGCTGCTGGAGCCCAATCCGGGCTCGATCCTCAGGGGAAGCCCGGGCACCTCGATCGAGGGGAGCTCGATACCCGAGAGCCGGGCGTTGGCCGAATCGTGGGTGCGCGCGGTGATGTGATTGATGATCGCATCGACATCCACCGACGCGATGGCGGAACCCGCGGCCCGGCGCGAGGCGCTCACGACTGCCGGCTGGCCATACAGCGCCGGCGTGGACGTCAAACCACGGACGGTGGCCGCATACGCTCCCCGCGCCACGCTGGTCCCGCCGATGGTGAAGTCGAGCTGCCCTTGCTCCAGCAGAAAGCGGGGGAATTCCTTCTCCTTGGGAAACTCGATCGTCGCGCCCGCGGCCCGGAGTCGCTGGGGCCCGGGTGCCGGCCGGGGCAGCAGCCCGGGCGGCATGTACTGCTGGGCCAGCTCCGCCCAGTACAGCGCCTGCTTGAAGCGGTCGATGCTCACCTGCCCGAAGAAGGCACTGCCAATCTCGGGGGCCGAAAAGGTGGGCAGCTTGAGCAAAGACTTGGCGAATGCGAAGTCCTTCTGGCGGGCCTGGTCCACCACGCGGAGGCCCTGCCCCAGTAAACCCACCGCGCTGCGGGTGCTGCGATCCAGCTCCTCCAGCCGCTTCTTGGCGGCGTCAAGCTGTTTCAGCGTCTGCTGCGCCGACTCGATCGCTTTCCGGGTACCGGCGACTCCGAGCTTCTTCGGGTCCGTCCTGGACAACTGGTCGGCCAGGGCCCCTGCCGAATCGAGCGTCGGCCTGATGTCGACCTGCTGGAAGGCCTGATCGAGCACCGTCCGCATCGAGTCGGTGCGGGCCAGCAGCGCCTGGGCCTCGCGGACCGTGGTCAGCTGAGTCGGATCGAGCGCGAGCTGGCGGATGGTGTCGATAGGGGTGAGTGAAAGCAGCGGCACATTGAACTGTTTGGTCCACTGCTCAACCGACTGGTACACTCGAGGGGCAAACCCGCTCCCCTGTACCGGACGCGCCGGCTCCTTGCGCGCGGCTCCGAACCGCATGCCGGTCAATCTCAGGTTCTCGATGATGAGCTTCTTTTCCGCCAGCGCGACCGGGTTCAGCTTGAGCCGGATCTCGTCGGCCTCGATGAGGTTGCGGGTGAGCACGAACGGATCTGCGATCTGGAGACCCCTGAGGTCCACCGCCGCCCGGCGGGGGTACAGATCGAGCTTGGCAACGTCCACCTGAGTTCCGAGCAGCTCGGTGCTGGCCTCCTCCGTGGTGTCCTTGGCCACGGGCTCGGCGAAGATCCAGGTGAGGATGCCGAGGATCAGGAAGAGCAGCAGCAGCGGCCCGATCGCTTTCCAGCGAAAGATCCTGAACCTCATGGCCGGAACATCTTGTACACGTTATAGGCTTGCGACGCGGTTACCGCTTTGTAGAAGCGCGACTGCCGGACCCGCTCACCCACGGTGGCGCGGTATCTGGTCACCCCGTACCGGGCCGCGACGAAGATCGGCACCGCCATCACCAGCCAGAATACGAAGCTCCCCAGGACGATCGTGTTGTTGAAGTTGGTGAAGGGGAGGATAGGGGTGTTGGTCCAGTCGGTCCAGAAATCACGGAGCCCCGGCGCCGTCAGCAGGCTCAGGCCGATCTTGTGGAAGAGTGGATCCAGCAGGAACCCCACCGGGACGAACACCATCCAGCCCAGCATGCCGCCGCCGAAGGACACGTTGAGCAGGACCAGCAGAGAAAAGACCAGCAGGTTATGCAGGCTCATCAGGGGCGTGAGCCCCAGCGCCGCACCCAGGGCCATGCCCGCCGCCACCTGGCCCGGGGTGCCGGCGGAGTGCAGCGTCTTGATCAGGGACTGGATCAGCTTGATCAGCGCGAGCATTGAGGGAAAGTAGAGAAGCTGGGAGCTTGGAGCTAGGAGCTTGGGACTGAGCGCCCGCCTCCAGCTCCCAACTCTTAGCTCCTAGCTCCGGGCTCTCAGCTCCTAGCTCCCGACTCGTAGCCGTGTTATCCTCACCGCTCTATGCCACGAAACCGCCGCGCACCCCAGGTGCACAAGTTCGGCGGCGCCTCGCTGGCCGATTCCACCGCTGTCCGCCGTGCCGTCGAGATCATCCAGAGCCACCGCCGCGAGCCCACCGTCGTGGTCGTCTCCGCGATGGCGGGGGCGACCGACGCGCTCCTCACGGTGGCCCAGGAGGCAGGAAGCGGCGATGCGCGGGCCGTCAGCGCGCTCATTGATCAGCTTCGGACCCGCCACGCCGAGACGGCGCGCGCCCTGCTGCCGGCGGGCCGCGGGCGGACCGGCATGCTGGCTGCCATTGCCGAGGTCTTTCAGGAGCTCGAGGAGCTGGCGCAAGGGCTGCGGCGGCTGCGGGAGCTGACGGCGCGGACCAACGACTACGTGGTCGCACGGGGGGAGCGGCTCAGCGCCCAGCTGTTTGCCGCAGCCCTCGAGGCAGGAGGCAGCAAGGCCCAGTATGTGGATGCGGTCGAGGTGATTCACACCGATGCCGCGTTCGGCCACGCCTCGCCGGATTTCGGCAAGACCGACCGGGCCGCCCAACAGGTGCTGCTGCCGCTGGTTTCGCGCGGTATCATCCCGGTGGTACCCGGGTTCCTCGGCGCCAGTCCGGCGGGAGAGGTGGCCACCCTCGGTCGGGGGGGCTCCGACCTCACCGCCACCCTCCTGGGACGGGCCCTCGGCGCCTCCCGGGTCTC
>DASVGF010000170.1:0-4448 GCA_036379675.1 Gemmatimonadales bacterium | reverse complement strand
ACCAGCGCCGGGCTCCGTTCCAGCCAGTACGCGCACTGGGCTTCGTCGGCCTCGATCCCATCCACGCAGCGTTCGGCCAGCACCCGGCTGGCGTTTCCGACGATGAGGAGCGCAAAGACGATGTTGTGGGCCATCACCGGCATCATGACGTTCAGCTCGAGCTGGCCGGCCTCGGCCGCGAGGGCCACGGTCGTGTCGAGTCCCAGGGCCTGATAGCAGACCTGGTTCACCATTTCCGCAATCGAGGGGTTCACCTTCCCGGGCATGATGCTGGAGCCTGGCTGGACCGCCGGAAGCAGGATCTCGGCCAGCCCGGTGCGCGGGCCCGAGGCCAGCAGGCGGATGTCATTGGCGATTTTGTTCAAATCGAGGACGTAGGCCCTGAGCGCCCCGCTCAGGGTGGCGATGTCACCCATGGATTGCATCAGCTGCACCCGGTCCTTCCCCACCTGCAGCTTCAGACCCGTGATCTGTTGTAGCTGCTGCACCATCAGATCGGGATACTCGACCTCGGCGTTGATCCCGGTTCCTACCGCCGTGCCCCCGATGTTCAGCTCCTCCAGCCAGCGCCCGGCTTCTTCCAGCTTCCGCCGATGGCGGGCGACCGTGTTCCCATAGGCGGAGAACTCCTGCCCCAGCCGGATCGGAGTGGCATCCTGGAGGTGGGTCCGGCCCGACTTGACGATGGAGTCGAACTGCTTCCCCTTGGCCAGCAGCGAGCTTGCGAGCCGATCCAGCGCCTCGAGCGTCGCCGGGAGAGTGGCCAGGATGGCGAGCCGCATGGCCGTCGGAATCACGTCGTTGGTGCTCTGGGCCATGTTGACGTGATCGTTCGGATGCACCGGCTGGTACGTCCCCCGGCCGGCCCCGAGGATCTCGTTGGCCCGGTTGGCCAGCACCTCGTTTACGTTCATGTTGTGGCTGGTGCCCGCGCCGGCTTGATACACATCCACGATGAACTGATCGCGGTGCTGCCCGGCAAGCACCTCGTCGCCCGCGGTGACGATCGCGTCGGCCAGCCGGGCCTCGAGTCGACCGGTTTGTTTATGCACCAGGGCCGCGGAGCGCTTGATCCACACCACGGCATCGACGAACGCCGGCAGCGGCCGCAACCCAGAAATCGGGAAGTTTTCGGCCGCGCGAAGGGTCTGAATGCCGTAGAGTGCCCCCGCTGGGACCGCCTTCTCGCCCAGCGGATCGCGCTCGGTGCGGGTATCGGTATCGAGCTTGGATTTAGTTCGATTCACTCGCGAATCCACGGAAAGACGGATGACCGACTATTTCAGATCGATCCTCGGTGCCGCCACCTTCTCGCCCGACAAGGCAGCCAAGGTCGACCTCTTCCTTGGTGGGCAACTCTTCGCCGGGCTCAACTGTTTCGAGCCCGGACAGTCGCAGAAGGTCCACGTGCACCCGGGAGCGGACAAATTTTATCTGATCGTATCGGGAAAGGCGAGGATGCTCGTGGGAGACGAGACGCGGGAAGTTGGTGAAGGAACCATGGTCTGGGCCCCCGGCGATATGCCGCACGGGGTGGTCGAAGCGCTGGAGCGAACCGTGATGCTGGTGGCGATTGCCCCCCCGCCGGGCCGGGTCAGCCCTCCGCGCGCCGGCTGATCTCAGGCACCCTGCGCACCATCTTCCGCAAGGCCGGCCACCCGTAGATGCTCGCGGCCAGGAGCACTCCCAGCAGCACGCCAATGCCGCTGGTGTAGAAGCGCCAGGCCAGCAGCAGCCAGGCCTGATTCCCGCCCAGATCGCCCGCCGCCCCCCCGAGGAAGCCAAGCTCCACCGGCCCCGCACCGGACGGCGTGGGGAGAACCAGCTGGCTGTACAGCAGGGCGAACGATCCCAGTGCCATGGGACCCAGGGCCGGCGGGCTGGTCAGCGTCAGCGCGAGCACGGGGAGGATGGCTACTCGGGTCACCAGGTTGATCAGGCTCAAGGGCGCGCTCGCCACCAGTGGCCACGCCGGCATCTTCCGCCAGTACACCAGAATTCGCCGGACGGGGCGGCGCAGCTGGCGCGCGACTGGAGAGCTGACCCGGCGGGCGTAGACCCAGGCCACGACACTCACCGCACCCGCCAACAGCACCCATGGCCATGCCCGGGCAGCTGCCGCGCTCAGGCCGGGCCCCGCGCTGAGCCACCAGGCCGGCGCGTACCGCCAGATCAGCCAGCCCGCCGCGATGATGGTCACCGGCCAGGCTGCCAGCACTTCGAAGCTGATGCCGACGAAAGCCGCCGTGGCCGGCACCCCGCTTCGCAGCATCCCCGCCAGGCGGGCCGGCTCGCCTCCGATTCTCATAGGGGTGAGCGCGCAGGCCGCGTCGCCGAAGGCGTTGAGGACGAACGCATCCTTGACGGTCATCCGGTGCCCCAGCCCGCGCACGATCCACTGGATGCGCCAGGCGCGCGCAAGCAGATCGGCCGCCACCAGGGCCAGGCAGGCGAGATGCGCTTCGAAGTGCGTCACGGCTGAGAGATTGGCGTTACCAGGTCGGCATAGCGCCCGGGCCGATGCCACGTCAGCCAGCGGTCGAGTGCGAGAGCCAGGGAACGGCTGGTGGCCGGATGGCTGAGATCGAGCGGGTGCAGGGCGATCCGCGGGAGACGAGCGCGCCGCTGCACCAGCGAGCGGCCTCGAGCCACCGCTATGGAGCCCCAGGCTCGGGCTGTAGTACGGGCGCTCCAGCGCAGTACCGGCGACGGGATGCAATGCCCGGAAAGCAGCAGCCGCACGCTGCGCTCGTCTTCGCTGAATCGAAAACCGGCTGCCGCCGCGGCCGTGAAGGTGTCCGGCCGAGCCAGCCAAGCCGGAGGAATGAAGCCCGACGGCTCCAGCCCGAGCCCTCGCAGGTAACCGAGCCCACGCTGGAGGCGCGCCCCCGCGGCCACCGAGTCCAGGGTGAGAAATTCAGCCTCACGGGCGGTGTATGGGGTAAACCGGCGCCACGCTCGCCAGTGATCGCGGATTCCGCGAGGCAGCCCGACCTCGTCGTGCCGCTCCCCGTGCAGCACGATCTCGGCCCCATCCGCGGCTCGAGCGCGGAGCCAGTCCACGAAGGCGGGATGCTCCTGCAATGGCCACCGGCCGTGCCAGTTGGGAACCACCAGCAATGCCGGGGCGAGCTTGCGCTCGGCGCAGATCTGCCAGAGATGCGAGACCGCCGGCGCCTGGGCCGGGCTCACGTCGTGGATCGACACCAGGAGCATCACGAACCGAGAATACGGCGATAGGTCGCGAACAGCCGGTCGAGCACGGTCGCCCACCCATGGTGTGCCTCGGTGTAAGGCCGCCCGCGCGCCCCCAGCCGGCCGAGATCTCCGGAGAAGAGTTGGATGGCGGCTTCGGCCAGCGCTCCCGGATCACCCGATTGAAAGAGGACGCCGGCCCCCGACCGGGTTGCCGTCTCAGCCACACCGCCCCGGTCCGCAGTGAGCAGCGGCGTACCACTGGCGAGCGCCTCCAGCGCCGATAACCCGAATGTCTCGAGCGAGCAGGGCGCGACGTAGAGGTCTACGGCGGCAAGAAGATCGGCCAGCCGGTCGCGATCGCGCTCGAACGGGAGCCAGAAGAGACGATCGCTGTGAGGCTGCCGCTGGAGACGCCGGCGAGAGGGACCATCCCCAATCAGTGCCAGGCGCGCACCCGTGCGGCGCTCCACCTCCGGCCAGGCGGCGAGCAGCAGATCAAGCTCCTTCTCCCGGGCGAACCGGCCCACGAACAGCGCGAGCGGCCCCTCGGGCAGCCCAAAGAGAGTACGGGTCTCCCGGGCGTATTCCCGGCGCCGCGGATGAAACCGCTCGAGATCCACCCCGAGGGTCACTCGCTCCACCCGCTCGATACCCTCGCGCTCCAGCTCGCTAGCCACGAAATCCGAGGGAGCCAGCGTTGCCCGCACCAGGTGACTGAGGCGGCGGGCGTAGCGCCAGGCCAAGTGGCTGGCCGTACGCCGGACCCGGCCCGCGGTTGCCGGCCAGGGGGCGATGACCCGGGGAAAATTGCTGTGGTAAAACCAGACGGCCGGCACCTGGATCCGGCGGGTCGCGAGGTGCACCAGCCAGGGGGCGCACCAGGCGCTCCCAACTTCGATGAGGCTGGGCCGTTCGTGCGCGACTATCCGGCTGGTGGACCGGGTGGCGAGCATGAACCGGTAGGGCTTCTGGGTCGGGATAGAAGGCCCGTGAAGCCGGTAGCAGCGGACTCCGCTGGTCTCCAGGATCGCATCGTGGGGGCCGGGGACAACGAGCACCTGGCGCAGGTCGGGCCGGGTCTCCACATAGCGGGACTTCTGCAGCAGGTAGGTCTTTACTCCGCCCGTCGTCTCACCGAAGAACTCGGAGATGTCGAGGACGCCGAAGGCGCTGGGACGGAGGCGTGGAGGGAGGACACTATGCGATATGTCCCGAGCGTGGCCCGCCTCACCCCGCGCGAGCAGCTCGAG
>DASVGF010000169.1:0-2940 GCA_036379675.1 Gemmatimonadales bacterium | reverse complement strand
CGCGACCAGAAGGTCCGACGCGCCGTCTGCCTCCGAAAGCGCCTGGACGTCGATGCCGCCGCTCACCTTCCGGCCCGAGAGCGAGTCCTCCACGCCGACCTCGAGCCGATACTTGCCCGGGGCGACGGCGAAATCGACGATCTCCACCGTGTAGGCGTCGGAGCCGGCTGGCACGCCGGCGCGGGGACGCCAGGACTGCTGGTACAGGGTGAGGCCGGTGGAGTCGGTCACCCGGACCGAAACGGTGTAGTTGACCGACCCCGAGGTGCCGCTGCTTCTGAACATCGAGAAGGGAATCTGGACCAGTCCCTTCACCCGGGTCCGGTCCTGGTCCGGGCGATAAAACCGAACGGCGCGCAGCACCAGCCCGGAATCGTTCTGCGGTACCGTGGTCGCGATGGGAGCGACCACGGCTGCCGCGGCGAGAAACGCACTTGAAAAGCGATGCATGAAAACTCGACAATCAGATCTTTACCAGCCCAGACTGACGCTGAAGAAGTTGGTGGATCCAAGCACGCCGAGGTACCTCCAGGCGTAATCGACACCGATACTGAAATTCCCGGTTCCATAATTGAGTCCGCCGCCCAACGCGAGGCCCTGCAGGTTCTCCTCGTCGCTCAGTGCGGTGGTGGCCGGATCAACCGGATCGAGGTTGTTGGCCGCCGCGTAGCTGTAGCTGCCGCGGAGCGCGAACCCGAAGTTCGACCCGCCCAGCCGCTGCGTAGCCCACTCGCCGCCGGCCGAGAAGCCGGCCGCGTTGTTGTTGGGCTGATTGAAGTCGGACAGCAGGGTCAGGCGGTTGTTGTCACCGGCGATCAGATCGTAGGCCAGACCCACCCGGAAAATCGTGGGGAGGGGGAAGTCCTTGGTTCTGAACTCCGACGGCTGGGGGTTCTGGGGAACCGGATCCTCGCCCGGGATCGAGTCACGGGGCGCGTCGGTTTCCAGTGCGCTGCCGCTGTAGGAGAGGTTGGTTCCCAGATTGGACACCACGAACGAGAACCGGATCGGGTGGCCGCTGAGCTGGGCGTGGAAGTTGGTGCCGAAGTCCACCGCGAAGGCCTGACCCGACGCCTCGCCCAGGTTATCGAAGACTCCCTTCGCCGTGAGACCGGCCGAGAAGCGGTCGGAGAAGTTCTGGGCGAAGGTGATGCCGGCCACCGTCTGGCTGACAGAGTACACCGACCCGGTGCCTTCCGGCTGTTCCGCGGTGTACACCGGCTGGTCCTTGAAGCCGAAAGTTCCCACCTGGATGCCCACCGAGCGGGAGCCACCGCTGAACGGGAATGCAATGCCGCCCCAGCTGTACCGGGTGTCGGCCACATAGTCGTAGGTACCCACCATGGCGCCGGCCCGTGGCATCAGGGCGATGCCGGCCGGGTTGTAGTAGAGAGCGCTGACGTCGGTGGCGATGGCCGCGAACGCGGTGCCCAGCGCCGTACCGCGAGCGCCGGCCCCGAAGAGCAGGAACTCAGCGGCCGTCGTGCCATAGGGTGTGTTGTCCTGGTTGATCTGGTCATCGGTCTGCGCAGCAGACACGGCGGGAAGCCCGCCAAGCAGCGCCGCCACGAGGGCCAGGTTTCGTGCCGAGAAATGACTCATAGCTTCCCATCTCCTGGATGCGGAGGGGCAGGCGGGATGCCTGCCCCATCCCGTGGGGTACTACTGGGCGAAATTGACCACCGTGAACCGGCCGACTCTGCGGGCCCCACCCGACTCGATGTGGTAGAAGTACACCCCGCTGGCCACGACCTGATTGTTCCGGCTGCGGACATCCCAATCGGCACTCCCGCCGAACGTCGACGAGTTGTGCTCAATCAGATCGACCAGGACCCCGCTCGAGGAATAGATCCGGATGATGGCCTGAGCGGGCAGGTTCACGAACTTGATGATCTTAGAGTCGGTGGTCTGCTCGAACGCGTTGGTCACGTAGTACGGATCCGGGACCGTGTGCACCTTATTCAGATCGCCACCCGTCGCCGCCCGCACCGTGGTGGGGTTGCTGGTGACGAAGCGGAACTGCAGCCCGGCGATGGCCGGGTTGCCCACGCGCTGGGTAAAGGCATAACCCTCGGGATTGGTAGACTCCGCGCCGGTCTCGGCCGTAATCGGGCCCGAGACGCTCCGCAGCACCCATCTGGTACCCTCCGCCGGCAACACGCCGCCGGTGAGCGCGAAGATGTGGGTGTGGCCCGCCAGGTAGAGCCCGAAGCCCGAACCACCGGCGGCGAAGTCGCCGGGGGCGATCGCGCCCACGGTCAGGGAAACCGGGGTGACGGTCGCGGTTCCGGTCAGATTAGTGCCGGCGCCCGGAGCCGGGATGACCAATCCGTCGCCCGGGCCGCAGAAGGCCAGGTGGGTGTTGATCTGGGACAGCTCCTCCACCGCGGCCATGTCGGCCCAATCGATCATGCCGTTGCCGTTGCCGTCCACCACGAAGCCGTAGTTGGAGCCGGGTGTGCCTCCCAGGGGAACGGCGACATTGTGGGTCAGGTCCCGCACGCTCGCGAGCGTTCCGCCTGCCCCCCAGACCACTTCGATGTCCGCCTGGCGGCCGAATGTGGTCGTTCCGTAGGCGAACATCTGCTGGCAGACGCTCACCGGATCGGTATTGGGCGCTCCGTTGCCCGGTACCAGGTCGGTGTGAGAGATGAGGGCGTAGATCGTGTCCACGCCCGTGAGATGACCCACCCGAATGGCGTAGCTCGGGTCATCCAGGGTTTCGTTGGCGCCCTCGAACCAGCGGGAACCGCCCGGCGAGAGGCCGCCGAGGGCTCGGCGATTGTAGAACTGCTCGCCCGCGGAGAGCTCGCCATGGCGCGGCACGTCAACCGTCAGTCCTGCAGCCGGCGGAGCCGTTCCGGCCGGCAGGCCGAATTGCGCCGCGGTGGCAGGATCGAGCGGTACCGGGCCGGGAGTAATCTCATTCGTTCTGACGAC
>DASVGF010000168.1:0-6790 GCA_036379675.1 Gemmatimonadales bacterium | reverse complement strand
CCATCCTGACGCCTGGTTTGTGCCGCTTGAGCACGGTGGCTACCCCGCGCGTGGATGCAGCCGTTCCCACCGAGTGCACGAAGGCGTCGACCTTTCCCTGCGTCTGAGTCCAGATCTCCTCGCCCAGCGGGTAATAGCCGGCAACGCTGTCCCCGTTGTTGAGCTGGTCGGTCCAGTAGGTGTTGGGCTCCCGGCTCAGCTCCCGGGCTTTCTCGATCATGTCGAGGATCAGCTTCTTCGTGGTGAGGCCTCCCTCGCTCGGCACCAGCGTCAGCTCTGCGCCGAGTGCCCGCATGTGCGCCAGCTTCTCGGGGCTGAACGCGTCCGAGGTGACGATCCGGATCCGGTAGCCCTTGGCGGCGCAGACCCACGCCAGCGATGTGCCGGTGCTGCCGCCGGTGTACTCCACCACGGTGTCGCCGGGCTTGAGCCGTCCGTCCGCCTCCGCCCGCGAGATGGCCGCCTCCGCCATCCGGTCCTTCATGCTGCCGGTGGGGTTCTCCCACTCCAGCTTCACGAAGACCTCGGCGCACCCAACCGGCACGACCTTGCGAAGGCGAACCATGGAGGTGTTGCCGATCGCTCTGAGAATGTGGGTAGGCTCAGTCATACTCGCAGAAATACCGGGTAGCGATGGGCCGCCCGAGCATCAGTCGCACGGTCTGGTTCCAGGTCCGTCGGCGAAGTCCCGGGTCGCGTACCCCTGCAAGCCCCTGCCGGTAGTGCTCGATGGCCCGCCGGCGTGCGGTCTCGGCCCTTGCGGCAAGCGCCCTGGCGCTGTCGGAGGCGGATGCATCGTCCCCCTCGGGCATCAGCGAGAAGATGTCGGCGTAGGCCTGCGCCAGGTACAGATGCACCATAGGGTCCGCATGGCCTGCCTGGAGCGCGCGCTCGCCCCGGGTGATGACCTCGCCCGTCATGTCCGATCCGCCGCCGCATGCGATGGCGGTGGTCCAGCCTTCCCGCAGCAGCTCGGCGAAGGCCGATTTCCCGGACGGACCCAAGGAATCCAGCTGGTACGCCCGCCAGAGCCAAGGTCGCAAGTAAATCCAGACGGCCCCCAGCTGGTCGTAGTCGTAGGGAGCGCCGGCGCGCTCCAGCTCCTGGCGAAACACCGTGTCCTGGCCCTGGTAGTCCAGCCACCGGCTGTGCGTCTGCAGGGCGATGTCGGCGGCCAGGAACGCGGCAGATCGTTGCGGCGGGGGTAACGACAGGGTGTCGCGCAGGGCGGCGAGGGTGTGCAGCAGCAGGCTGTCCACCGAGGCATCGGGTGGCGGGCGCTGTGCGTCCTTCTTGAACCGAGTGCTGTCCAGGTGATGGGAAAACACCCTTCGCAGCGGCGCCAGACCGGCTAGACCTGAGCGCGCGATCGCGGAATCGGCTCGGGCCATGGCCACCAGGGCTTCGGGGTCCACCTTGGGATATTCGTCCTGCTCGACGAGGCTGATCACGCTCGTGTCCAGACCATTGCCGACGATGAACGACGAGGCCATGACCATGGGAGGCCGGACTCGGAGAGCCGTGTCGGGTTCCAGGTAGAAAGAACCGCCCGGGTCGGCGCCCACGGCCACTACTCGTGGACCGCTGGACCATGCCCGCATCTCCCGCCATCTGCCGGTTCCGGGGCCGGTCAGCAGGTTTTCGGGTTTTCCTTCGCCCAGGGGCTGTGAGAGCATGGCCTGCAACGCCCGCGCCGCCTCATCCGCTTGCAGTGAATCCTGGGCCGTGCCTTCCAGCCAGAACGCACGAAGGCGGCATAATCGCTCGGCCAGCCCGTTGGTGTCGGGCAGGGATTGGTCGGCCGGTGGGGGAGGGATCACGAACACGGCCGACCTGCGCCATACGCGGGTTTCGGCCGTGATAGGGGCGCTGGCCGAGCTGCAAAACGGTTCGTCTCTCATGCCGGTGGGAATCGAGTCGCTGACGATATCGGCCGGATGTCCCGCCAGCCACCCTCCCAGCGTGAGGTTCGTGTCCGGGCCCTTCGCCATCTGGGAGATCCACTGGCCCAGTGGTGTGGTGTCTCGAGGCGTCTCGCTGGCGGCACCAGGCTGCACCGAGTCCGGACTCGGAGCAGCGTCGCCTTTCGATCCGTCGCAGCACCAGGCCAGGGCGGGAAGCACAACCAGAAACGATCTCATCGCTGTCAGGGCGTCTTCGTTCTCCGAAAAAGTTGGGCGGCGTTATTAAACATCGGGTGCTCGCCGAAGGCATGCCTCAGCTCGCGCCAGTTGACGTCCAGCAGGTTGTCCTCAGGCACGACGATGCGGTCCGACTTGCCCCGCATCATGGCCTCGAAATCCCGCAAGTTTTCCTCGATACCAGCCGAAAGCTCGAATACCGGCACCGGAAAATCGCTGCCGGCCAGGAGGAGCGACGGCGGCAATTTCTTGATGTCCTCGAAATAGCCCTGTCGAAACGGCGTGAGGCAGGCCGAGACATCGGCGTAACACTTGCCCGCCCGGTTCGGGTTTCGCAGCGTCTCCGCCAGCAGCGCCTTCACGGCAGAGAAGTCCGAGTGCTCGAGAAATTTGACGAAGCGGGGCGCGAAGTAGGGCAGCCCGCAGTGCGCCAGGATGATTGTTGCGCCCGCATCAAGGCCGGCACGGAGGTTGGCAAGGACCTGCTTGACCCGGGGCGTAAACCACCGCTCCTCCTTCCCCCGAAAAAGATTGAAGAAAGCGTCCCACCAACCCCAGGTCAGGAAGTCGTACGACGTGGTACGGGGGTCGGTGCTCATGATGGCGTGTTCGGGCCCGACATGCAGCAGCAGCGGCAGGGGCGTCCCGCCGGGGCCCGCCCGGGCGAGCATTTCGAGCGCCCGCGGCAGCCGCTCGTCGGCGAGGTCGATCTGCTGGGCGGAAGGGAGCCACTTGAGCAGCACGGCGTCCTCGTTCACGCACTGCTTTACCCTGGTGGCGAAGTCGGCATCGTAGGGATGCACCGAGGCGCCCAGCCGGATCTTGCCCTTACCGAGTGGCCGCAGCACCCGGGTGATGTATTCGTTGGCCACCCACATGTTGGACCGATCGGGCCTGCGGGCACCCTTGGTATCGTACACGGGGTCGATCGCCAGACAGACAACCTGGTCCATGTGCGACCGGGTGATGGCATCGAGAACCGCTTCCTGAAACCGGATGTCGCTGGCCTCTTCCGGCTTGACCCGGGCGTAGAGCAGCATGATCAGATACGCCGGCTGCTGCCGCATCCATCTGGAGATGGCGCCGTAGGGCTTGAAAGCGGGGTCGTCGCCCAGAACGCCCACGTGCACGTGCATGTCCATCTTCATCGGGTGGGGTCCCGCGGTAGGCCGTCCGGCCCAACCTGGTTGGCGTTCTCGGGCAATTGTTCGTACCTCGGAAACAGCAACCAGCGGCGCCCGATCCGCCGGGGCCTTCGATAGCCCAGGAGCTCGAACGGGGCCGAGCGGAGCAGCGGCTCGAACGGCTCGGTGATGTGCTGCGCCGTGACCGCCAGGGCCCGGCGCAAGGCCTCGGCCAGGGGCAACGGCTCCGAGAGGCGCCGGCCCGCCTCGCCGAATTGTCCCATATCGTCCCACACCTCAAAGAATGGCGCCGGAACATCGGTAGATGCCGGACTCTGTACCACGGTGAGGCCGCGCACGAACCGCCGGGATTTGCCGCGCAGGACGTGAATGTGGTAGTGCATCAGGATCTCATCCTTTGCACCGCCGGTGGCGCCGGTTGGACCGCTCAGCTCCGGACGAGCGCCCTCCATTTACGGCTTGAGCACGGTCCACTCGATCTCGTTCAGCAGATTCCCCACCGCCTCCGCCGACTCGCTGGTATACCCGAAGCAGCCCCGCCGGGCGTCGAGATCGATGCCCTCGAGCCGGCGCACCGTCTCCGTCACCCATGCGTCCTCGGTGAAGGATTTCCGGAGACAGAAGCGGACCCGGTACGGCTTCTCCAGCGTAAGCGGGCGCAGCTCGCCGGCCTTGACCCGCCGGACGGCGCGGGCGGCCGCATGGCGCAGCTCGCGGTGGACCGTGGCGGGCGGCATCACCGCCGCGGCCGAGCGGGAGAACGCGGTCTTCACGGTGACCGTCTCCAGCGGCCCCAGCATCTCGCGGGTCTCGGCCACCAGCACGTCGTCGCCGCTCGCGAGCGCCATAGGGACGCCCATCTCCCCGCCGATGAAGGCGGCGATGCCCGCCTCGTTCAGAATCTTGTCGTTGATCGCGAAGTAGTCGAACGCGAAATTGTGGGCGATGATGCCGGGACTCCCGGCGTTGGCGTGGGCCCCGACGATCATCATCGCGTCCACCATCGGGTTCATGCCGGTGGACATCACGATCGGCTTGGGGTAGCCGCGGATCAGGATCGCCTCGGGGTCGAGCCGGTCCACCAGGATGTTCCGGAACAGGGTGCCGCCGTGCCCCTCGTTCACGATGAACTGGGTGGCTCCCGCGGCCCGGGCGCCCGCAATCAGCGCGTTGACCTCGTCGGTCAGCTCCTGGCGGAACCGCTCGTGCTGGGGCGATCCGCCCCGGCTCACCGGCCGCATCTCGGTCGCATTGCGTACCGCGCCGGCCAGACCTTCCATGTCGGCGATGATGTAGACGCTGAAGCCGCCCCGCTGCATGTCCTGCTCCAGCTTCTGCCGGGCCAGCTGGTACTCGGTCACGCCGAAGTAGGCGGCCGGCGGCGTGGTGTCGCGCGGCATCGTGTCGCCCGGGGCCCGGGCCTGGGCCCGGACCGGGAGCGGGAGGAGGAGCGCCGCCAGCAACATGAGCCGGCTCATCGGATTACCAGCTCTTCGATGGCGTCGAGCAGCCAGCCAAGCTGCTTTGCGCTGTCGGTGACGTAGCGATAGCTGCGGTCGCCCGTCTTCTCCAGCTTGAACTCCGGGAGGGTGGCCACCCCCCGGATGAGGCTGTCGGGGTAGCTGTGGCGGAGCGTGAACTCCACCCGGTAAGGCTTCTCCAGGGTGAACGGCTTGAAGTCGCCCCGGCGCTCCCGGCGTACCGCCTCCGCGGCCCCGGCCTGAAGCATCCGGCGCACCTTCGCGGGGC
This sequence comes from Gemmatimonadales bacterium, assembly GCA_036379675.1. GTDB lineage: Bacteria > Gemmatimonadota > Gemmatimonadetes > Gemmatimonadales > GWC2-71-9 > CAVVWJ01. Next base: position 1,755 of record DASVGF010000168.1, on the reverse strand, counting down.
TGTAGGTAATGGCGGCGCTCCGGCCCACGGCGCGCTTGGTGACGATGGCGACGAAGCCGTTGGGAAGCATCTTCTGCGTCTCGGCGATCAGCACGTCGTCCCCGCTCACCAGCGAAACCGAAACCCCGAGCTCCCCGGCGATCAGCGCGTTGATGCCCACCTCATTGAGCACCGTGCCGTTGACCGTGAACGAGTCGAAGGCAAAGTTGTGGGCCAGGACGCCCGGACTGCCGGCGTTGGCGTGGGCGCCGGTGAACATCAGGGTGCCGAAGCTGCTGTCGATGCCGGTGACCATGACCAACGGCTTGGGGAACCCACGCACCAGGATCGCCGAGCTGTCGAGCTCCCAGGGCAGCACGTTGGCGAACAGGTTGCCGCCGTGGCCCTCGTTCACCACGAAGCTCCGGGCGCCGGCCAGCCGCGCGCCGCGGATGGTGGCGTTCACCTCCTGGGTGAGCAGGAGCCGGAAGCGGTCCCAGTAATCAGGGCTGGTGAGATGCTTGAAGCGCTCGCCCTCGTTGCCGGCAATGACCTCCCGGATGTCCACCGCGCTCCCCATCCCCTCCATATCGGGAACGATGAACACCCGGAACCCCGGCTCGTGGGGGATCTGCTTGCCCCGGTACGGCGCCGACGACGGGGGAGGTGTCTGGGCCTGTAGTACCGAGGCAAGGCAGAGAGCGGCTACGGCGAGCGATCGCATCAGGTCTCCACGCCATTCAGGCCTCAAGGACGAGCAGGGACGGGCGGCGGTATCGAGAAGCGGCGCTCCGTCGAGTCCAGATCGAAAATGGCCGCGTGCCACTCATTCTAAGCCGGATCAGGTCACACCGCGAACCCGCCAGCATTATTGTCCCTGCCATGGCACTTCCCAGCGATCACTTCGACGGCCGCCGCTTCTTCAATCCGACCGGCGCCAACGGGCAGCCGTTCCGGATGCTGCCGCGGCTCATCCGCACGCCGCGTACCCCCTGGCCCGCCGAGGTTCCGGTCGAGCCGCGGCGCCCGCCCGCGCCCGCGCGCGGCGAGGTGGTGGTCACCTTCATCGGGCATTCGTCGTTTCTCCTTCAGGCCGCGGCCGCCAACGTCCTGATCGATCCGGTGTACTACAAGCGGGCGAGCCCGGTTCCGCTCGCGGGGCCCCGGCGGGTCCGGGCGCCGGGGGTGCGCTTCGACGATCTGCCGCCCGTCTCGCTCGTGCTCCTGAGTCACAATCACTACGACCACTGCGATCTCGGCACCCTGCGGCGGATCGACCGGCGGTTTCATCCCCGGTTCGTGACCCCGCTCGGTAACGGCCGCCTCTTGCGTTCGGCCGGAATCCGCCGGATCGAGGAGCTCGACTGGTGGCAGTCCACCGCCCCCGACCCCCTGCAGATCACGGTGACACCCGCTCAGCACTTCTCGGCCCGCGGCCCCTTCGATCGGAACCGGGCGTTGTGGGGTGGATTCCTGGTCGAGATCGACGGGCAGCGGATTCTGCATGCCGGAGACTCGGGGTACGCGCCCCACTTCCGGGAGATCGGCTCACGGCTGGGCCCGATCGATCTCGCGCTGGTGCCCATCGGAGCCTACGAGCCACGCTGGTTCATGAAGGACATCCACATGAATCCGGCTGAAGCGGTGCGGGTCCACCTGGATCTCGCCGCGCGGCGGAGCATCGCCATGCACTTCGGAACGTTTCAGTTGACACCGGAGGGAATCGACGAGCCGGTGCGTGAGCTGGAGCGGGCGCTGCGGGAACGAGGAATGCCG
>DASVGF010000167.1:0-6173 GCA_036379675.1 Gemmatimonadales bacterium | reverse complement strand
CCGGGTACCCGATGGCGCCTACCGCGATGATGCTGCCCTGACCCGCCATCAGGCGCGGCACGGAGGCCACCGTGCCGAGCCCACCCGGGTTGGTGAGCGACATGGTGGCGCCTGCAAAATCATCGGGCATCAGCTTGTTGGTGCGCGCCTTCTCCACCAGGCCTTCGTACGCCCGGTGAAACGCCGCGAAGTCCATGGTTTCCGCCCGCTTGATGACGGGCACCACCAGACCCCGGCTTCCATCCTTCCGCTGCACGTCTACCGCCAGGCCCAGGGCAATGCCTTCCGGCTGGACCCGGTGGGGCTGGCCCTCGATCATGGCCAGTGTATGGCTCATGACGGGGTGTCGGCGGGTGGCCTGGACGACTGCGTAGGCAATCAGATGGGTGAAGGAGATCTTGTTGGGATTCCCGGCGGCCTGGAGGGCAGAGTTGAGCTTGCGCCGCCGTTCCTCCAACACCGACACCGGAAGCTCCCGGAAGGTGGTAGCCGTGGGAACGGTGAGGCTCTCGTTCATGTTGGCCACCAGCTTGGCGGCGGGGCCCTTGATAGGCTGGGCAGCGGGGCCGGGTGCCCTCTGGGCGGTGGGCGGCTGGGCAGAGGTTTCTGGTGCAAGACTTTGCACTACACCGGTGGGCTCGGAAGCCGCTAGCCCACCCGGAGACCCTGATTCTGTGCCTCTGGCTGCCCCGCTGGGGCGTCCTTCCTCCCTACCCCCTGCCTGACCATCTGCCTCGCGGCCCTGCGGCCCCGCCGCCCCGCGGCCCCGCGGCCCGGCCGCCCCGGTGCCCCGCTCCCCGACCACCCCGCTCTCGAACAGGCGCCGCCATTCCGGTCCGACCGCGGCCGGGTCCCGGAGGAACTCCTCGTACATCGCCTGGGCGAACCCCGCATTGGCGGTTTCGAATACGTTTGGATCCACGAAACATTCCCGACTTGAAAGTGATGGAAAGATAACGTAAGTAAGATCATCCTTCAGCGCAGGCCGATGAGGTCCTCGTGCCAAGCCTCTCGAAAAAGTCCTTGGTCCCGCTTCTGCTGGGGACGGCCGTTCTTGCCAGTGGGTGTGGCGGCGGGGGTGGGGGCGGAATGGATCCGCCTCCCGACAACACTGCGACGACGCTGGCGATTGCCGGGGGCGACGGCCAGAGCGGCGAGACCAACACCCAGCTCGCGTCGCCGCTCCAGGCCAAAGTCACCAACGGGAGCGGCGATCCGGTCGCGGGAACCAGCGTGAGCTGGTCGGCTACCGGCGCCAGCGTCTCGGCGCCCAGCGTCCCCAGCAACAGTGCCGGGATCTCACAGGTCACCGTCACCCTGGGCAGTGTTGCGGGGCCGGTTACCATCGTGGCGGAGTCGAACGGCCTCACGGGATCGCCGCTCACCTTCGGTGCGACGGCGCTCGTCCCGGAGCCGCCCCCCGCCAGCGCCAGCGTGACCGTCCGGAACGACAACTTCCTCAGTGTCCGAAACGGTACCGCCAACGCGGCGGTGGATACCATTGCCGTGGGAGGCACGGTGACATGGACCTGGGCCGCCCTTGCCACCAACCCGCACGATGTGACGTCCTCCGGCTCGCCCAGCTTCGCCAGCAGCACCACCACCGCGCAGCCGTTCACCTATGGCCCTGTCACCTTCCCGACGGCCGGGACCTACGTCTACTACTGCACCCAGCATGGCGCACCGACCGTGGGCATGCGGGGGCGCATTGTAGTGCGGTAGCGGCTCTTACCTGGGCGAGTAGCGCGGGGAGGCGCTGAGGAAGCTGCGGTAGCGCTCCGCCTCGGCTTCGATGCGGGGCTCGTCCCATCCCAGCTCCTCACCCATCAGCTCCGCCACCCGGCGGGCGGCGGGACCGCCTTGCTCCGGATGCTCGTAAAACAGATGGAAGCGCCGGACCAGGACGTCCTCCACGGTCTGGGCCAGCTCCCGCCGTACCGCGTGGACCACCTCCGCCTCGATGGCCGGGTGCGGCGGCGAGAGCGGCTGGAGCAGGCGGCGGTCGGCGCCGCCGAGATTGAAAATGCCGGCCGCCTCGGTGCCATAATGCCTGAGCAGATGGGTCACGCTCGCGGCTGGAATGCCGAGCTCGAGCCCGCGCTCGCGAAACTGGCTGAGGTCGGCCGTTTCGCCCCCTGGCAGCGGCTCCTCATCGGTCCGCGCTTCGGCGGAACGGCGGCGCCCATCCCGGTGCTTGAGCTCGCGCATCGCGTGGTTCACCACTTCTGCCGACATCGATCGGTAGGTGGTGAGCTTCCCCCCCGCCACGGTCAGCATCCCCCCTGAGCCGTGCACGATCGTATGCTCGCGCGATCGGTTCGACGCCATTCGCTGGGCGCGATCCAGGACCAGAGGTCGAAGCCCGGCCCAGCTCGCCCGCACGTCCTCGATGCTGAGCCTCGCGCTCGGAAAGCGGGCGTTGGCCGACCGGAGCAGGTACACGACATCGTGCGCCGATACGCTCACCTCATCCGGCGTTTCCGCGGTGTCGGTGTCGGTAGTTCCGATGTAGGAGAGATCGCCCCAGGGGAGAACGAACATCACGCGCCCGTCGATGGGGCTGGTAAACGCGATCGCGTCATGATGGTCCAGCCGCGAACGATCCACTACCACGTGCACGCCCTTGGTGGCCCCGATCAAGGGGGCCGCCCCCGCGTCTTCGAGCCGCCGCACCCGGTCCGACCATGGCCCGGTGGCGTTGACGACGACACTGGCCCGAATCACGCCACGCTCGCCGGTGAGCCGGTCCTCCACCTGGGCCCCGACCACCCGCCCCGCAGTGCGCTCGAGCCCCACCACGGCCGTGTAGTTGGCGACCAGCGCGCCGTGGTGAATGGCGGACCGGGCGTTGGCCACCACCAGCCGGACGTCATCGCATTGGGCATCGTAGTAGCGCGCTCCACCCAGAAGGCCCCGGTCACGCAGCATCGGCTCGGCCTCGAGCACGCCACGCTTGCCCAGCATCCGGGGGGCGCGCACATTGCGAAACAAGGCGAGCATCTCGTAGAGGAGCATGCCCGCCGCCAGCCGCCACCGCGAGATGCGGTCGCCCCGATGCACCGGGAAGATGAACGGAAGGGGCCAGACGAGGTGCGGGGCTATCCGGAGCAGAGTGCGTCGCTCCCGGTTTGCCTCCAGCACCATGCCGAACTCACCCTGCTCGAGGTACCGGAGGCCGCCATGGATCAGCCGGCTCGACCGCGAGCTGGTGCCGGACCCCAGGTCGTTCTGCTCTACCAGAACCGTGACCAGCCCCCGCATCGCCGCGTCCCGGGCGATGCCCACCCCATTGATACCGCCTCCGATGACCAGTAGATCCGCCGGCTGCGCCGTGAGCTGGTGCAGCGCAGCGCGTTCCATGGAGCGTTTGCCGTGACCTTGGGCCCCCTCACGAGGACTGCCCGGCCCAGTACCTGGTTTTTCTGGCATGGTCATGTGATCCGGCCCGGGATGCGGGTGCTGGACCTCGCCTGCGGGGAAGGCCGGCACGGCCTTGCGGCCGCGGCCCTTGGCGCCCACGTGATCGGCATCGATCGAGACCCGGCCAAGCTGGCCGTGGCGAGTGACCGAGCCGCCGCTGCGGGCCTCTCGGTGGAGTGGCGGCAGGCGGATCTCGAAGGGCCGTGGCCTGAGCTCGGCGATTTTGATGCGGTTCTGGTATTCAATTATCTTGACCGGGCCAGCATGCCACGAATCCTGGGGCTGGTTGCGCCCGGCGGCTGGCTCATGATGGAGACGTTTCTCGAGGCGCAGCGCCAATCGGGATGGGGCCCCACATCGGAGCGCCATCTGCTGCGTAACGGCGAACTGGCCCGCCTGGTTGCCCCCCTCACGGTCGTACACGGGCGCGAGGTGTTCGAGGCGGTCCCTTCCGGCCGATGGCGGGCAGTGGCCAGCGTGCTTGCAGTAAGAAGTAAGAAGTGAGAGGTGAGAGGGGAAGGGCCCATCCGGTCCTGGCCCTCCCTTCTCACTTCTCACCTCTCACTTCTCACCCAAAGAGGACATGCTCGACTCCCGCCGGGGCCGCCGGGTGGCTATCGTCGCCGGCGTCCGTACTCCATTCGCCAAGAGCGGCACCGTCTTCCGGGACGTCTCCGCGGTGGCATTAGCCCGCCACGCCGCGCGCGAGCTCCTGTTTCGCAGTGAGATCGACGGCCGGGAGATCGACGAGGTGGTGTTCAGCCAGGTGGTTCCGTCGGTGCTGACCCCCAACGTCGCCCGGGAAGTGAGTCTCCTCCCCCAGCTCCCGCCCAGCGTCCCGGCGTACACCATCAACCGCGCCTGCGCCTCCGCCGCCCAGGCCATCAACAACGCGGCCGACCAGATCCTTCTGGGCCATGCTGATGCCATCATCGCCGGCGGCGTCGAGTCGCTTTCGGATCTTCCCATCATGCACTCGCGGCGCTTCAGCCAGGTACTGGTGGACGCCAGCAAAGCCAAGAGCATCGGCGGTCGGGTGGCCACCATGGCCCGGGTGCGCCCGCGCGACCTCGTGCCGGTGACCCCCGCTATCGCCGAGCCTTCCACCGGCGAGACGATGGGCCAGTCGGCCGAGAAGATGGCCAAGGAGAACGGCATCAGCCGGGAGGACCAGGACCAGCTCGCGCTCAGGAGCCACCAGCGGGCGGCGGCGGCCACGGCAGACGGGAGGCTGACCGCCGAGATTGCCCCCTGGTTCGGCGGCCCCGAGATGGACCAGGTGATTACCGCGGACAACGGGGTCCGTGCCGATACCTCCCTCGATGCGCTGGCCAAGCTCAAGCCGGTGTTCGATCGCCGCTACGGGACGGTCACGGCGGGTAACTCCTCGCCGCTCACCGATGGAGCCGCCGCGGTGCTGCTCATGGCGGAGGAGAAGGCCAAGGCCCTGGGGCACGAGCCCCTGGCCTATATCAGGAGCTATGCGGTCAGCGCAGTGGACCCCGGGTGGCAGCTGCTGATGGGCCCGGTCTTCGCCGTGCCCAAGGCCCTCGAGCGCGCGGAGCTCGAGTGGCGCGACCTCGGCCTGGTCGAGATCCACGAGGCCTTTGCCGCGCAGGTACTCTCCAACGTGCAGGCATGGGGCTCGCAGGCCTGGGCGGATCGCCTCGGCCTTCCGGCCCCCGTGGGCGAGGTGGATTGGGAGCGGACCAACGTGGCCGGCGGATCGATTGCCATCGGCCACCCTTTTGGGGCCACCGGCGCGCGGTTGGTAACCACCCTGGCCAACGAGATGCGCCGGCGCGACGTGCAGTTCGGGCTGATCTCGATCTGCGCTCAGGGGGGGATGGGTTACGCGATGGTCCTGGAGCGGAAATGAGTTACGAGTCACGAGTCACGAGTCACGAATCGAACGCGGGTCGGACATCGGAGCGGCTCGCGACTCGCGACTCGCGACCCTAACCATCGGATCAATGTCAGCTTTCACGACAACCATCGAGAACGGTATAGCGGTCGTCACCTTCGACCTGCCGGGCGAGCCCGTCAACAAGCTCAGCGCCGCGGTGAAGTCGGAGATGGAGTCGCTGCTGTCGCGCCTCAAGGACGACCCCGCCGTCCGCGCCGTGGTGCTGATCTCGGGAAAGTCCGACACCTTCATTGCCGGAGCCGATATTGAGGAATTCACCGCGCTCACCTCCCAGGATGCGGCCGAGCGGCTGAGCTTCGAGGGACAGGAGACGGTGAGCCGGGTGGAAACCTCCCAGAAACCGGTGGTGGCCGCCATCCACGGCGCCTGCCTCGGCGGCGGACTGGAAGTGGCCCTCGCCTGCCATTACCGGATTGCCACCGACCATCCCAAGACGCAGCTCGGTCTGCCCGAGGTTCAGCTCGGTCTCATTCCGGGCGCCGGCGGCTGCCAGCGACTGCCGCGCCTCATCGGGGCGCGGGCGGCGCTCGACATGATCCTCACCGGCAAGACCGAGCGCGCGTCTTCCGCCTTGAGGCTCGGATTGGTCGACGAAGTCGTCCCCCGCAGCATCCTTCGGCAGGCCGCCCTGGCCGCCGCCGACCGGTTGGCTCGCAACGGCCTGCCCGTCCGCCCGCGGAAGGGAGGATTGGCCGGGCTCATACTCGACCGCACGTCTCCGGGCCGCCAGCTGGTCTACCGGGCCGCCCGGAAGCAGGTGCTCAAAAAGTCCGGCGGGCACTACCCGGCGCCGCTGGCCGCGCTGGAGGCGGTTCGCGTGGGCCTG
>DASVGF010000166.1:0-2478 GCA_036379675.1 Gemmatimonadales bacterium | reverse complement strand
CCGATGGGAAGCACCCGCCCCCGAAGGGTGATTTCTCCGGTCATGGCGATATCGTGGCGAACCGCCCGGCCGGAGAGCGCCGAGACCACCGCCGATGCCATGGTCACACCCGCCGACGGCCCGTCCTTGGGAATGGCGCCGGCAGGAACGTGGATGTGGATATCGCGGTCGAACATGTCGTCCGGAATCTGCAGCGCGGCCGCGTGCGACCGCGCGTAGGTCCAGGCCGCCCGGGCCGACTCCTTCATCACGTCACCCAGCTGGCCGGTGAGGACCAGCTCACCCTTACCGCGCATGGTGGACGCCTCGACAAACATGATGTCGCCGCCGGTCGGCGTATAGTACATCCCGGTGGCCACTCCGACTTCGTCGGCCCGGGCCATCTTCTCCGGGTGCACCTTGGGCCGCCCGAGCAGATCGTCCACTGCTTCGCGGTCGATGGTGATGCTCTGGGCCTCACCGACGGCGATCTTCCGCGCCACCTTCCTGGCCAGCCGGCCGATTTCCCGCTCGAGCTGGCGCACCCCGGACTCGCGGGTGTAGCTGGTGATGACCTCCGACAGCGCGTCGTCGGTGATCGTGAGCTGCTCCGGGCTCACCCCGTTTTCGGTGAACTGCCGGGGGATGAGGTACTTCCGGGCAATCTCCTGCTTCTCCCGCTCGGTATAGCCGGCAAACTCCACGATCTCCATCCGGTCCAGCAGTGGACCGGGGATGTTCTGAATGAAGTTGGCCGTGGCAATGAACAGCACCTCGCTCAGGTCGAACGGCACCCCGAGGTAATGATCCACGAAGGTGTCGTTCTGCGCCGGGTCGAGCACTTCCAGCAACGCGCTTGCCGGGTCGCCCTGGAAGGAGACGCCCAGCTTGTCCACTTCGTCCAGCAGGAACACCGGGTTCTTGGTACCTGCCTGCTTCATTCCCTGGACGATGCGGCCAGGCATGGCCCCGACATAGGTTCTGCGGTGGCCGCGGATATCGGCCTCGTCGCGTGCGCCGCCGAGCGAGATGCGGACGTACTTCCGTCCCATGGCTCGCGCGATCGACTTGGCCACCGAGGTCTTGCCCACCCCGGGAGGGCCAACAAACAGGAGAATCGGACCCTTGGCCGTACGATCGTCCTCATTGCCTTTGACCGGCGCGTTGGGCGGCGGCACGGTGGCGGTTGCCTGGGGGATGGCGGTGGACTCGCCGTGCGCAGCCTCGACGGCCTTGTCGTCTTCCCGCTCCGCGTGGGCGATGCCGTTTCCGTTAGCCGCGTCCCCGCGCGCGCGCGCCTGCTCCAGTTGCAGCCGGAGCTGGCGCACGGCCAGAAACTCGAGCACCCGGTCCTTGACGTCGCCCAGCGCGTAATGGTCCTCATCGAGAATCCGCTGCGCTTCGGGTAGCTCCAGGTGCTCCCTGCTCCGCTCGTTCCACGGCAGCTCGGCAATGTTCTCGAGGAAGGTCCGGATCACCTGCGACTCCATGGACTCACGTCCGATCCGGCTGAGCCGGCCGAACTCGCGGTCCACTTCCTTCCGCGCCTCGGGGGGCAGATCGAGCGCCGCCAGGGTCTCCTTCAGCTCCTGGAGATCGTCCCGCTCGTCGCCCTCGCCCAGCTCGCGCTGGATCGTCTTCATCTGCTCGCGCAGAAACATCTCTCGCTGTCGCTCGCCCAGCTCCTCCTGGACCTGGGACTTGATGTCTTCCTGGGCATCGAGCACACCGATTTGCCGCTGCATGTGCACCAGCACGCGACGCAGTCTCTCCTCCACACTCAGGGTCTCGAGCAGCATCTGGCGCTGGGCGGGAGTGATGTCGATATAGCCGGCCACCAGGTCGGCGAACTTGCCGGCTTCGTTGACGCCGGCGAGCACCTGCTGCACCACCTCATCGGGAAGTCCCGACTTCTGGCCCAGCTCCGCGGCCCGGGTGCGAGCCTCGCGATGGAGCGCCACGAAAGCGGCATCCTCGGCGTTCAGGGGCAGCATCTCCTCAGCCTCACGGACCACGGCCTGGAGGTAACCCTCCTTGTCGGAATAGTGGATGGCGATGCCGCGCCGCTCGCCGTGGAGCAGGAGCTGCATGCCCGACAGCCCGCGCTGGAGCTGGCCGATGCGCGCGATCGTCCCGATGGTGTAGAGCACCTCGGGGTTGACGTTTTCGACGTTCTGCCGCTGGGACACGGCGAAGACCAGCCGGTCGGGCGTGGTCAGCGCGGCCTCGATGGCGCGCAGCGTGGCCGGCCGCCCCGCGCCGATCGGCGCGGTGACACCCGGAAAGAGAACCACCTCCCGGAGCGGGAGAACTGGTAACGTCAGTCTTTCGGCCATCTACTTACTCCTTAGGGCCCGATGACTTCGGGGCGAAATGACAGTCCCACAGGTTGGTCGGCGGTGGGTTTGCACCGTCCATGCCACGAAGAGGACTGGTCTAAACGGATTTGAACCCCAATAGAACCAGTGAGAGACCGGTTGAGTTCCCCACGATAGCCTC
>DASVGF010000165.1:0-8393 GCA_036379675.1 Gemmatimonadales bacterium | reverse complement strand
AAGCAGTGAGCGGTAAGCGGGAAAGGCACGTCTGGCGCAAAATTGCTTGGGCGGTAAGCGCATACCGGTGGAGTATTTTGTGCCGTGCGTGATCATCGGTCACTGAAAGCGTGGCAGGAGGCTCGGGCTGTGGTCCTGGGCACGCTCGATGTGAGTCGCAACAACTGGAAGCCTTATGCGGCGGCCCTGTTTTCACAGTTGCAGAGAGCCTCGCTCTCTGTCCAGCTTAACATCGCGGAAGGGTATGCTTACGCCAATTCCCCTTCCTTTACACGTCATCTATCGATTGCCTATGGCTCGGCAGTCGAAACAGGAGAACTGCTCGAGATAGCGTTGGATGCGCAGGTGATATCGCCCGGCGTCGCCGAGCGCCTGCTTGCCCAAAATCGTCGAAGCCAGCGCCTGCTGCTGGGTTTGCTTAAGTGGAGGACAGGTCTATAACCCGCTTACCGCTCACCGCTTACCGCTCACGCCTTACCCATTTATACTCCCCCCATGAAACCCAAGGCCCTGCCGGGCTTTCGTGATTTTTACCCCGACGATCTCGCGCTCCGTGCCCACATCTTCCGAACCTGGCGTACGGTGGCCACCCGCTACGGGTTCGAGGAATACGATGGGCCGCCGCTCGAGCCGCTCGATCTGTACACCGCCAAGAGCGGCGAGGAAATCGTGGGGCAACTCTACAGTTTCACCGACAAGGGCGACCGCAGCGTGGCGCTGCGGCCGGAGATGACGCCCACCCTGGCCCGCATGGTTGCGGCCCAGGCCAATCAGCTCCGGAAGCCCATCCGCTGGTTCTCGATTCCCCAGCTGTTCCGCTACGAGCGGCAGCAACGGGGGCGGCTTCGAGAGCATTTCCAGCTCAACTGCGACCTGATCGGAGAGCCGGGTCCGCTGGCCGATGCGGAGATGATCGCGCTGGCGGTGGACGTCATGCGGGCCTTCGGGCTAGGTCCAACGGATGTGCGCGTGAGACTTTCCGACCGGCGGGTTCTCACGGCGATTCTGGCTCGTCGCGGCGTGCCGGCCGCGGCCATGCCAAAGGCATTCGATTTCATCGATAAAGTGGAGCGACTGCGGAAAGAGCAGATCGAAGAATTCGCCGCCGGAGCTGCCGGGTTGTCGCCGGCCACCGTCCAGGACCTCACGGACGTCGCGAGGATCCGCGGGTGGGACCAGCTGGACCAGGAGCTGAGGACGTCGCCCGACCTTGTCGGGGTGGCGACTCCGCTGCGGGAGGCTTACGCCTCACTGGTGGCGATGGGGCTGGCCGATTTCGTCGAGGTTGATCTCACCATCGTGCGGGGGCTCGCCTACTACACAGGCGTCGTCTTCGAGCTGTTCGACGCCGGCCGGACACTCCGGGCCGTCTGCGGCGGTGGCCGGTACGACAACCTGCTCGACGCGGTCGGCGGGGTGTCGATGCCCGCAGTCGGCTTCGGCATGGGCGACGTAGTGCTCGGCGAGCTGCTTCAAGAGAAAGGCCTGATTCCCACCGATGCCTCGAGCATCGATGTCTTTCTGGCCTTCATTACCGCAGAAGACCTCCCGCACGTGCAGGCATTGGCGCACCAGCTTCGGGATGCCGGGTTGCGGGTGGAGTATGCCCTGAGCCCGCAGGCGGTCGGGAAACAGCTCAAGCTGGCCGATGCCCGCAACGCCCGCCTGGCCGCGGTAGTAGGTCCCGACGAGCGTGCCCGGGGCGAGATCGTCATAAAGGACCACCGCACCGGTTCGCAGGAAATGGCACCTCTTAGTTCATCAGTAGACATCATCAAGGCCCGCATTCATGGCTGACAAGGCCCTGACCCCACGCGCCGTCGACTTCAGCGCCTGGTACAATGAAATCATCGCCCGCGCCGAGCTGGCGGACTACAGCCCGGTGCGGGGGTGCATGGTCATCCGGCCGAATGGCTACGCCATCTGGGAGCAGATGCAGCGGGCCCTGGATCAGATGTTCAAGGACACCGGCCACCAGAACGCCTACTTCCCGCTCTTCATCCCGCAGAGCTTCATGGCCAGGGAAGCGGAGCACGTGGAGGGGTTCGCGCCCGAGGTGGCGGTGGTGACCCACGGCGGGGGCAAGGAGCTGGAGGAGCCGCTGATTATCCGGCCGACATCCGAGACGATTATCTACGCGATGTATGCCAAGTGGATCCAGAGCTACCGCGATCTCCCCATCCTGATCAACCAGTGGGCCAACGTGGTGCGCTGGGAGATGCGCACCCGGCTGTTCCTCCGGACCACCGAGTTTCTCTGGCAGGAGGGCCACACCGCGCACGCCACCGAAGCGGAGGCGGAAGAAGAGGCCCGCCGCATGCTGGGCGTCTACCGCACCTTCATGGAGGGGTGGATGGCCATGCCGGTAGTCACTGGGCGTAAGACCGACAGCGAGCGGTTTGCCGGCGCGCTCCGGACCTACAGCCTGGAGGCGCTGATGCAGGACAACAAGGCCCTACAGGCGGGCACCAGCCACAACCTGGGCCAGAACTTTGCCCGCGCCTTCGAAGTCACCTTCCAGACCGCCAACGGCGACCTCGATCACGTGTGGAATACCTCCTGGGGCGTCTCGACCAGGCTGGTGGGCGCGCTGATCATGGCCCACAGCGACGACGCCGGCCTGGTATGCCCACCCAAGCTCGCGCAGTACCAGGTGGTGATCGTCCCGATCTGGAAGACGGACGAGGAGCGTGCGACGGTGCTGCAGGCCTCCGAGCGGCTCCGGAAGGACCTGGCCGCGGGTGGGATTCGCGTCCACGTGGACGCGCGCCAGGGGATGAAGCCCGGCGCCAAGTACTACGAATGGGAGGGCCGGGGAGTACCACTCCGGTTGGAAGTCGGACCGCGCGACGTCGCCTCGGGCTCAGTGGTCCTGGCCCGGCGGACCGGCGGGAAGAAGGAGAGCCTGCCGATGGACGGCCTGGCCGCACGGCTCGCCACCGTGATGGATCAATTCCAGTCCGACCTGTTCGAGGCCGCCAAGGCCAGGCGGGAGGCGGCCAGCGTGCGGGGGGCGACGAAGGAGCAGTTCATCGCCAGGATGGAGAACGAAGGCGGCCTGGTTTACGGTGGGTTCTGCGGCCGTGGCGAATGCGAAGCCGAGATCAAGGAGCAGACCAAGGCCACTATCCGCGTCTTGCCCGACGAAGAGTTCCGCTCACCGGTGGCGCCCACGCAATGCATGTGGTGCGGGCGGCCGAGCGTGGCCGAGGCCGTGTGGGCAAAGGCGTATTGAGCGGGGCGGCGGGGCGGCGGGGCAGCGGGGCGGCCAGCACGCCTCCGCTATTCGTTGATGCGGGCCTGGAGCGTAAGGGCCGGACGCTCATGCTTTCGGGGGTGTCGTTGGTGGAGGTTGCGGAGAAGGTCGGGACCCCGGTTTTCGTCTACAATGCCGAATCAATCCGTCGCCGGTTCCAGGCACTCGATGCCGCGCTGGCACCGGTGCCTCACCGGATCTGCTTTGCGGTGAAAGCCAACAGCAATCTCGCCGTACTCCGAATCCTGCGCGATCTCGGAGCGGGAGCCGATATCGTCTCCTCCGGGGAGCTGGCCCGGGTTCTGGCCGCGGGCTTCGCAGCGGAGCACGTCGTGTTCAGCGGGGTGGGGAAGACCGCAGAAGAGCTGCGATCGGCTATTACGGCCGGCGTCGGACACCTCAATATCGAGTCGCGCGAGGAGCTGGAGCTGGTGGGACGCCTGGCGGAGGAAGCAGGTGTCCTTGCGAGGATCGGTATTCGGGTCAATCCGGACGTCACCGCCGACACCCACCCGTACATCACCACCGGCAAGAGCGGCATTAAGTTCGGTCTTCCCACCGATCAGGTGGTTGGCGCAGCCGAGTACGTCCTGCGCCACCCGCGGCTCGAGCTCACGACCATCGCCATGCACCTCGGCAGTCAGCTGATGGACACGGCTCCGTTTCGCCAGGGCATTGCTCTGCTGCTGGAGCTGGTCCAGCGGCTCAAGGCCGCCGGCGTCCATACCCTTCAGGTTCTCGACATCGGCGGCGGACTCGGCATCCGGTATTCGGACGAGAACGCGATCGATCCGGAGGCGTTCGCCGCCGCCGTGCTGCCCCTGCTGACGCCGGCTGGCCTCACGGTGTATCTCGAGCCCGGCCGCTTTCTAGTCGGTAGCGCGGGCGTGCTCCTCACCCGGGTGCTCTACCGCAAGCATTCGGGCGGAAAGGAATTCGTGGTGGTCGATGCCGGGATGAACGATCTGGTGCGGCCGAGCCATTATCAGGCTTACCACGAGATCGTCGAGCTGGAAGAACGAGACCGGCCGGCGGGCCGGGTGGACGTCGTAGGGCCGGTGTGCGAGACCGGTGACTTCCTCGCCCTCGACCGGACCCTCCCCGGGCTCGAGGCGGGCGACGGGTTGGCGGTGCTGGGCGCGGGAGCCTACGGCTTCGTGATGTCCTCCAACTATAACAGCCGCCCGCGGCCGCCCGAGATCATGGCTGATAACGGCAAATGGTGGGTCGCCCGGCCCCGCGAGCGGGTGGAGAGCTTGTTCGCATCCGAGGAAATGGGTCCTGCGTGGTAACACCGCATCACGACGGCATCCTCATCATCGACTTCGGGTCCCAGTACACCCAGCTGATTGCCCGCCGGGTGCGGGAGGCCCACGTGTACTGCGAGATTCATCCGCCGACCCGAAGCGTAGACTGGATCCGGGCGTGGAAGCCCAAGGGCATCATTCTCTCGGGTGGACCCAACTCCGTCTACGGAGAGAACGTTCCCACTGCCGATCCGAAGCTGCTCGAGCTGAACACTCCGGTGCTGGGCCTCTGTTACGGTATGCAGCTGCTGGCGCACCTCTCGGGCGGGAACGTCACCCGGGCCAACCGGCGCGAGTATGGGCGGGCCAATCTCCGGGTCGAAGGCGGACGCCTGTTCCGCGGGTTTGGGGCCGGTGAGGAGACCCCGGTCTGGATGAGCCACGGAGATCACGTGGACGTTCCTCCGCCCGGGTACCAGGTCACCGCCTCCAGCCATAACTCTCCCATCGCCGCCTTCGAGCACACCGTCCGGCCCCTCTTCGGAGTGCAGTTCCACCCCGAGGTGGCCCACACGCCGCGGGGCGGCGAGATCCTCAACAACTTCCTGTTCGAGGTCTGCGGCGCCACCCCCGACTGGACGCCGGGTCATTTCGTAGACATCGAGGTCGCGCGCATCCGGGAGATCGTGGGGCCCAGCCAGCGGGTCATCTGCGGCCTATCGGGCGGGGTCGATTCCTCGGTGGCGGCGGTGCTGGTCC
Organism: Gemmatimonadales bacterium; assembly: GCA_036379675.1. GTDB lineage: Bacteria > Gemmatimonadota > Gemmatimonadetes > Gemmatimonadales > GWC2-71-9 > CAVVWJ01. The sequence continues at coordinate 3,131 of DASVGF010000165.1, read as the reverse complement.
ACCGCGCCGTGGGCGACCGGCTCACCTGCATCTTCGTGGATCACGGACTGCTCCGGCTGCACGAGCGGGACCAGGTGGAGCAGACCTTCCGGCGCCACCTGGGCATCGACCTGAGAGTAGTGGATGCCCGCGAGCGCTTCCTGGAGAAGCTGGCGGGGGTGGACGATCCCGAAGAGAAGCGGCGGCGTATCGGCCACACCTTCATCGATGTGTTCGAGGCCGAGGCCCGAACGGTCGGGAAGGACGTGGGCTTCCTGGTCCAGGGCACGCTGTATCCGGATGTCATCGAGTCGCTGTCGCCCCTGGGCGGGCCGTCGGTGACAATCAAGACCCACCACAATGTCGGCGGGCTGCCGGAGCGGCTGCCGTTCAAGCTGCTGGAACCGCTCCGGGAGTTGTTCAAGGACGAAGTGCGTCAGGTTGGGCGCGAGCTGGGGCTGCCGGAGGAGATGGTGGGGCGGCATCCTTTCCCCGGGCCGGGGTTGGCCATCCGGATCCTGGGCGATGTCACCCCGGAGAACCTCGAGATCCTGCGCCGGGCCGATCACATTTATACGGAGGAAATTCGCGCCGCCGGCCTGTACGACGACATCTGGCAGGCGTTCGCGGTGCTGCTGCCGATCCGATCGGTCGGGGTCCAGGGCGACGGCCGCACCTACGATCAGGTGATTGCCCTTCGGGCGGTCACCAGCCGCGACGGCATGACGGCTGACTGGTTTGCCTTTCCTCCCGAAGTGCTGGCCCGGGTATCGAACCGCATCGCCAACGAGGTAGACGGGGTCAACCGGGTGGTTTACGACGTGAGCTCCAAGCCCCCCGCTACCATCGAATGGGAATGACCCACTGCAATAACCGGAACATGGAAGGCGCCGCTCACTTGTCGGTTACGCGGAGGGCTCTACGCCGCACCTGGTAGCTTCCGTCGGGCGCATTGACCCTCACCTCCACCAGGTAACTCCCCTTCTTCAGGCGATCCAGACTCACCGTGCGCCGGGACCGGATGACATCGGTCTGACTCCGCTCCTCGAACGCCAGGGTGACCAGGGGCGGCCTCTGCCGCCTGGAGCGACCTTCCTCGGCCCGAAGCAGGCTGATCTCGTGGCGGTAGACGGCACCCGGGCCGGCGCCGGTGGCCTCGTAATAGACCTCCACATCGGAGCCGATGCGGAAGCTCGCGGAGGGGGCAAGTAACACGGTATCCGCCACATCGGTCACCCACCGGGCCGAACCCACACCGGAGCCCAGCGCAATATCGCTCAGCGACAACGCAACTCCGTCGCTGGGAGCAACCCACACCGAGTCCCGGGGCAGCACCACCCCGGCGCTATCGCCTTGCTGGACCGATGCCCGGTAGGTCCAGGTACCAGGAGGCAGCATAACCTCCGCCCTGCCCACCAGAGACTCGCCGCGGCGAGCCGGTGCGGGCACCCGGATGGCGAACGTGGTGTCCAGCCGGGCCACCGACCGGTCGTCCTGGTCCAGGATTACGAGGCGAGCGCGCAGGGGATAGCTCACTCCTCCCAGGGCTGCCACTGGTGACGTGTTGTCCGGGGAAATGTTGAACACCAGGTGGGCCAGACTGGCGCCGTCCCGCTGTCCCACGGCAATGAGGTCGGCGACGACGTTGAGCTTGCGGACGAACTGAAGCTCGTAGCTGTCGCTCCTTGTGGCCACCGCGATGCTCGCCCGCCCGATGCTGCGCTCCAGCCTGCGAGCGCCTGCGGCGCCATACGTGCCCCAGTTCAGCATCCTGGCATACGCGGGTGACAGAGATTGCCGGGAGAGGAGCAGTTGGTCCGGCGGCGCGTCGGCGGCACCACGGAGGTCGAGCACGCTCTGGACCAGCCGGTAGTCGTAAAGATCTCCCCCGCCGTCGGAATCCCATCCGGAGCTGAAATGGAGCATCAGATCGCCCTCGGCCTGATCGTAGCGCCAGGTCTCGTTGGGCATGGCGCCAAAGATGAATGGACGGACCCGTTGGCTCGGCTGGCCGTGCCTGATGTAGATGATGCCCCGATCATCCACTTCGGTGCTGCCGGACCGGTATGCATCACGCCAACCGTAGAACCGGCGGCTGATCGTGAGCGCAAAGTTGCGGCGGGCGTAGTCCACGCGGCGGTAGTGTTCACGCAGCCGCTCCCCGTCACGGCGCAGCTCGAGCCGGTCCCGATCGGTCCAGAAGCGGTGGAGGTAGGCCGCACGGGCCTGTCCGTCGAGCCCTCGAAGGTTCCACATCACAGAGTCAGGAGCCAGGTATTGAAGGTCGGCCTCGTAGCCGGCTCTGGCATCGGGGTCGTCCATGCCGGCGCCGTCGTAGTAGGGCGCCTCTCCGTCCGCCCGCCCGAGGGCCAGACGGGTGCGCGCGAGCTCCAGAAGGCCGAGCGCCCGGTTGGGCCCGATCACGGCATAGCGCTCGAACGCGAGATGCGCCGAGTCGAGGGTGCCGGCGGCCCGCTCCAGCCGCCCCAGCGCGAGCAGCAGGTCGGGCGGGTTGGGGGCCAGGCCTCTTGCGGTGCGGCGGAGGGCATCCCGGGCCCCGGCGATACGGCTGGTGTCGAGCAGGGACAGCTCGATGCGGGACAGGGCCAGCGCCGCCGGAAGGTAGGTGCTGTCGGCCGAGAGGGCACGCCGGTAGTTGTCTGCCGCCCGCTCCAACGCTTTGAGCCCGACCCGGCTGCCGAGGTTGAGGCTCTCGCTCATCTCCCAGCGGGAGCGGCCGGTTTCCGACAGGCCCAGTCCCTGCCAGGGCTCCGGCCGGCCCGGCGCCCGTCGGGAGGCCTCGCGGAAGCGGGAGAGCGCCTCACTGAAATCGGGATCCGCCTTCAGCTCACCGAGCCGAAATGCCAGGAGACCGGACCGGAGTGCCGCGGAAAGGTCCTCGGGGTGGGCCTTCTCGTCTCGCCGGCTGGAGCGGAGCAGGGTACGGAGTGCAGCGGTATCGAACGTTGCGGCCAGCGAGTCCCGCAGAGCGGCAAAGGCGGTCGGTGTCTGGGCGGTGAGAGGGGAGAGGTACGAGCTGAGAAGGCCAGCGGTCGCGAGCACACTCCGGATGAGCAGTAGCCCGGGGCCGGCCGGAATTTTGGCTGGGAGTAGTTTCAAGGGTACCCTCTCACCTCTCACCTCTCACCTCT
>DASVGF010000164.1:0-8464 GCA_036379675.1 Gemmatimonadales bacterium | reverse complement strand
AAGATGCGGCGCTTCATCTTCGCCGAACGCTCCGGGATCTACATCATCGATCTCCAGAAGACTCTCCGACAGATCAACAAGGCCCAGGAGCTGCTCAAGAGCGTGGTGCTCAAGGGCGACGGGGTCCTGTTCGTCTGTACCAAGAAACAGCTGAAGGCCATTGTCCAGGCCGAAGCGCAGAGTTGCGGAGCGTGGTATGTGACCGAGCGTTGGCTGGGCGGCATGCTGACCAACTTCCAGACGCTCAAGAAGCAGATCCGCCGGCTGCGCGAGCTGGAGCAGGGCGCCGCCGAGGGCGATTTCGAGAATTACACCAAGAAGGAAAAGCTGCTGTTCGAGCGCGAGCGGGTGAAGCTGAGCCGCAACCTCGAGGGCATCAAGGCCATGGGCCGGCTGCCCGGTGCCCTCTTCGTGGTGGACGCCAAGAAGGAGAAGATCGCTGTCGCCGAGGCCAACAAGCTCGGCATCCCGGTGGTGGCCATCGTGGACACCAATGCCGACCCGGACGTGATCACCGTGCCGGTGCCGGGCAACGATGACGCCATTCGCTCCGTCTCGCTCATCACGGCCGCACTCTCCGATGTGATCAAGGAATCCCGGGCCCAGATGCCGATGCGGGAGATCACCGAGGACCTCGATGCGGAGACCTACAGCACCGATTCGGGCAGCGAAGGCGATGCCGATGCCGATCGCAAGCGCCGCCGGCCCCGCCGCAAGCGCCGGCCCAAGCCGGAGGCCATCGCGGCCCGCCTCAAAACCGACGCCGATTCCGAGAGCCTGGCGGAGCCCGCCGCGCCCGGGGCGGTGAGCGATCAAGGCGCGTAGGCGCCGGCCCGACTTGGCAGTTTTCCGCCGCTCTCGGCCCGTGCAGGCCTTGAGCGGCGGCTTTACTATTCACCCCTGAGAACGAACCGGTTGGAGACCATGGCAAGCACAGCGATTTCCCCGAAGGATGTGAGTGAGCTGCGGGCGCGCACCGGCGCCGGCATGATGGACTGCAAGCGAGCCCTGGAAGAGACCGGCGGCGATATGGACAAAGCCGCTGAGCTGCTGCGGAAGAAGGGGATCGCCAAGGCCGAGAAGCGCGCCGGCAAGGTGGCCTCGCAGGGACTGGTGGTGAGCTACCTGCACCACAACGGGCAGGTGGGCTCGCTGGTCGAGCTCAACTGCGAGACTGACTTCGTGGCCCGCACCGACGACTTCCAGCAGCTCGCGCGCGACATCGCGCTGCACGTGGCCTCGGCCGACCCGCTGGGCGTGAACCCGGAGGATATTCCGGCGGACCTCCTGGAGCGGGAACGCCGCATCGCCGAGGAGCAGGTGGCGCAGGAGGGCAAGCCGGAGAACATCCGGGCCAAGATCGTCGACGGGAAGCTCAAGAAATTCGTCGCCGAGCGGACGCTCACGGAGCAGCCCTTCGTCAAGGACGACAAGAAGAGCGTGGGTCAGCTCATCAAGGAGGCATCCGGCAAGCTGGGCGAGGCCATCTCGGTCCGGCGGTTCGCGCGGTTCAAGATCGGGGAAGTCTGATGGCTTTGGCCTACACCCGCGCCTTGCTCAAGATTTCGGGTGAGGCGCTGGGCGGCGACAAGGGTTTTGGCCTCGATTTCCAGACCGTCGAGGGATTTGCCCGCGAAGTCAAGGCGGTGCACTCCCTGGGCGTCCATCTGGCGCTCGTCGTGGGCGGCGGCAACATCATCCGGGGCACGGCGGCCAGCCAGGAAGGGGTGGATCGGGTCTCGGCTGACTACATGGGCATGCTGGGCACGGTCATCAATGCGCTGGCCCTGCAGGACGTGTTGGAGAAGATCGGCGTCAACACCCGGGTCATGACCGCCATCCGGATGGAGTCGGTGGCCGAGCCGTACATCCGACGCCGCGCCATCCGCCACCTGGAAAAGGGGCGGCTCATCATCTTTGCCGCCGGCACCGGCAACCCGTTCTTCTCCACGGATACCGCCGGGGTGCTGCGGGCGCTCGAGATCGAGGCCCAGGTCATCCTCAAGGCCACGAACGTCGATGGGATCTACACCAGCGATCCCCGGAAAGATCCCAAGGCCACCCTCCTTCGCCAGGTCACCTACCAGGAAGCCATCATCAAGAACTACGCGGTCATGGATGCCAATGCGTTCGGGCTCTGCAAGGCCAACCAGCTTCCTATTGTGGTCTTCAACATCAACCAGCCCGGCGCCATCAAGCGGGTGCTTGAGGGCGACCCGGACGTGGGGACCATCGTCCGATGAGCACCATCCCTGAACTGACCAAGCATGCCCGGGAATTGATGCACAAGGCGGTCGAGAGCACCAAGCGGGAATTCAGCTCTATCCGCAGCGGCAAGGCCAGTACCTCCCTCCTGGATATCGTGCGGGTGGACGCCTACGGGAGCCACGTGCCCCTGAATCAGGTCGCCCTGGTGGCCGCCCCGGAGCCCCGGCTGCTCACCGTGCAACCGTTCGACAAGTCGCTCAGCCAGGCCATCGAAAAGGCCATCCGTGAGTCGGACCTGGGCCTGAATCCCGCGACCCAGGGCAACCTGATCCGGGTGCCGTTACCGGCCCTGTCGGAAGAGCGGAGGAAAGATCTGGTGCGGGTGGTGCACAAGCTGGGCGAGGAGGGACGCATCGCCATCCGCCACGCGCGGACCGACACGCTCTCCAAGGTCAAGAAGCTCGAAAAGATCTCGGAAGACGACAAGCGGCATGCCGAGAAAGACATCCAGAAACTCACCGACGATCACATCAAGCAGATCGAAGGCCTCATCCACGCCAAAGAGGCGGAGATCCTGGAAGTCTGACGGTATGAGCCACGACCTGCTTCAGCGTCTGCGGGTTCACGGAGCCGTGCCGGCCCACGTGGCCGTCATCATGGACGGGAACGGCCGGTGGGCTCAGGGCCGCTCGCTGCCGCGGCCACTGGGCCACCATGCCGGAATGAAATCCGTGCGGGAAGTAGTGGAGGGCTGTCTGGAGGCCGGGGTGGGCGTGCTGACGCTGTTTGCCTTCAGCCAGGACAACTGGCAGCGTCCCGCCGGCGAGATCGAGGCGCTGATGAAGCTCCTCGAGGAATACATCGGCCGTGAGGCCAACGAGCTCAAGTCGCAGGGCGTGTCGGTGCGCATTCTGGGCCACCTCGACCGGCTGGGGCCGGCCGCGCGCGAGGCCGTCGAGCGGATCATGGCCATCACGGCCGGCGGCCAGGCGCTCGCCCTCAACCTCTGCATCTCGTACAGTGCCCGGGCCGAGATCGCCCGCGCGGCGCGGCTGCTGGCTGAGGCGGCCGCGGCCGGCCGGCTCGATCCGGCCGACATCGATGAGGAAGCCGTGGGCCGCATGCTGTACACCGCCGAGTGGCCCGATCCCGACCTGCTGATTCGTACCTCCGGGGAAATGCGGATCTCCAACTTTCTCCTCTGGCAGCTCGCCTACGCGGAGCTGTATGTCACCCCGGTCCTCTGGCCCGACTTTACCCGCCGCCACCTCTTCGAGGCCATTCTGGAGTTCCAGCGGCGCGACCGCCGGTTCGGGCGCGTCCCGGTCTGATGGATTCGAATCTCGTTCGCCGGGTCGGGTTCGCCGTCGTGGCCATCCCGCTCGCGCTGGCCACAGTCTGGTACGGCGGGTTGCCGCTCGCCCTGCTGCTGGCCATCGCCGGTGCGCTGGGCGCCCGTGAGCTGTTCGATCTGGCCGCCCGCCAGGGTATCCGCGCCGCCCGGCCCCTGGGGTACGCGACCGCGGCCGCATTCGCGCCCATGGTGTATGCCACCCTCGCGGCTCCCGACGTCCGCTCCTTCCTGCTGCCCGCGTGGCCCTACCTGGCGGCCTTCTGGATCATGGGGCTCCTGACCTGGGTGCTCGCCGCCCGCTCGCCGGCCGAGAAGCCGCTTTCGGCAGCCGCGGTCACGATGCTGGCCGTGGCGTACACCAGCGCGTTGCCGGCCTTCCTGATCGGGATTCGTCACGCCCAGTATCCCGAGCGCTCCTGGGCCGGCGCCTGGCTGGTCTTTTTCCCCCTCGTCGTCACCTGGGTCTGCGATACCGCCGCGATGTTCGGCGGCCGTGCGTTGGGGGGGGCCAGGCTCGCGCCTGCCGTCAGTCCGGGGAAGACCCGCTCGGGTAGCGCAGCCGGCGTGGTGGGCGGCCTTCTCGTGGCGCCGGTGTTCGCGGCGTGGGTGTTTCCTCGCGTCGGTGTCCGGGTGCCTCTGGATCAGCTGGTGATCATCGCGCTGGTGCTGTCGGTAGTAGGACAGATCGGTGATCTGGTGGAGTCGCTGTTCAAGCGCGAGGCGGGGGTCAAGGATTCCAGCCATCTCATTCCGGGACATGGGGGCGTGCTCGACCGTTTCGACTCGCTTTATTTCGTGATTCCCGCGGCCGCCGCGATGTACCGCTGGTTCGGGATCATCTGATGGACTCAGCCCAACGGGGAATTGCCCTCCTGGGGTCAACCGGTTCCATCGGGCGCAGCACGCTGGATGTCCTGCGCCGTCAGCGCGCCCACTTCCGGTTGGTGGCCCTCACGGCCGGGCGGAATCGTGAGGAGTTTGCGGCCCAGGTTGCCGAGTGGCGGCCCACGTTCGCCGGGCTGGCCTGCGCGGGCGAAGGGCCCTGGCCATCCGGCCCCCAGGTGCTGGTAGACGCCGCAACCCACCCCGATGTCGATATCGTGGTGAATGCGGTGGTGGGTGCGGCCGGCCTGGATGCCACCCTGGCGGCACTCCGGGCGGGCAAGCGGGTGGCCCTCGCGAACAAGGAAACCCTGGTGATGGCGGGGGACCTCGTGGCGCAGGCAGCCTGTACCGGGGGCGGTGAGATCGTGCCGGTCGATTCCGAGCACAGCGCGGTCCTGCAATGCGTCACCGGACGCCACGACGGGCTGGTGCGGCTGATCCTGACCGCGTCCGGCGGCCCCTTTCGCGAGTGGAGCGCGGACCAGGTCCGGTCGGCCACCGTGGAGGAAGCCCTGCAGCACCCGACCTGGCGCATGGGGAACAAGATCACGGTGGACTGCGCCACCCTCGCCAACAAGGCGTTGGAGCTGATCGAAGCCCACTATCTTTTCCGCCTCCCGTATGAGGCGCTGGAAGTGGTGGTACATCCCCAGAGCATCGTGCATGCGTTCACCGAATTCCACGACGGCAGCGTGCTGGCCCAGCTGGGCTTTCCGTCGATGGAGCTGCCGATTCTCTATGCCCTGACCCATCCCGCCCGGCTGCCGGATGCCGGGGTGCGGCGGTTCGACCCGATTGCGGCCGGGCCCCTCACCTTCGAGCCGGTGCGGACGGAGATCTTCCCCGCGCTCGCGCTCGGGATCGCGGCCGGCAAGCTGGGGGGCACGGCGCCGGCAGTGTTCAATGCGGCCAACGAGGTTGCGGTGGCCGCTTTCCTCGAAGGCGCCATTCCGTTTGGACAGATCAGTGACACCATCGAGCGGGTGCTCGACGCGCACACCCCCGGTCCCGCCAGCTCCGTCGATGCGGTGCGGGCGGCGGACGGGTGGGCGCGCGAGCAGGCCCGGCAGAGTGTGAGGCAAGAGTGCTGTTGACCCTGTTGGCCCTGATCGTCGTTCTGGGCGTGCTCATCTTCGTGCACGAGGCCGGCCATTTCATCGCCGCCAAGTGGGCCGGGATCTACGTCCACCGGTTCTCCCTTGGCCTCGGGTCCCCCATCCCATGGCTCACCTTCCGCCGGGGCGAGACGGAGTACTCCGTCTCGTGGCTGCCGCTGGGTGGCTACGTCAAGATGGCCAGCCGGGAAGAGGACATCGGCAGCAGCGCGCTCGAGGGCGGCGCCCCCGCGGCCCAGGTCCCTCCCGACCGGGTATTCGAGGCCAAGCCCGTCTGGGTCCGCATGGTCGTCATTCTGGCCGGCGTGACCATGAACGCCCTGTTTGCCTGGGCGGTCTTCTCCTTCCTCGCCTATAAGAACGGCCGCCAGATCGACCCGGTCACCACCGTCGGCCGAGTGGTCGAGGAAGCGGTACCGGCCGAGGCGGAGGCTTTGAAGGGGATCCGCCCCGGCGCGCAGATCATCCGCGTGAATGGCGATACGGTCGCGTCGTGGGACCAGGTCGTGTCGTCCATGGTGAACTCACCGGAGCCTGAGGTGCGGCTCGAGCTATCCGACGGGGCGAAGGTGGTGCTCCCCATCCATCCGGATGCCCTCGAGCAGCGGCTCCGCTCCGCCCAGGCGCTTCAGCCCTTCCGGGCCCCGGTCGTGGGCCAGGTGCTGCCGGGCAAGCCCGCAGCCAGGGCCGGCATCGAGGAGGGCGACACGATCGTGGCAGTCAATGGGCGTCCGGTGCAGCAGTGGTACGACCTGTTGGAGCTGTTGCAGGGCAGTCCAGGGGAGAAGCTCGCAGTCGTGGTGGCCCGAGGCGGGGAACGGCGCACGTTCGAGGTGACCCCTTATGTGGATTCCATCCCCGGGCCCGACGACAAGCCTCGCGCCGTGGGCAGGATCGGGGTGGCGGTGGGAACCGGATTCATCTCGGAACCGCTGTCGCTGACCGAGGCGGTCGCGGAAGGCTGGGGGGCAACGATCCGGGCTTCCACCCAGATTGTCCGCACGGTGCGCGGGCTCTTCACCGGACGGATCTCGGGGAGCACCGTCGGAGGGCCTATCCTGATCGGCCAGCTCGCGGGAGAGAGTGCCCGGTTGGGCCTGGACACCTTCCTCGGCTTCATGGCGCTGATCTCGATCAACCTGGCCATCCTGAACCTGCTGCCGATTCCGGTGCTGGACGGGGGCCAGTTCCTCTTCCTCCTGGCCGAGGCGGTCATCCGGCGTCCGCTGCCGATGAAGGTGCGGGAGCGGCTGACGACGGTCGGGCTGGTGCTGATCATTCTCCTGATGGGACTGGCCTTCTCCAACGACATCAGGCGGCTCTTCGGGGCCTAGTTCTCTCCAGGTAAGCGGGACTAGGACGGGCGTGAGCGGTGAGCGGGTGTCACCCCGAACGAAGCCCTCTTTCGGCGATCTGCAGGAGACTGACGCCGATCTATCGGGCCCTGTCAGCGGTGAGCCGGTGTCACCCCGAGCGAAGCGTGGGGCCCAGAGCCTCACATCAGTTTGATGTGGGCATGTTGAGCCTTCTGTCGCCGATCTGCGCGAGACTGACGCCGATCTGCCGGGCCCTGTCAGTGGTGAGCGGGTGTCACCCCGAGCGAAGTGAGGGGGCCACAACCCAACATCAGTTTGATGTGGGATTTTGAGTCTTCTGTCCCCGATCTGCGCGACGCTGTCGCTGATGTCTTGAGCCCTGGCGGGCGTGTGCGCGACCCGTTCGCCGGTGTGGTGGAGTCTTTCGCGAGTAAACACCACGCTGCCGCGTTGGAGGGAGGTCCTGCCACGGATCAGTTGGCCGCTGGCGGTTATGGGATGGAGGCTCCTCCCGATGTGGTCGGGTCGTTCGTCGATAAACAGGACGCTGCGGGCTTGGAGGGACCTCCTGTCGCCGGTAAAGTGGTCGCTCACGGCGATCGAATAGACGCTGTCGTCGGTATGCGCGATTCTTTCGCGGATGGAGACGACCCGTTCGCCGGTGTGCGCGACCCTTTCGCGGATCTGTGTGATGCTGACGCGGATCTACTGAGCCCTGTCGGATGTTTGTGTGAGTCTTTCGCGGATGGAGACGGCCCGTTCGCGGATCTGCGCGTCCCTTTCACGGATCCGCGGACCGCTTTCACCGATCTGCGCGGCCCTCACACCGATCAGCGGGACCCTTTCACCAATCTGGGGGGGCCCTACACGGGTCTGCGCGACCCTTACACCGATCGGCGCGACCCGTTCGCGGATCTGCGAGCCCGTTCAGGGGCATTTACCCCCCTGACGTATCCACATCAGCGGCCGCCACGACATTCTCCAGCTCTTCCGGCGCGCGCCTGCGGCATTCCCGCTTGAGATCGTCGATCTCCGTGGCGAGGAACTTCCCGAGCAACCCGTCGGTGCTCACCTCGAAGGCAGGGATGTCCTTCTTGGCTGCGGTATTGGAGTAGAAGGCGAGCACGGCGCGCTGGTCGAACTGGTAGAACGAGTACGACGGATAGCGGCTGAACAGCCAGATGTCGGTGGGCTTGCCGTACTCCCGTGCCAGTCGGGCGCAGTACCTGTACGCGTCCACCACCAGGGTGGGGGTCAGGGGACCGTCCTCGAACCGCCGCGACAGGGAGAACATGAGCTCGTGGTTCTCCAGGTCGGGCAGGAATATCTCGAGGGCGGTGTCCTTCCGGGCGAGGAATGCCTTGATGGCCTCATTGTGGTTTTCCCGCCAGCGCCGCGAATGAATGAAGTACAGGACCATCCGGTTGGAGCCGGCGATCAACTCCTCGAACCGCTGGTAGAACCCGGCAAAGGGGCCTACCCGCACGATGCCGGCCTGGGGCTCGGGGAGGGAGGTCATTTGGTGCGGATGCTATCCCATTGCGGGCCGGGCAGCAACCCCCTTATACTTCCGTGCTACAACGGAT
>DASVGF010000163.1:0-5457 GCA_036379675.1 Gemmatimonadales bacterium | reverse complement strand
ATCCGCATCCCGTCCTGCTGCATCCCCAGAAACAGACTGTGGAGGTCGGCGTAGATGGGTCCCTTGAAGCCGCGTCGGAGCGCCTGGGCGGTGCCCAGCGTCATCTCGAAACCGGAGATGAAGTTCACGTAAAGGGCGTCGAGATCGCGCACCATTGGGCCCAGCTCGGCCCAGGTCCAGCCCGGCACGCCGCCCGCCATCCGCTCGCAGCGCCGCTCCGAGGATTGGTAGTGCAGCACCACCCGGTTGTTGGGCGCGGTCACTTCCACACACCGCCCGCCGGGCGTCAGCCGCGCCAAACCCCGGAGGAGCTGCTGGGCCTCGGTGCTGAGGTCGCGACCTACCTTGATCAGGGGAACGATCTCCCAGTCCGGCGTCAGGCTCGCGTCCAGGCCCGCCAGCGCGTAAGCAACGCCGCCCCACTCCTCCATCGGAGGGGCAAGTGCGTCACGGCCGTAAATGAGATCCCAGACCAGCGAGCCAAGGATGCCGATCCGCATCAATGCCGTCCCGCCTGGTCCAGAAACGCCTTGGCCGCTCCATAGACACCGGCGGTTCCCACCAGCTCGCACGGGACGATCCGGCAGACGCTCACCGCGGGCTTGAATGCCCGCCGGGCGACCTCCCGGCGGAGCGGGGTGAACAGGTGGTCGCCCGCCAGCGTCACGCCGCCGCAGACCACGACAACTTCGGGATTGAAGATGTTCAGCAGGTTGGCGATGCCGATGCCCAGAAACTTGGCGGTGTCGTTCACCACCTCCATGGCGAGCTTGTCGCCGTCGTGTGCCGCCTGATAGACCGTCTGCGCCGTGATCTTCTTGAGGTCGCCGCCCACGTACCTGGGCAGCCGGCTCTCCGCCCCGGCCTTCAGCTCCTCGCAGGCCCGGAGCGCGATGTTCGGACCCGACGCGTAGGCCTCGAGGCAACCATAGTTCCCGCACTTGCAGCGGCGGCCCTCGGTGTCGATGGTGGTATGGCCGATCTCGCCGGCGCAGTCCGAAGCACCGTGGTACAACTTCCCATCGATGATGATCCCGCCGCCGATGCCGGTGCCGATGGTGATGCCGATGGCGTTCCGGGTACCGCGGGCGGCGCCCCTCCACCACTCGCCCAGGGTGGCGCAGTTCGCGTCGTTGTCCAGGGACGCCGGCAGGTTGAGCCGGTCGTGAATGATCTGGCGCAGCGGCATGTTCACCCATCCGAGGTTGGGGGTGAGCAGCACGATGCCGCGGTGAGTGTCCAGCGGCCCCGGCGCCCCGACGCCGACGCCGATGAACTCCGCAGTACGGTGGTCCCGCCTGGTCTGCTCGATGGTGCGTTGGGCCAACGCGATCAGCCGATCGACGACCGCCCGCTCGCCCGATTCGGCATCGGTTGGCTCACTGCCCACCGCATGAAGCAGCGACCCGTCCTCCGCCACGCTGCCGACGACCAGATTGGTTCCACCGATGTCAATTCCGAGGACAAAACGCACCTGGCTCCTCCGCACTTGCCACGGCTGTGACCGCGGCCGCTACTGTTTCCACCGAAAGGTCTCGCATGCAGCGGTGATGGCCCAGGGGACAGCGCTGCGGGCCATGCCTCGAGCAAGGACGGCACGCCAGCCCGGCGTGGCCCAGGGCGATATCTCCCCTGCGCCGAGGACCGAACCCGAAATCCGGAACGGTCGGTCCGAACACGGCCACCACCGGCGTTCCGACGGCCGTGGCGAGGTGAAGCGGCGCCGAGTCGTTGGTGACCAGCACGGCCGCACGCTGGATCAGGGCTGCCGAAGCCCGCAGGCCCAGAGCCCCGGCCGCCGTCGCACTTCGCCCCGGCGCCCGGGCGATGATGGCCTCCGCCAGCGACGCATCGTCCGTCCCCCCGACGATCACCGCCGGGGCATCGAGCGCGGCAGCGAGCTCGGGATAATAGGGCCACCGCTTCGTGGCCCAGATCGAGCCGGGCGCCAGCGCGACAAACCCCGGTTTCATCCCCTGCGCCGCGAGCCAGCGTTCCGCCTGCTCGTGATCGGCGGCGGTAAGTCCGAGGGACACCGGGGCGGCTTCCGCCCCGCCGGCCAGACTGAGCAGCCGCTCCACTTCGTGGCCGGTGGATGGACGCCGTACCCGACGAGTATACGACACTGCGGCCCCGGTGCCGGCGAACCCGATGCGCTCGCCCGCGCCGGAGAAGAGCGCCAGCGCGGCCGACCGGACCGAACGGTGCGGGAGATACACGGTGTCATACCGGCGCGCCCTGAGGTCGGCCGCGAGCCGCCGGAAGCCGCTCCACCCCCGTGCCGCCCCGTGTTTGTCGTACCGGATCACGGAGCGCACTGCCGGGTGTGTCTCCAAGAGGCTGGCAGCCGACGGGGTCGTGACCACATCCACCGGCCCATGCCGTCCGGCCAGCACCGAGAGCAGCGGAGTGGTTAGGACCACGTCGCCCAGGAAGGCGGTCTGGATGACTAAACAGCGTGAGCGGTCAGCGGTAAGCGGTGGGCGGGCCTGTTCGGCCGACTCCGCTGCCGTCTCGAGGTTCGCCCGCTTACTGCTCACCGCTCACCGCTCACCTCCTCAATCCACCTGCAATACCGCGAGAAACGCCTCCTGCGGAATCTCCACCGCGCCGATCTGCTTCATCCGCTTCTTCCCCTCTTTCTGCTTTTCGAGCAGCTTGCGCTTACGGGTGATGTCGCCCCCGTAGCACTTGGCAAGGACGTCCTTCCGGAAGGCGGAGATGGTTTCGCGGGCAATGACCTTGTTGCCGATGGCCGCCTGGATGGCAACCTGGTAGAGCTGCCGGGGGATCAGCTCCTTGAGCTTTTCCGCCACCTTGCGGCCCCACTCCTGCGCCTTGTCCCGGTGGATGATAACGCTGAACGCGTCGATCGGGTCGCCGTTGATCAGCATGTCGAGCTTGACCAGGTCGGACTCGCGGTAGTCGGCCGCCTCGTAGTCGAGCGAGGCATAGCCCCGGCTCAGCGACTTGAGCTTGTCGTAGAAGTCCAGCACGATCTCGCCCAGGGGGAACTCGAAGTCGAACTCCACCCGGGTCGGGTCGATATAGTGCATGCCGTTGTACACCCCGCGCCGCTCCTGGCCCAGCTTCATGATGCCGCCGATGTACTCGGCCGGCGCCATGATCCGCGCTTTGACGTAGGGCTCGTCGATCCGGGAGATCTCGGCAGGGTCGGGCAGGTGACTGGGATTCTCCAGCAGCAGCATCTCGCCGTCGGTCTTGTACACGTGGTACTCCACCGTGGGCACGGTGGTGATCAGATCGAGATCGAACTCTCGCTCCAGCCGCTCCTGCACGATCTCCATGTGGAGCAAGCCCAGGAAGCCGCAGCGGAACCCGAATCCCAGCGCGGTCGACGACTCCGGCTCGTAGTGGAGGCTGGCGTCGTTGAGCCGCAGCTTCTCCAGGGCGTCGCGTAACCCCTCGTACTGCTCCGAATCGGTGGGGTAGACGCCGGCAAACACCATCGACTTCACGTCCCGGTAGCCGGGCAGCAGCTCGGTGGCGCGGTGGGCGGCGTCGAGGATGGTGTCGCCCACCCGGGCGTCCCGCACGTCGCGAAGGCTCGCCACCAGGTAGCCCACTTCCCCGGCTACCAGCTCGCCCGTCGGATGCTGGCCCAGCTGGAGATATCCCACCTCGTCCACGTGGTGCACGTCGTCGGGGTGGGCGCCGAACACGATCTCCATCCCCTCCCGCACCGCGCCATCCACCACCCGGATGCTGGGCACCGCCCCCCGGTACCGGTCGTAATAGGAATCGAAGATCAGGGCCCGAAGCGGGGCGTCGTCTCGTCCGCGCGGAGGCGGCACTCGCGCCACCACCGCCTCGAGCAGCTCGGGGACCCCGGTGCCCTCCTTGGCGGAGACCGCGAGAATCTCCTCCCGCTTGGCTCCGATGAGGTCCATGATCTCCTGAGCCCGCCGCTCCGGCTCGGCGCCGGGCAGGTCGATCTTGTTGAGCACCGGAATGATCTCGAGCCCGGCATCCATGGCCAGGAAAAGATTGCTGAGGGTCTGCGCCTGCACGCCCTGGGAGGCGTCCACCACCAGAATGGCGCCCTCGCACGCGGCCAGCGAGCGCGACACCTCGTAGGTAAAGTCCACGTGGCCCGGCGTGTCGATGAGGTTGAGCTCGTAGGCCGTGCCGTCCCTGGCCGTGTAGCTCATCCGCACCGCGTTCAGCTTGATGGTGATGCCGCGCTCACGCTCGAGATCCATGGTATCGAGCAGCTGCTCCCGCATCTGCCGCTTCTCGACCGCCCCGGTGGCCTCGATGAGCCGGTCGGCCAGGGTGGATTTTCCGTGATCGATGTGGGCGACGATGCAGAAGTTGCGGATGCTGGACTGAGACATGGGGGGAAGATAGTGGGGCAGATGGGCCGCGGGGCAGCAGGGCAGTTGGTCACCTTGTGATTACTCTTTAGCGCGATGCCGACAACCATTTCTACCGAAAGAACCGACCGCCCCGCTGCCCCGCAGCCCCGCCGCCCCGCCCTGACCGCCCAGGACGCCGGCATGCTGCTGGTCTGCCTGATCTGGGGCTTGAACTTCAGCGTCACGAAAACAGCGTTCGATCAGATTCCGCCGCTCCCGTTCACGGCGGTCCGCTTCATTATCGCGAGTCTCCTCTTGGGGGCCGTGCTCCGCGCGGTCGAGGGCCCCGCCAAACTGCCCCCCGGTGCGCTCAAGCTGCTGATCGTGCTCGGCGTGGTGGGCAATACCTGCTACCAGCTGGCGTTCACCGTGGGCCTGGCCCAGACCACCGCCACCAATAGCGCCCTGATCCTGTCTACGGTTCCCACCGTGGTCGCCGTGTTCGCCGGTGTGCTGGGCCTCGAGCGCATCACCACCCGGATGCGCTGGGGGATAGCCCTCGGAACGCTGGGAGTCTTCCTGGTGATCGCCACCCGGGGGGTGGAGTTCGATCTCCAGAATCTGATGGGTGACATCCTCACCGTGCTTGCGGTGCTCTTCTGGGCGGGATACACCATCGGGCTTCGGCGGGTGGCGGCCCAAGTCAGCCCGTTGCGCGTCACCACGATCACCACGCTCGCGGGAACCCCCGGGCTGGTGCTCGCGGGGTTGCCCGGCTCGTTGCGGATGGATTGGAGCGGGGTGGATCTGGCAGCCTGGCTCGCGGTGGGCTACGCGTCGGTTCTCTCGCTGGTGGTAGCCTACCTCCTCTGGAACCGGAGTGTGAAGGCGATCGGCGGCACCCGCACCGCGATCTACATGTGCCTGACCCCCCTGGTGGCCGTGCTCGGCGCCTGGCTCATGCTGGGTGAGCGTCCCCACCCGCTCCAGGGCATCGGGGCGCTCTTCATTATTACCGGGGTGCTGTTGACCAGGACGGGAGACGGGAAGTCGTAAGCGGGGCTAGGACAAGCGTGAGCGGGAGAGAAACCGAAAAGCGTAAGCGGAACTAGGACAAGCGTGAGCGGTAAGGGGGAAC
>DASVGF010000162.1:0-5655 GCA_036379675.1 Gemmatimonadales bacterium | reverse complement strand
GGGCTTCGAAGGCGGCCAGATGCCGATGTACCGGCGGCTCCCGAAGCGCGGGTTTACCAATCCGTTCCGGGTGGAAAACCAGGTGGTCAACCTCGAAGACCTGAAGAAGGTCAGCGCCACCGATGTGAGCCCTGAGACGCTCTATTCGGCGGGCCTCATCAACAAGCCCGACGCGCCGGTGAAGCTCCTGGGTACCGGCGACGCCGACCGGTCCTACACCGTCCGGGGCGTAGCTCTTTCCGCGTCGGCCCGCACCAAGATCGAGGCGGCCGGCGGCAAAATTGAGGGGTAAGTGACCGCACCGCGCGTTCCCAGTCTGGCCATCGATGAGGAGCTGAAGCGAAAGCTTCTCTTCACCTTCACCGCCCTCGTCATCTACCGGATCGGCGCCCACATCGCCGCTCCGGGCGTGAACGTCACCGCGCTCGCCGACTTCATCCGCAACTCGGCTGCGGCCGGCTTCTTCGGGCTGTACGACGCCCTGGGCGGCGGGCTCTCGCGCGCCACGGTGTTCGCGCTGGGGATCATGCCGTATATCTCGGCCTCGATCATCTTCCAGCTCGCCGGTGGCGTGGCACCCTCCATCGGCAAGATGCAGAAGGACGAGGAGGGAAAGAAGAAGATTACGCAGTGGACCCGGTACCTCACCGTGTTCATCGCGCTCTCCCAGGCGTATACCTTCGCGCTCTTCACCGAGTCGATCCCCGGCGCCATCGCGAACCCCGGCTTCTGGTCCCGGCTCATTATGGTGGTCACGCTGACTACCGGTGCCATCTTCGTGATGTGGCTGGGGGAGCAGATCACGGAGCGAGGCATCGGGAACGGGATGAGCCTCCTGATCACCTTCTCGATTCTGGAGCGGTTCTGGCCGGGAACCCTGCAGCTGCTGCAGTTCATCGAGAGTGGTGTCGTGAGCCCGCTCGGCGCCGTGGCGTTCGTGGGCATTCTGATCCTGACCATCGCGGCCGTAGTGGCCATGACCATCGCCGCGCGGCGAATACCGATCCAGATTCCCCGCAAGGTCATGGGCCGGGGCCGCATCCGTGAGGGCCAGAAGACGTTCATCCCGATCCGGCTGATTACGGCCGGCGTGATGCCGATCATCTTTGCCCAGACCATCATCATCGTTCCCGGCACCATCGCGAGCTTCACCCAGAACCCGGTCCTCACCGAGCTGGCCAACTTCTTCCAGCCGGGCGACCTGCCGTACGATCTCACGTTCGCCATCCTGATCCTGCTGTTCAGCTACTTCTACACCTCGATCATCTTCAATTCGGTCGACCTGGCGGAGAACCTGAAAAAGCAGGGCGGCTTCATTCCCGGCGTAAAGCCGGGCGCCAGCACCGCCGATTACATCGACGGCGTCCTGGCCCGAATCACCCTCCCTGGTGGTCTTTTTCTCGCTCTGGTGGCGCTGCTCCCCATCCTGGTCTCCAACTGGCTCGGGATCCCGAACACGGGCTTCGGGGGGACGTCGGTGCTCATCGTCGTCGGCGTGCTGCTGGATACGATCGCGCAGGTGGAACAGCACCGGACGCTGCGAAAGTACGACGGCTTCATGAAGACCGGGCGAGTCAAGTTCCGCGGGCGGCAGCAGCGGTACATGTAGCCAGTGAGAGGTGAGAAGTGAGAGGTGAGAGGGACGCTGGCCGGTTTGCCCCTCTCACCTCTTACCTCTCACCTCTTACCTTTCCCGGAGCAACATGGACATCCTACTGATGGGCCCTCCCGGCGCGGGCAAGGGGACTCAAGGCGCTCTGCTCGCGGAGGCGCGGGGGGTGCCGAAGTTCGCCACCGGCGACCTCCTGCGAGACGCCGTCAAGCGGGGCACTCCGCTGGGCCTGAAGGCCAAGGCGGTCATGGAGGCGGGCCACCTGGTAAGCGATGACATCATCCTGGGCGTCGTCCGGGATGAGCTGAGTAAGCCGGGAGCCGAGCGCGGCGTCATCTTCGACGGCGTGGTACGCACCATTCCCCAGGCCGAGGGGGTCGAGCGCCTGCTGGCCGAGAAGGGCCGGCGGCTCGATGCCGTGCTCTTTTTTGACGTGTCGGATGAGGAGATCATGTCGCGCTTGGCCAAGCGTCGCGACATCGAGCAGCGAGCCGACGACGACCCCGAGGCAGTGGCCACCCGGCTCGCCGCCTACCGGAAGCAGACCGCACCGGTGCTCGATTGGTACGAGAAGCGGCACCTGCTCCGCCGGATCCCGGCCGTGGGATCAGTTCCCGAGATTGCGGCCCGGGTCCGCGAGGTCCTTGGGAAATAGCATGATCACCCTGAAGTCTCCCCGGGAGGTCGAGATCATGGGCCGCGCGGGGCGGATCGTGGCCGGAACGCTGGCCCGGATGCGTGAGATCCTGCGGCCAGGGATGAGCACCGAGGATCTCGATGTCGAGGCGGAGCGCTTCATCCGGAGTCACGCTGGGGCCACGCCGTCCTTCAAGGGACTCTACGGCTTCCCCAAGACCCTCTGCATCTCCATCGATGAGGAAATCGTGCACGGGATCCCCTCCCCCCGGCGGACCCTGGAGGAGGGAAGCATCGTGAGCGTGGATGTGGGTGTGCAGTTGGAGGGGCTTCACGCCGATTCGGCCACCACCCTGCCGGTGGGCGAAGTGGACGAGGAGGCTGAGCGGCTCCTACGGGTAACCCAGGAGAGCCTGACGGCCGGCATCGCCCAGGCTCGAGCCGGCAATCACGTGGGCGATATCGGATACGCCGTCCAGCGGGTGGCGGAGGGGGCGGGCTACGGGGTGGTTCGTGAGCTGGTGGGCCACGGCATTGGCGCCCGCTTCCATGAGGAGCCCCAGATACCGAACTACGGTACGCCCAGGCGGGGCCCCCGGTTGCTCGAGGGGATGACGCTCGCGATCGAGCCGATGATCACGGTCGGCAGTCCCACTACCAAGACCCTGTCGGACAAGTGGACGGTCGTGACCGCCGACGGCAGCCTCTCGGCCCACTTCGAGCACACCGTCGTGATCACCGCCAACGGGCCGCGGATCCTGACCACCGCCTAGTTAGCCTACCCGGTCCTCCAGCAGCTCGCGCACGCGCCGCTCCGCTGCCTCCACCCGCCGCAGCGTCGCATCCGCAGTATCCATCAGCAGACGCCCCTCCTCGGCCCGTCCCGTCGCCTTGAGGTTGCCGCGAACGCTCCACCAGGCGCTCCGGCTGGCCGCGGCGGACAGGAAGCTCGCGGTGGCGGCATCCCCGATGGCCGTCGCTACCCCCGAGCCCACCATGGATTCGGCCAGGTCGGCCACCTCCGCCGCTCGGTGCAGCAGCTCTACCTGCACCCGAGCGGCTTCCAGCAGGGTGACCCGCTTGGCGGCCTCGCGGGCCGTGCGCTCAAACTCGGTGGCCTGTGGCAGCGTGAGCGCATCGACGTATTCAGCCACGGCGACGGCATCCTCCATCGCCAGCTCCAGCAGCTCGCTGCGGAGCCGCTCCGCCAGCTCCAGGGTGGCCTGGGCGTGATCGTGCACCGCGGCGTACTTTTCCCGCCGGGTGGTAAGACCGGCCACCATGGCCACGAGGGAGGCGGCCAGGGCCGAGGTGAGCGCGGCTGCCGATCCTCCGGCGGGAGTCGCGTTGGCCGCGGCAATCGCATCCGCCCACTCGCGCAGCGAGTTATCGCCACTCAACGTGTCTATTTGATCCATCCGGTCTCCCTAAGCGTACGATATTCCAACCTGGGACCAATAATAGCTCAGGTACCGTGCAGGGTTGCGAGGAGCCAGTCATGGATCGCCGGATTGCCCGCAACTACGCCGGTGTGCTCGATTCCGATCTCGCGCCCTGTGAAGTCGGTGATCACACCCCCGGCCTCTCGGATGAGCAGGGCGCCGGCGGCTATGTCCCAGGCCGAAAGCCGCTGCTCCCAGAAGCCGTCGAACCGGCCGGCCGCCACGTCCGCCAGATCAAGGGCAGCGGCTCCCGGCCGCCGGATGCCGCTCGTAGCCCGGGCAACTCGGGAAAACTGTTCCCCATACTGATCCAACCGGGACATCTCCCGAAAGGGGAAGCCGGTGCCGATCAGGGCGTAGGCCGGGTCACCGATGGACGAAACCGAGAGGCGTTGTCCCTCCATCCAGGCGCCCCCTCCGCGCGAGGCAACCAGCGTCTCGTTCCGGGGAACGTTATGCACCACGCCGGCCTGGAGCACGCCGTCCACGGCGGCGGCAATCGATACGGCATAGCTGGGAAACCCATGCAGGAAGTTGGTGGTGCCATCGAGGGGATCGACAATCCACACCAGGCCGCCGGTCACGACGTCGGGGCTGAACTCCTCACCCACCATCCGGGCGGCGGGCTCGGCTGCCAGCAGAATCTCGCTGATCAGCCGTTCCGCATTCCGATCCACCTCGGTGACAAAGTCGCGGCTGCCCTTGAGGGCCCAGCCGGCCGGGTCGGCCGGGCGTTCCACCCTGCGCAGGTACTCGGCGGCGCGAGTGGCCGCACTTTGGGCCAGATGCAGTAAGTCTAAGGCCGACACCATCTTGTGTGCCCACTCCAGGCAGGGTAGCTTTGCCGGTCATGCCACGGATACTCTCGGGAATTCAGCCTTCCGGCGAGCTGCACATCGGCAACTGGCTCGGTGCGGTACAGAACTGGGTCAACCTCCAGCGCAGTTACGAGTCGCTGATCTGCATCGTGGACCTGCACGCCATCACCGGGAAGTACGACCCTGACACCCTGCAGCAGCGGACCCGCGACATGGCCATCGGCCTGCTGGCTGCGGGCATCGACCCGTCACAGGCCACGCTCTTCGTGCAATCGCACGTCCCCCAGCACTCTGAGCTTCAGTGGCTGTTGAACACCCTCACCCCGCTCGGCGAGCTCGAGCGGATGACCCAGTTCAAAGATAAGTCCCAGAAATTCGAGAGCATTCCCGCGGGGCTGCTCAACTATCCCGTACTGATGGCCGCCGACGTCCTGCTCTACCGGGCCGATCTGGTTCCGGTGGGAGAAGACCAGATTCAGCACCTCGAGCTGACCCGTGAGATCGCGCGCAAGTGGAACGCCGAGTTCGGCCGGGGCGAGGCGTTTTTCCCGGAGCCGCAGCCGATCCTCACCGCCGCCAAGCGGATCACCGGTCTGGATGGTCAGGCCAAGATGTCCAAGAGCCTGGGGAACACCATCGGGCTGCTGGACAGTCCGGAAGACATCTGGCAGAAGCTCCGGCCGGCCAAGACCGATCCCGCCCGGGTCACCCGGAAAGATCCCGGCAATCCGGAGATCTGCAACATTTATCATCTGCACAGATACTTCTCACCCCCCGAGACCGTGGCGGAGGTGGCGGAGAACTGCCGGGGGGCACGGTGGGGGTGCCTCGACTGTAAGCGGGTACTGGCCGATAATATGATCGCCACTCTCGCGCCCATCCGGGAACGGGCTCTGCGGCTCCAGGAGGAGCCGGAGAGGGTAGACGAGATCCTGGCAGAGGGGGCCTCCGCGGCGCGCCGGCAGGCTTCCGAGACCATGCGGGAGGTGCGGGATCGTATGGGGTTTCTGCCGGCGCGCGGCGGCCGGACGGCGGTTGAAGGAGTGTGGTAATGGAGAAGATCATCAAGGCGGCGGTCGAACGCGGCGCCTCCGACCTCCACATCAAGGCCGGCGACGTCTTCCGGGCTCGGATCAACGGCAAGCTG
>DASVGF010000161.1:0-3628 GCA_036379675.1 Gemmatimonadales bacterium | reverse complement strand
CGGAAGGCAGCATCGTACTGGGCGATCCCGCCCAGCTGGTGTCTTTGCGGGCCACGGTGGAGCCCGGTGTGGTGTTCGACCTGCGCGGCGGCCCCGTCGTGCTGGATCACGGCGCCGAGGTTCGCAGCGGAACCCGGCTGGAAGGGCCCGTCTACGTTGGGCCTGCTACGCGGGTGTTGGGTGGATTCATTCGTGGCTCGGTGTTCGGCGCCGAGTGCCGAGTGCGCGGCGAGATCGCGGTGAGCGTGTTCATGGGCTTCGCCAACAAGAGCCATGATGGATTCGTGGGCCACAGTGTGGTGGGGACCTGGGTCAACCTGGGTGCCGGGACCACGACGTCCAATCTCAAGAACACCTACGGCCCGGTGCGCCTCGAAGTCGAGGGGGAGCGCATCGAGACCGGCCGCCTCAACGTGGGTACGCTTTTCGGAGACCATGCCAAGACCGCCATTGGAACGATGCTGGCGACCGGCACGGTCGTGTCGGCCGGCGCCAATGTGTTCGGCACCCCCACGCCGCCGAAGTACATCCCGCCATTTGCCTGGGGGTGCAGTGGTGCTGAACGGATGAGTGAGGAAGGCTTCCTCCGGGTAGCCGAGCGCGTCATGGGCCGGCGCCAGGTGACGTTCTCCCCGGAACGACGGGAATCGCTGCGGCAGACCCTCCAGCGGAGCATTCGTCAGTGATCACGCTCTATGTCCTGGGCTCGGGGTCGAGAGGCAATTGCTTTGCGCTCGAATCGGAGGGCGTGGCGCTGCTGATCGATGCCGGCTTCAGCGCGCGGGAGATCGAGCGCCGAGCCGAGGTGGCAGGGCTGGAGCTGCAGCGGGTGGTCGGAATCGCCCTGACCCATGAGCACGGGGATCATGCCTGCGGCGCGGGCCGCTTGTCACGCCGTCTCCGGGTGCCGGTGCTGACCGCACCCGGCACCTGGCAGCGGCTTGCCCCGGAATGTGAGGCGGCCGAGCACCGGCCGATCGGGTTGTGCGCACGGGTTCAGCTGGGGCCCTTCCTCATCGACGCCTGTCCTACCAGCCACGATGCGGCAGAGCCGCTCGCCATCGTGGTGCGGGACGGCGGGGGCGTGAGCGTGGGGGTGGCCTACGACCTGGGGCGCCCGACGACCGCGGTGCGCTATCTCCTGCGCGGACTTACCGCCATCGTGCTAGAGGCCAATCACGATGAGGTGCAGCTCCGCACCAGCGATTATCCGCCGGTGGTACAGCGGCGCATCGCCGGGTCAGCGGGCCATCTCTCCAACCGCGCGGCGGCCGAGCTGCTGGCTGAGCTGTACCATCCCAACCTGCGGACGGTGGTGCTGGCGCACCTGAGCCACGAGTGCAACACGGCGGCGGACGCCCGCGCCGCCGTGGCCCCGGCGCTCCGCCGTGCCGGGTTCCGTGGCTCCCTCCACGTGGCGGACCAGGACAAGCCGCTCGCGCCGATTCTGGTGGTGCAGCGCGCGGGGGTGCAGCTCGCGCTGGCGCTCTAGCCGTTCTCTCCTACTTCGTCGCCATCCAATCGTCCACCGCCACGCTCCGGGTTCCCGGGTCCTGCACTTCGATCCTTTGGAATGTGAGGCTTACGTCCTCAAGCACCGCTGCTCGGCCATCGACCACCTCAGTGTACTGTTTGACCTCGCTGATCGTGGCATTGGTCAGGGTGATCAGATAGCCCGGAAGGTTCAGCACCACTGACTTGAGTATCTCGTTGGTAGCCAGTGCCTGAAAGAGTTGCGGTGAGCCCGCCCCCACCAGCTTGGTGAACACCACCGGGCCATGCTGCCGTTTACCGCTCGCCTGCCCCGACGCCACGTCCCTGGGTGACTTTAAGGCGTAGCTGAAGCGGAGTCCGGCGATCCCCGCCGGGCCCCCTGGAAACATGCCCTGTCGGGTACCCTCGATGGCCATGCTGAAGCCGGTGCCACCGCGGGCCACGAGCTTGTCTTGTGCGACGAGAGCGGCGGGGGCGCTTATGCCCAAGAGTGCCGCGAGAACCCAGTACCGGATGATGTCCATGGACACGGATCTCCTAAAAGGACCTAGGGCCATTGGATGCCGGCGGCGTTGGTGGTGCAGACCGTCTGCGACGAGCCGCTGGGCCGCTCATACAGCTGCACCGCGCCAGGAGCCACCGAGGCCGGCGAGTGACCAAAGACGACCCGCATTTCCGTGTTGGTCACCTCGAACTCTTGCCCGCTGCCGGAGGTCCGCATGAACGGCACATACCCCGCCGGAGCAGTGCCTTGTCCTGCCAACAGGAGACAGATGCCGCTGAGGCGGGCCAGGTTCTGGCCCCGGACCAGGAGGGTATCGCCGGTGGCGAGCGCCGGCCGGGGCCGCACGATCTCCGTCACCGACGAGGGCCCGCTGACCACGAAGAACCCAGGATGGCTCTTTGGCGGATAGCCACCCGTGAAGGGACCGGTGAGGTCGACCGCGCCAGCCTGGTGCTTAATCCTGATGGGACCACTCGTGGTGGCTGCCCCCAGCCGGAACGTCACATAGTTCTGGGTGAACTGGGTCACCTCTGCCGCCACCCCGCCCACGGTCACCTCGGGCTTGCTTCCGAAGGCAAGATCGGATCCGGTGACCTGAACCGACTGGCCTGGTTCGGCCCAGCCGCGGCTAATGCTGGTCCACTGGGGAGGCGCCATCACCATGGCCGTCCCCGACACCGACCCCGGCACGACCGGGTCGGTGAGTGAATTCTCCAGGCGAAATCCATACGACGCGAGGCTTCGGTCAGGATGAACACTCGGAACGGTGACCTGAATCCGGTCGGGCACCGATTGGGAGCCGGGCGCAAACGTGAACGGATGGGACTGATTACGCTGGTCGACCACACCGGTCACGTACCTGAGATTGGTGCCGAGGATCAGGATCTTCTCCCCTGGCATGACATAGGTGTTTCCACCCGGCATGCTGGGAGAGTTCACGACGTAGCCCGCCGGGGTGCTGGGTACGCACGCGACTTCGATCGGGGTGTCGCCCGTGATGAGGGCAGGGGTTCCCTGCCCGGTGGGAGTTTCCCGCAGCATCAGGATGCCCCGCTGGTCACAGTTCGCGGTGGTCATGACCTGGATCGACGTGCTGCTGCGGTTGGCAATGCTGTAGAGCAGGTTGTTCTGCGAGTTCAGAGTGCCGTTTCCAAAATAGGCACCGTCCACCTCGTCGAAGCCCACTCCAGTGACGTCGATCCGGAGACCGGACCGCACCGCGGTCTGCTTCACGCCGGTGATCTTCTTAACCGGTGGAGCCGCCCCGATATCGAGCTTGGTGTCGCTGGTGTCGGCGGCCGAGCCTTTGGTCACGATGAGGAAATGGGGATACAGCTGATTCTTGTAGGGCGCGTGCACCTGCGGCACGAACGCAAAGCTGCCGCTCGACACGTGGAGGGGTGTCACGGCCACCGGCGCGCCCGCGTGGGGATTGATCCTGCATCCATACTGGTTGCAGTCCCCCGCGGCCAGGTACACGCCGCTCAGCCCACCGAATCCCGAGCCGGTGACCTGGAGAGTGTCACCGTTGTAGAAGAACAAGCCGTTACGGACATTCTTGCCCACGGTCTCGATGACCGGGGGGCCTTCCTCCGCGAGCTTCCTGCGGGCAACCGATGAGAGCCTGTT